>JAYTKJ010000401.1:0-41112 GCA_043730365.1 Acidobacteriota bacterium | reverse complement strand
AGGTCCGCGAGCGTTTTCCACAGCCGCGGTTTGCGACGACTGTGGAAATCCCTTCTTTCTCATTTCCCTTTCTTGGAAACTATAAGGGAGCGGTTTTTGGTCCCCGGAATGGCCCAATCCCCTTGAACCCCAAAAGCGGTTAGGCAGCCGGACTCAGCGCCCTGCCCAAATCAATCAATCTGCCATGTCTATCTGGTAACGTCGTTAGAACGTCGCTAGCCACTGCCCCCATCCATGTTTGAACCACACATCTACTTGACGAGTTCCATCAGCTTCGCGTAGCTATCCACAACGTCGTACTTCACCTGATCCGACGTGATCTTGGCAAAGAACCGACGCGCGCACTCGATCTTGCTGTCCTCGATCTTCCGCAGATCCATCGACGAGAGGCTGCCTTTGGTCTCGGCGATGAAATACACGTGCTTGACGGAGCCTTGCTTGAAGGCGATCGCCCAGTCGGGGTTGTAGTTGCCAACGGGCGTTGGGATGAAGAAGGCCCTGGGCAGTTTGGCATAGACCTCCACGTCGGTTCCGGTATCCAATTCCCGGGCAAATCGCCGTTCGATTTCTGAGTCTGTGAAGACGTAATCGTAGATATGGCGATTCGCCTTCAGTCCGCGGCTGAGATCCTCTTTTTTCTCGGTAAAGATGTCGATGTGGTGGGCGTCTTCCACGGGATCGTACGCCAGGTGCTCGACGATCACCGTAGCCTTTTGCTCGTTGACCAATTGCGCCGCCTTGCGGATGAAGTCCTCGGGGTTCGTCCGATACTGGCTGAAGACGGCGGGCCGCATACGCTGGAGAATCGTGCCAATCGTCGAACGCGTCAATTTGGTTTCCGCCGCCAGCTTGCCGATAAGATCGTACTTGACGGCGGAATGAACAGACGTTTTAAGGCGATCCGTCTTTGTTTCCTGCACGCGAAACGTGTCGCCTTTTTTGAGGGCGTCATAACTGGCGGTGTCCGTTTGCTCGCCGCGCTGCACCGTATATTGCAATGGCGTGACCTTGAGCTCGGCATCGAGCGCCGCCACCGCCTTCGTCACCAGCTCCGCCGTCTCAAAGTGCACCGTGTACGCCGCCTTGCGGTTGATGCGCCCCCACAGATCCTGGAACTCCTTCTTGTGGAAGTTCGCGTTCAGCGGATTCGCCTTGCCCTTGCGGCCATCTTCGATGGCCGGTAGCTGCGCGTCACTGAATACCGCGTCGATCAGGCGATAAATCTGGGGAGCCCAGTCCGCCAAATCCGCAGGCAATGGCGCTAACGTGCCTTCGCGTTTGGCGTCATGGTAGGCGGAGGTAATGCGGTCGCCATCGTCCGTATAGTCGTTCTTGACCAGATAGCGGTAGATGGCCTTCGCCATGGCCGGAGTGACCTTGGTCTCGCCGGAAAACTCGGTCTTGAGAACCTTGCCGTTGAAGTATGCCTCGTCCGCTTTGAGGGGCCGGGCCGAAAGACCGGCGCTAATGTCGCGCTGCAAGCCGGTGACGAAATCCTTGTAACTTTCGCTCGCCACCACGGTCAGCACGTTCACCTGATGCACCGTGGCCGGGTCGTCCATGCGGTCGCCGTTTTGATTCACGGAGAGCCTCATGCCGCGCCCCACTTCCTGCCGCCGGGAAATGGTGTTGTCGCTGTGCTTCAGCGTGCAGATGACGAAGACGTTCGGGTTGTCCCAGCCCTCGCGCAAAGCCGAGTGGGAGAAGATGAACCGGACGGGTTCTTCAAACGATAGCAGCCGTTCTTTGTCCTTCAAGATCAGGTCGTAGGCGTCCACGTCATCCGCCTCAGTGGACCGCGCTCCCGTGCTGGGGTTCACGAAACGCTTACTTCTCTTATCGATGGAAAAATAGCCGTTGTGGGTGCTCGATGTCTGGATACCCTTCAGATAGCGGTTGTAAGGCGAGTCCTCTAGCGTCAGTACTTCATTCAGTCGGAGGTTGTACTCTTCTTCGAAGATCTGCGCGTATTCGCCGGGACGTTCGCCTGTGTCGTCGTAGGAGCGGTACTTGGCAACTTCATCGATGAAGAACAGCGTGAGCACTTTCAGCCCTTGCGCGAAAAGCTCCTGCTCCTTTTCGAAATGGGCCCGGATGGCCTCGCGGATCTGAATCCGGCGTAGCGCGGACTCTGTCACGTCCCCGGCAGCTTCACCGGCATGAAGGACCGCACCGTTCGTAAAACGCACGGTATTGTCCAGCGCGCTGATATCCGCAACGACGAACCCCTTATACTGATCGAGGCCGCCGGACAGATCGAAGAGGTTGTCCTTCTTGCCCACCTTTCGCAGCACGCGTTTGATGCCGCTGTTCTGCCGAATCTCGATTTCCACCCGCGCTTCGGGCGGCTTCGTGGTCGAGATCTCAATCGATTCCAGGTACAGGTAGGCGTTGGTGCCGGCCAGGCCCTTCACGGAGATTCCGCGAACGGCAATTTTCTTCACCAGCTTTTGGTTGTAGGCGTCCAGGGCATCCAACCGGTAAACCTTGTTGTGTTCCTGCTTGTGCGTTGCTGAATAGCGCAGAACCATCAGCGGGCTAAACTCTTTCAGCGATTCCAGGGTCTTAGCACCCTCCATCCGCTGCGGTTCGTCCAGAATCAGAATAGGCCGGTTCCGGGAGATCACATCGATGGGGCGGCGCGATTGAAAGTCGTCCAGTTCCTCGTAGATGCGCCGGGCGTCTTGGCCGCGCGCATTGAACGCCTGGACGTTGATCACCATCACGTTGATTCCGGCGTCGGAAGAAAAGCTCTCCAGGTTGTGAAGCTGCTTGGAGTTGTAGATGAAGGACCGGGCGCGTTTGCCGTACTGCTCCAGAAAATGTTCGGCGGTGATTTCGAGCGATTTGGAGACACCCTCGCGGATGGCGATGCTCGGCACTACGACGATGAACTTGCTCCAGCCGTAGCGCTTGTTCAGTTCGAACATCGTCTTGATATAGCAGTAGGTCTTGCCCGTGCCGGTCTCCATCTCCACATCGAGGTTGAAGTCACACACGGCAGTTCGCTTCAGCGCTTCGGACAGCGTCAGGTTCTGGCCCTGCTGAATTGCTTGCATGTTCTTCAGGACTTCCGCGTGTGGAATGGCCAGGTCACTGTTCTTGAAGCCGGTGTACTCAACGTTCGGTAAAGAAGGCTGTGCCGGGTTCAGTTCGCGGCCGGGATCGACGCGGTAGACAACGCCGCCGCCAAGCGGCTGGCCCTGGAAGCAGTCGACCACCGCCGTGACCGCGTCGGTCTGGAACGCCTGTGTTTTGAACTTAAGCTTCATTTGGTCTACCGGATTCGTTAGAGGGACCGGATCTCCGTGGACGGAGCGAGGAGCTTGAAGATCTGCTCGACGTTGATCTTTACCGAATCGCTGCTGTAGCTGCTATCGCGGAAGACGGCGCGGAGCGGTTTCCGCTTAGCAATCTCCTTCACCAGATCATCAGTTACGTCTTGGTCGAAGCAGGCGGCCAGCGCGTTTCCATCGACGAAGAAGACGGTCTTGCCGTCGATGGTCTCTTGCGCGATGGGCAAGCCAAGGTCCACGCCCCAGTCCACCAGCACTTGGAACAATAGATCCTCCGGGGTGCGGTCAGTTTTGAGGTTATCGACCTGGGCGAGAAGTTCGCCTTGCTTCGACTCGTCTGGCGAATAGTAAACATCTTTCATGCTGGTCGAGTCCACCTTGAGCACGCGGAACCCAATATCAAGGCCCGGGGCAGTAAGTCCGCTCTCCTTCCTTTATCCGGGCCCCCGCATGACGAATTCTCTCGCGGCAAATATCAGCGATGGTCCCGAGCTGGCTCTCTCCCTGCGCAATGGGATCTAGAGATTCCGGCAATTGGACGAGAATCGTGCGACGGTTTCCGCCGTCTTCTGCGTTCTGGGCAAAGACCGCATGCATAGTGGAGCCGGAACCGGCAAAAAAATCCATCACAATCGCTTCGTCATCTCGGGAAGTTCCGATCTGCAGGATCTTCCGGAGAAGTCGAGTCGGCTTAGGCGTGTCGAAAACAGAATCCGAATTTGGAAATTGGACCGCAGCAATAACTTCCTTTTTTGCTTCTTGCGTATGGCCGACTTCCTCATAGGTCCATAACGTCTGAGGTACTCGCCCCTGCTTGACCTCACTCAAGAATCGTTTCACGGCAGGAACGTTATTGCCATCCTCACCCCACCAAATTCGCCGGTCTGCATCTAGTTCCTTAAGCTTGGCTTCCGAAACACGCCAGTACGTTCCTGATGGCGGCCCAGAAATTTCTCGGCCGGAGGGACAAGTAATCGGATAAGTGCCTTGACTGTAGTAATTCCTCGCGGAAAGGTCGCCAGGCTTCCATGGGCCACGGCGGTCATTGTCAGGATTCGTATATCGCGCTTCCATTTCCGCCGTTCTTGGAAGAAGATATGGTCGCCAATGTTCGGCATTTCGCGCATAGACAACGATGTAGTCATGGTCCTCAGAAAAGTGGCGTGCCGTGTTCTTCGGTGAGTACACCTTCTGCCATATTACTGTTGCAACGAAATTCTGAGCGCCGAAGACCTCGTTCATCGCCGCGCGGAGATTGTGGATTTCATGATCTGCAATGCTGACGAAGATGACTCCATCAGGGCTAAGAAGGTTCTTTGCCAGTCGCAAGCGCGGGTAAAGCATTGTCAGCCAATCCGAGTGAAACCTGCCGTTAGCTTCAGTGTTGGCCACCATTCGGTTGCCAGTCTCATCTGCTTGTTGAGACCGCTCAAAGTACGCTTCAGCATCCTCGCAGAAGTCATCATCGTAGATGAAATCGTTCCCCGTGTTGTACGGCGGGTCAATGTAGATCAACTTGACCTTGCCCAGGTAGGTCTCTTGCAGGAGTTTCAACGCATCCAGGTTGTCGCCCTCGATGAAGATGTTCTTGGTGGAATCGAAATCCACACTCTCCTCCCTGCAAGGCCGAAGCGTCTTGGCAATTGGAGCGTTTGCCGCAAGAATGGCTTCCCGTTTGCCGGGCCAGTCCAGGTGATAGCGTTCGCGCGGGCCCTCCACAACGCGATCAGATAGTTCCTGGCGAAGTTGGTCGAAGTCGATGCTCTTGATCAGGTTGCCCTTGTCGTCGTGCGCTTCGGTGACGCAGGAAGGAAAGAGCTCGGCGAGCTTGGCAACGTTCTCGCTGATGCAGTCGGGTGTGTGAAGTTTGAGCTTTTCCATGTTCGTTTTCGGGGAGTCGGCGGTTCCTCACTATTGTTGCTGAAGCTGAGCCAAGTCGGCACGGTGCGCACGCAACTTGCTATTCAGTTCTACCTTGCGGTTGAACTGGATCTCCTTCTTGATCCGTGCTTCCAACTGGCGGCACTCGTTTTCCTTGGAGCGGATCAGGCTGGCGCGATCCGCCATGGCTTGCAGCCCTTCCCCAGGCCGACTCACCAACGCCATGGGGCTCGCGAGCATGTGCTGGCGGAGTATCTGCTCATAGAGGCCGGCGAGGTCCAACGCAACGGGCAGGGTGGGCCGTGCCTGGTTTGCCGGCTGCCAAGACGTCTCGAAGTAGGCCTCCACCACGTTCTTCCGGCTATTGGCCTCGTTCGGGCGTTTGTAGGCCGCTGCGAATTTCACGCGGTCCTCGAAGGTCAGTTCGAAGAACAGCAGCGACGGGATCGCCTTGTCCATGGTCCGCAGAACATCCTCCGCCAGTTCGCCGGTCTTCAGCGCTATCTCGAATACTTGAATCTCATGCACTGACAGCTTGGCCGGAAGGTTGACGGTTTCCGGGGCGAGCTTGTACTTCCAAACGATCTCACTGACCTGAGAGACGAACCGCTCCCGAATCGCACGGGTGGGCTTCGCGTATCCGTAGATCTTGCTCTTGGGGACCGGGCGGTTGAACTCGGCCTGCTTGGGATAAGCAAACATGGTTCAGGGAGCGGAGCTTAGAGGTAGCCATTCCAACCGATTGTTCCATTCCGACGCTGCCGACACCAACCAGATAAGCAGAAGCTCTTCGATTGCCGTTCCGATGTCCAGGCTCTGTCGAATCAGGAAAACACCGCAGCAGGAATTTCCCGCTTCCCTGAACTTTCGGAAGTGGCCGGGCATCGTGCCAACGTCGTGCGAGACGAGCACCCGCTGTTGTTGGGCCGCCAGCGCCAAAACCGCGGGGTCCTTCATGCCGCGCAATCCAGCCGCATGAGCCGTCAGGAAATCCAGGGAGGGCTCCCGGCGCAATACTCCCGTCACGATCGCCTTGTTGAGATCGGCGTCCGCCAGAAACCGCACCTTCATGACGGGCTGGAGGTGTGCATCTCGTCCCGGGCGCGCGCGAGCCTCTCCCGCAGACTCGCTGGCAGTGGCTCGGAAGCCCGCTTGCCCTCCGTCCACTTCTTCTCTTGGCTTACGAGGTAGGCATCCATGGTGGCCTGATTGGCAAGGTAGTACGCAATCGCGCCATAGACTTCTTCCAGATCGAGGATCTCGAAATTCTGGCAGATCGTTTCTGGAGATTCGCCCCGGCGGAATGCGTGAATGAGCGAATCAAGGGAGACGCGCGTGCCAGAAACGTAGTAGCTGCCGTCCCGCTGCTCAATATATTCCTTGCTCATGTACCTTTGATTCTACTCCCTCTCCGCGTTCGCGGAGCACATTCGTTGGCCTACGAGACGAACCGGCTCCGAATCGCGCTGCTGGCTTTGGATAGGCTAGGCTACATGGCCGGTTCACTTCGCCAGGCCATCCGCATCTTGAACGACGAGAAAAGCGATCAGTTCAAAGTCATCCAAGCCCGCGATCGGGTTCACCAGTGCCGTGGTCTTTGGCCCGGTAAAGAGAGTATCGAGGTCCCTTTCCTCTTTGGAATCCGCGATCGAGCGAATGGCGCGAGACAGCAGGTCGGAGTAAAGCTGCATATCCCGCCCGTCTTGCGTTTTCAGATTGAACGGCTGATAGGCTTCTGGAACGGGTTCGCCGCATCCTTTGCAAGCGGATCGAACCAGGTCGAGCAACCGCTTGACCTCGGTGTGGCCAACAATAACCTCGCCGTGGTCGCCCACATAGACGAGGTAGTAAGGGTGCAGCCGGTTCAGTTGGTTGAGGTTGACGCCCTTGTGACGGTTCCGTAGGGCGAAAATGACGCCGGGCAGGAGGCCGCGCTCGCGGCCGGCGGGAACCACGCCGTGCATTCCGGTGGGCACGCCGTCCAAGTCTCCGTTCGCTTTTACGTAATTCAGCAGATCCATGCGGAAGTCATTCAGCCCAAGGTCCGTGATGGAAACGCCGGTCTTGAGGTCTTCCAGTTCGATCACTTCATCCTGCAATCGGCGAAGCTGCTCTTTGCGATACGAGATATCGTTGGAGCGGCCATCGAGTGGGTTGTCGTCGCCGGTGGCCGTTACGTCCGCGATCACCATACGGCTCTCCACGCGCTCCTTCAGGTTGATGTATTCGTCCAAGCTGATATCTGGCCAGTAGTTGACCAGTTGAATGCAGGCGTTCCGGGAGCCGATGCGGTCAATCCGGCCGAAGCGCTGAATGATTCGGACGGGATTCCAATGGATGTCGTAGTTGATGAGGTAGTCGCAATCCTGAAGGTTCTGGCCCTCGGAAATGCAGTCGGTGGCGATCAGTAGATCGATCTCGTGCGGCTCCTGAGGGAAGAGCGCGGCCTTTTCTTTTGACAACGGCGAGAAGATGGTCAGGATGGACTGGAAGTCGTGCCCGCGCCCAATCGTGGATTTGGGATTCTCCGCGCCGGTGACGCGAGCCGAGTGGATGCCTTCCTGTTTTAGAAGTTGTGCGGCAAATTGGTCGTACAGATAGTTGGCCGTGTCGGCGAAGGCCGTGAAGACAATCACCTTCCGATTGCCGGGATTGATGGGGGAGTGCAGCTTGCCCAGGATCTGGCCCTTCAGATGTTGCAGCTTGGCGTCGTCGGCTGGCGTGATCTTCCGCATCTCGCCGAGCAGCGCTTGGATGATCGCCAGATCCGCGCGAAGGTCATGCTCCCAGGCTGGCAGGTCCATATCGGAAAGGCTGATGCGAACTTTGCCGCCGATCTCTTCGCCGCCGTCTTCATCGGCCCGTTCGGAGAACGCCTCTTCGTCATCCGGTTCTGTGTTCTCGAACGCAGGTGAGACATCGGTGAAACCGGCATCGCGCCCGGTGTTGCGGTAGTTCTCGATTTTGGCCAGGGTCGCGAGATGGAAGTTCTGAAGGCGCTCCAGAGTGAGCCGAAAGGCCTGCACCGAGCTTTCCAGCCGCTTGAGCAGGTTGACCGTCATGAGCGTCTGCAGACTTCGCTCACGGTCCTCCTGCTTGAAGGTAACGTCCCCGCCCTTGATTTCGGTGTCGTATAGCTCTTCATACTTGGGCAAGCGGCTGGGAAGGATATAGCCGATGGGGGCGTAGACGCCGAGCTTCATGAGTGAGAGCTGGTTGAAGATATCGTTGAAGCCAATGACATCGGGCCGTTGGGTAAGCGGACAGTGAAATGACAGAGGTTTCAGCCGCTCTGGGAAGGGTCCAATGTCCTGCGTGTCGTAGAAGGTCTGAATGTGCCGCCGGGATCGCGCGATGGTGACGGAATCGAGCAATTCAAAGAAGTCGAAGTCTAACGCTTCAAGGATGGCCGCAGGCGTGCGCGCTTCCGGGGCCAGCTTCGACCAGGCATTGAAGGCAGCTTGAGCGCGGCGGAAGATCTCATCGACGTTCTTCTCCGAGCGCAATTGGCCGGTGAGACGCTCTGGGTCGCCCTCATAGGCAAGCGCCAACTGATTTTTCAGGTCGTTGAAACGGTTGTTGACGGGCGTCGCCGAAAGCATCAGGACCTTGGTCTTGACGCCCTCCTTGATGACGCGATTCATGAGCCGCTGATAGCGCGTCTCGCGGTCCTTGAACGCATCGTTGTTGCGAAAGTTGTGCGACTCGTCAATCACAACCAGGTCATAGTTGCCCCAGTTGATCCGATTCAGCGGGAGACCAAGGGAGTAGCCGCTGCTGCGCAGAAGATCTGTATGACAAAGGACATCGTAGTTGAACCGATCCCTGGCAAAGGGGTTGGTCTTCAAGTTCCCCTTGTAGTTGCTCCAGTTGTCGGAGAGCTTCTTGGGGCAAAGCACCAGTACGGATCGGTTGCGCAACTCGTAGTATTTGACGACGGCGAGGGCGGTAAAGGTCTTGCCGAGGCCGACGCTGTCGGCCAGGATGCAACCGTTGAAGGTTTCCAGCTTGTTGATGATGCCGGTGGCCGCGTCGCGTTGAAAGTTGAACAGCTTCTGCCAAATGAGGCTCGTCTGATAGCCGGTCAAATCGTTGGGAAGAACGTCGTCGCTGATGTCTTCCAGAAATTCGCTGAAGATGTTGTACAGCATCAGGAAGTAAATTCGCTGCGGCGAGTTTTCCTGATAGACCGACGCAATGTGCTCGCAGATCAAAGCCGTGACGTCCTTGAGCTTTTCCTCGTCCCTCCAGATTTGATCGAAAAGTCCAATGTACATCGCCGCGGCCGATGCCTCATCCATCTTGTTGACCAGATTCGACACCGCATTGCCTTGCTGGTAGCCCAGATCGACGGCGGTAAATCCGTGGAGCGGCGCGTAGACCGCATTCGCGTCCGTTTGCTGCAGACAGACGAACTGCTGCATCGGTGCCTTGCCGTGGTTGGACCGAAACACCGCCTTGCGGCGCATCCATTCAGCGCACTCCCTCGCAATCGCGCGCTGAGTCAATTTGTTCTTCAGCCGAATCTCGAATTCGCTGCCGTAAAAGCCCCGCTCGCGCTCCAGGCGGGGGATATGGAACTCACGGTGCTCCTTTCGAACCTTGTCGGTGACCTCATTCGGAACGAACGTTGGCGAGGTGAAGATGAACTGGAGAGAGTCGATTTTCTCGAGTTCAGCCTTCAGCGCTTCGTAGGCGTAAATCGAGAAGCAAGACGCCGCAATCCTGAGCTTCGCTCCAGGGAGTATGGAGTGCTTGAGGTCGTCGCCAAGCAGGCGGTTGATATTGTCGATGATCTCCATGCTGTTGAGAAAGCGATCTTCTTAGCCTATCAGGAGTTTACGGGCCAATAGTGCGATTCACCTGAGAGAAAAATTTAATTTCTCGCTTCCCCTCAGTCACTTACACGAAACCCACGTGTCGCCCTTTTCAGCGCCTCTGCCACCTTTGTGTCGTATGCAAGACCTCCGCTCACTCACCTCCGCCGCCAACGGCGCTCAATCCAATGGCCCCACTTCGCCCGAAGGCAAGGCCCGCTCGGCCCGCAACGCCGAAAAGCACGGTATGTACTCCAGCGCCGTGCTACTGCACCACGAATCCAACGAGGAATTCGCTCTCCTCCAAGAACGCTACTACCAGCGTTTCCTCCCTTCGAACCAACCCGAAGTCGACCTCGTCGACCAGATGATCGCTGCCACCTGGCGCCTCCGCCGCTTCGCCGCCGTCGAAGCGGCCGCCATCGATCACGCCATGGACGCCCAGCGGGTCGATCTCGACTCTATCTACAAGGCTCTTGAGCCGGAAACCCGCACTCACTTCGCCTTGGAAAAACTCCACGTCGATTCCGGAGCCATGGCATCTTATCAACGCTTCCAAGCCGCCCAAATCCGCCAATATGACCGCGCCTTCCGGAACCTCCAGACTCTCCAAAAAACAGAGATACGGAGGAGCGAACCTACTTCTTAATGTGAACTTCGTCTTGGCGAGCCATAACTCATGCTATCCACGTTCGCGCGTCACCTATTAATCCCGCGCGAGCCCAGAAACCAGCTCCAGGACGGAGTTACCAGTTACTACACCTACAAGATCAATCGCCACCCCTCAACCCCCGCTCACCTCACGCCAGATATTCCGGCCGCCGCCCCGGATTTCGCCCTCCAAACCCTCCAGTTCCCCGCCGACGCCACCCAACAGGAAATCCTCGCCTCCCCCGCCCGCCGCGTCGTCCTCTGCTGCACCCGCCAATGGGACAAATCCACCACCGGAGCCATCAAGGCCCTCCATCATGCCCTCGTCAACGCTGCCTGCCTCGTCCTGATCGCCTCCCGCACCCGTCGCCAAGCCGGGGAGTTACTCGAGAAAATCATCAACTTTTCGAAATTACTCGATATCCCCTACCGCCGCGCCCCGCGCCACCCGGACTCACTGCTCCTTCCCAACGGCTCCCGCATCATCGCCCTCCCCGGCGTGCCCGACTCACTCCGCGGCTTCTCCGCCGTCTCGCTCCTCATCGTCGACGAAGCCGCTTACGTCCCCGACGAGCTCTACTTTGCGTTGCGCCCCATGCTGGCCACCTCCAACGGCACGGTGTGGCTCCTGTCTACACCCCGCAATCGGAACGGCTTCTTCTACGACGAGTGGTCGACCGAGGGCAACTCCTGGACCAAGTTCAAAGTAACTGCGCCAGACTGCCCGCGCATTAGTGAAGACTTCCTCGACGAAGAACGCAAGTTGCACGGCCCCGCCCTCTTCAAACGTGAATATTTTTGCGACTTCGGCTACACCGGCCAATCCTACTTCGATCTCGACGCCCTCGACGCCGCCTCCGGCCTCGAACGCTACCAGGCCGCCGAACAGTTCTCTTACGGCCGCCCGACTTCACGCTTCTATGTCGGCTTTGACGTCGGCCAGAAAGCCAATCCTTCCGCCGCCGTCGTCATTGAGCGCATCTCTGGTCTAACGAGCCGTCGCGATCCGGTAACCTTTGCATGGATCCCGGAAACGCATCTGATTATCCGCAAAATCGAGCGGTTCCCTCTCAACGTCTCCTATGACAGCATCGTCGCTCGCCTAAACCGGATCGTGCGCGACCTCGGCGACCCGCGCGACGTCACGATTCTGGTCGACGCCACCGGCTGCGGTCAGCCCTTCCTCGACATCCTCCGCAAACAAAGAATCGGCGCCCTGATCTTGCCGATCGGCATCACCTCGGGAGCGGTGGGCTCCTACGCGAGTGGAATTGAGCGTGTCCCTAAGAAGGATCTGATGTCCAACGCCGGCTACGTCCTCATGAGCCAGTCCCTGTCCGGTCAGCCCGGCATGGCTGGTCTGAAAGAACTGCGCGCCGAGATGGAAGCCTTTCGTGTCCGGACCTCGCGCGCCGGTTCGGATACTTTCCGTAGCAGCCACAGTGACGACCTCGTCATGGCCTTCGCCCTCGCCGTCTGGAAAACCCGCTGCTTTATCCCCAGGCCTGCGGAGGCCCCGTAGCCCCATTCAGGGGTACTATGCCGCCCCCCTCATCCGGGCTGAGGGTATGAATCACCCCGCGTTGCCCGATCAGCACACCCAAACGCCCGGCGTATTCCGCTTCACACACTATATATTGTGGTGCAATCATACCTTCACACCACCCAATACACCCAACTGGTCGGTTGAAGAAAGACACGAAAACCCGTTGACAGGAATGAGCTTACCGCTTAAGATTCAGGAGTGGTCGGTTGTGGTCGACCAGGGCAGAAAGTGGTCAGAAAATGGTCGAAGAGGGCGCAAAGGGTGGTCAGATCGGGTCAATACCTGATCCTCCACGTTGCGGCTCCCTTGAGGCCACGATCGATGATAAGGGTCGTTTGCGCATACCGGCTCAGTACGTAAAGTACATCAATTCGCTCGGAGATACAAAGGTTTTTGTGGCCTGCGTGAACCGGGAAACGGCTCGGGTCTACCCGATGTCGGTCTGGAAACTGAATGAGGCGCTGCTCAGGGGCACGCCGGCGAGCACTGAATCGGCGGCCGCCTTGCTTGCTTTTGAGAAGTTGACGAGCTATACCGGCGGCGAGTCCGACATTGACGGCAATGGACGGATTTCACTTCCGCAAAAGCTCAGGGATGTGATGGGCATGAATCCGAAGAGTTCGGCCCACATGACGTTTTTTAAGGGCGCGTTCGATCTGGAAACGGACGCGGTGGTGCAGCGGAAGATGAACGCAAATCTGGACCTCCTGGTGGATGGTCTGGCGCTGCTGCACGCCAGTGGCATCAGGTAACGGCGATGTATGCAAGACCATCAGCCGGTGATGCTCGACGAGGCGATCGAGTATCTCGATCTGCAGCCGGACAGCATCGTGGTGGATTGCACCACCGGCTTGGGTGGGCACAGCGCGGCCATTGCGGCGCGGCTTACCGGCGGTGGGCGGCTGATTGCGCGAGATCGCGACCCGGAGTCGCTGGAGATAGCGCGAGAGCGGCTGAAAGAGTTTGGGGATCGGGTGACGTTCGATCCTGGCAAGTTTTCGGATTTGCGCGAGGCGCTCGCGCGACTGGGTATTCCGGCGGCGGATCGGGTGCTCGTGGACTGTGGCATCAGTATGTATCAATTAAAAACTCCACAGCGCGGGTTCTCGATCCTGGAGGAGGGACTCCTCGATATGCGGATGGGCCGCAACGAAGAGGGGTCCACCGCCGGAGACATAGTCAACTTTTATTCAGAGCGAGATATCGTCCAGATACTACTTCTGGGCGAAGAAAGGAGGGCACGGAGAATAGCCAGAGCCATCGTGCGGGCAAGGCCTGTCAGAACTACGAAAGAGTTGTCTGGCATCATTCGGCAGGCTTTGCCATCGATGGATCGTGGGCGTATTCACCCCGCGACCCTCAGTTTTCAGGCTCTGCGCATGGCAGTGAATGCCGAACTGGAGGAATTAGACGCGCTGCTGAGCGCTCTTCCCCACGTTTTGCGTCGCCCCGGCGGGCGTGCGGTTTTTATCACTTTTCATAGTTTGGAAGATAGGCCAGTCAAACAGGCCTTTCAACGGCTGGCGCGGGAGAAGAGCGCGCGGCTGTTGACCCGTCACGTGGTACCGCCCACGGACGAAGAAGTGCGCCGCAATCCCGCCGCGCGGTCGGCTAAATTGCGTGCGTTGGAAATGGTCTAGGCGTAGTGAGCGAGCGAGCTCGGAGAAACAGCACACATGGCTAGCATGGCAGTATACCCGGTAGGACAGGGCGGAGTTTACGAGGCCGATCGGTGGAACGGTCCGGACGAGTGGGGCATGGAAGAGGGCGCCTGGCAGCGTGAGATCCCGCGCCCTTCGCAGTGCCAGGTTCGAGCCTTCCCGAACGAAGACATTCTTTTTTGGAACAAGCGCGAGATCAATAATGCCCGCGTCGTGCGGCAGCACGATCCTACGGCGGTCACCGATTGCTGGAAGGGCTTGAGCGCTGCCGCCGCGGTAGTGGTTCTGGCTGTGGGCCTTTTGCTCCCTAAGGCCTACGGTCTCATTGGTGGCATGCAGATCGAGCAATTGCGCCAGCGCAACGCCGAACTCCGGGAACATGAGCGCGTGGTTCTTCTTGAAGAGAGCCGGCTGACCAGTCCGGATCGGATCGAAAAGATGGCCCATGATTTCGGTTTCCGGCCGCCCACAGCCGAGAGCATCGCGCAGCTGAACGAAGTTCAGATCGATCGGGATTCCCGTAACGCCTCCAACCGCTAGTGATTGCCCGGAAGTGAGCTGAGATATGGCCGATCCCAACGCCGCCGCGCCTGAGCTGAAGCGCATTCGGGTGTTGGCTCGCGCCGCCTTCCTTTGGGCGCTGCTCATTTTCGGCCGGCTCGCCTGGCTGCAAACTTACTCGCATGACCGGTTGCTGATTCAGGCCGACAAGCAGCAGGAAGAGGATTTCTCTCTCCAGCCGCCGCGTGGGCCGGTCTGCAGTCGCGATGGCGCTTATCTGGCCGTCAGTGTCCCGGCGTGGTCGGTGATTCTCAATCCTCGCAAGCTGACTCCGGCCGCTGAGCCCGGAGCCGTGGAAGTACTGGCGCGCACGCTGCATCTGGACAAGGCCAAGCTGCAAGCGGAACTGGCGCACGCCCGGGCCGGCCACCGCGCTTTCCTGCGCGTCAAGAGCAAGGCTGAGCCCTCCGAGTATCAGGCGCTAAAAACGTGGGTGGATGCCGAGAACAACCGGACCTCCTCGCTGGAAGACAACCTGTCGTGGATCGCTTTTCAACAGGAAAGCTGGCGCGCCTATCCGAATGGCGAACTGGGCGCGGCCGTCATCGGTTCGGTGGATTTCCAGGAGAATGGCAACGCCGGCATTGAGCAGGCTCTGCAAAAAGACCTCGAAGGCCAGCCTGGCTGGGTCCGCATGCAGAAGGATTCGCAGGATCGCCACGTCAATGCTCTAGAGCTGCACGAGCCAAAACCGGGCAAGAAGGTCACGCTCACCATTGACTCGCAACTCCAGTTTCTGGCTGACCGTGAACTTGCCAAGGCGGTGGTCGAAAAGGGATTCACCAGTGGTTCGCTGATGGTGATGAACCCCCACAACGGCGAAATTTACGCGATGTCGGCTTATCCGAGCTTCAATCCCAGCCAGCCCATCAAGACCGAAGCCGACAAATCGCGACGGATTCACCGGGCCGTGGGCAGCGCGCCCGACGGCGGCTCGGTGATGAAGATGATCTCCATTGCCGGCGCCTTGGAGCATACCAACCTGCGGGCTTCTTCGCCCATCGATTGCGGCGCCGGTGAGTTTCGCTATTCGAAGAAGGATTCGATCAAGGATCATGGCTCCTTCGGCGTCATGCCCATGGAAAAGGTGCTGTGGCTTTCCAGCAACGTGGGCGCCATCCGCGTGGGCATCGAGCTGCGCAAGGAGCGGCTCTGGCAGACGCTGCACGATTTCGGTTTCGGGCAGAAGACCGGCATCGCTCTGCCGGGAGAGTCGGCCGGGTTGCTCCGGCCGCTGGACAAATGGAAGCCCAGTTCGTTGTACTACGTTTCCATCGGTCATGAGATCGGTGTGACGACCGTGCAATTGGCGCAGGCCTGTTCGGTCTTTGCCAACGGCGGCTTCCGGATCAAACCGAAACTGGTGCTGTCCAAGCAGGCTCAGGACGGCGCGGTGGAATGGGAACCGGAAAGCTCAAAGACGCGCGTCATTCGCGGATCCACGGCAGTGGACATGCGCAAGATGTCCGAGGGCGTCGTGCTGCTCGGCACCGGCCCAAAGGCACGGATTCCTGGCCGGACCGTAGGTGGAAAGACAGGTACCGCGCAAACCGTCGACGCACGGACGGGGCGTTACGTGAAGCTTTACTCCTCCAGCTTCATGGGCTACGCCCCGCTCAACGCGCCGAAAGTAGTAGTCGTCGTCACTCTCAACGGCGGCAAACTATTTGGCGGCGATAGCGCGGCTCCTGTCTTTGCCACGGTGGCCGAAGCGGCGCTCAACATGCTCGGAGAGCCCGCCGATGTGCCTGCGGCCGTTCTGCCGGAGTCAGCTCTGCATCTGGCGGCCAACACGCCGACACCTTCCTCCCTGGCTCCCGTGCCGGCCGAGGTTGCTCCGCTCCTCGCAAGCGCCACCGAAGTGGTCACCGGGCCGACGGTGCCAGACTTCAATGGCATGGACAAGCGCGACGTTGTCCGGGTTTCGGCCGAGCAAGGGCTGCCCGTTCAGATGACCGGGGCCGGGCTCGTGCGCTCTCAATCGCCGCCCCCGGGCTCGGCCCTGGCAGTCGGCGGTACGGTCAAAGTCAGGTTCGCGCGATGACGCATACCTTGGGGCAGCTTCTTGACGAAGCTGGCCTTCCTGATGTCTCCGCCGCCGTGCGTCATACAGTCATAACCGCCCTTGAGTATGATTCGCGGCGGGTCACGCCGGGCGCGGGCTTCTTTGCGTTTCCGGGTGCCAAAGCCGACGGGCGTCAATTCGTCAACGATGCCTATGCACGTGGAGCGGCTGCGGTCTTTTCTGAATCCGCCGCCCCACCCGGCCTGCCCGGCCTGTGGATTGCGGTACCGCACGGTCGCCGTGCACTGGCCCTGATGTCACGATGTTTTTACCCGGCCGTGCTTGACTTGGTGCTGACTGGCATCACGGGGACGAACGGTAAAACCACCACCTGCTATCTGATCGATGAGATCCTGCGCGCGGCCGGACACATCACCGGTCAAGTTGGCACCATCGAGTATCACGTGGCCGGAGAGACTCGCAAGGCCTTGAATACCACGCCGGAGTCAGTTGACCTCTACCGGCTCTTTGATGAACTGCGGCGTCGCGGCGGCTCTCACGCCACCATGGAAATTTCTTCGCACGCCTTGGCGTTGGGCCGTGTCTGGGGGATGCACTTCGCCGTCGCCGTGTTTACCAACCTCACTCAGGATCATCTGGATTTTCACGGCACGATGGAGAAGTACTTCGGCGCTAAGAGTGAGTTGTTCGCCGGCCAGGATGCCCGGCCCCCGCACACCGCTGTGCTGAATCAGGATGACCCGTGGGCTCAGCGGATCGCTCTGAGCGCCGAGACTCGCCCCCTCTGGTACGGCTTTGGAGATGGCGCGGCGTTGCGGGCCGTCAACCTTGAAATGGGTTTTGCCGGTCTCCGCTTTGACGTAGAGTGGCTGGGCCGAAGGTGGCCGGTCCAATCCGGTTTGGCCGGCCGCTTCAACGTCTACAATATTCTGGCGGCGTTCGGCGCCGGATTGGCGCATGGGATTGGGCCGGAAACGATCTGCGCCGCTATTGCCGCGCGCCGCGCCGTGCCGGGGCGCTTTGAGCGCATCGACAACGGTCAGCCGTTTCTGGTGGTGGTTGACTATTCTCACACCAGCGACGCGCTGCGTAACGCCATTCAAGCCGCCCGCGCTCTCACCCAGGGAAGAGTGATTACTTTGTTTGGCTGCGGCGGCGATCGCGACCGGTCCAAGCGCCCGCTCATGGGGCAAGCCGCGGGCGAGCTCAGTGACTTTGTCGTTTTGACTAGCGATAATCCGCGCAGCGAGAATCCGCTGTCGATCATTAACGACGCGCTAGTGGGTCTGCGCCGAACCGACGTGGAGCACGAGATTGAACCGGACCGCGGCAAGGCGATCCACCGGGCCGTGGCAGAGGCGCGCCCGGGTGATGTCATTCTGCTGGCGGGCAAAGGCCACGAGGACTACCAGGTGCTGCAAGACCGCACGATCCACTTCGATGACCGGGAAGTGGCGCGGGCCGCGCTAGGCGCGCTTGGTTTTACCGGGAGGGCTTCGTGAGCCGATCAGCGCAAGCCTGCGGCGTGGAAACCTTGACACGCCGTGTCAAGGCGGACGCGGCTTTAGGCAACCACGGCAGCGATTCACTTGCCCTCACGATTGGCGCGCGAAATGCTACTCGCAAGGCCATGGTGAGCTTTCAATGCTTTTTCGGTAAGGTTGCCGGCCGGCTGGTTTCAGCCGGAACCGGGCCCTGTGCTCGAAGGAAAGCGCGGCGCCGGCCAAATACTGCTTATGACCGGCGTCGCGCATTTTTTTCTAAAACAACTTTTTCAATCGGCGGGTCAGAATGGATAACGGATGCTCTATTGGTTGCTCTATGAGAAGTTGTCCTATCTGTTCGGCCCGCTGCGCCTGTTCGGATATGTAACGTTCCGGACTGCGCTGGCCAGTCTCACGGCGATGCTGCTGTGTATCGTGTTTGGGCCGCTGCTGATCGAACATCTGCGCCGGTTTCAAATCAGCCAGTACATCCGGGAAGATGGGCCGCAGTGGCACCAGAAGAAGCAAGGCACTCCCACGATGGGCGGTATCCTGATCATCTTCGCCATTGCGATCCCGACGCTTTTGTTTACCAACTTGCGCAACCCCTATGTATGGGTGGCGTTGTTCGGCTTGCTGTCCTACGGGGCGATTGGATTTTGGGACGACTACGCGAAAGTGACCAAGCGGCAAAATCTCGGACTGACGGCGCGCGCCAAACTGGGGCTCCAGATTCTGGCCGCCTTCGGCATCGGGGTCATGCTGATCCTGCTACACGCCCGTGGCCTCTACTCCACCGCGATCAATGTGCCGTTCTTCAAGACGTTTAAACCGGATCTGTTGGTCGACGCCTGGCTGGGCTCCCCCTATACGTATGCCTTCGCGTTCATCTTCTTTTTCGTGTTTCTGATTCTGGTGGTGGCCGGTTCGGCTAATGCGGTGAATCTCGCCGACGGCTTGGACGGTCTGGCGATCGGGTTGATGATCATCGCCGCCACCGCCATGACCGCGCTGACCTACGTGACTTCACACCGTGAGTTCGGCGAGTATCTGGGCATTCAACGTTTGCCCGGCAGCGCGGAGCTGACGATCTTCTGCGGCGCGATGGTGGGCGCCTCGATCGGGTTCCTTTGGTACAACTGCCATCCCGCCGACGTCTTCATGGGCGATGTCGGCGCGCTGGCGCTGGGCGGCGGCATGGGCACGGTGGCCGTGCTCATCAAACAGGAAGTGCTGCTCCTGTTTATCGGCGGCGTGTACGTGATCGAACTGCTTTCGGTGGTCCTGCAGGTGGCCAGCGTCCGTTTCCGGGGCAAGCGCCTGTTTCTCATGGCGCCGATCCACCATCACTTCGAATCGCTTGGCTGGGATGAAACCAAGGTGGTGGTGCGGTTCTGGATTCTGGGATTTATCATGGCGCTCTTTGCGTTGACTACTTTGAAACTGAGATAGCGAGAGGACTGAATGCAGGTGGCCGGGGTGGAATTGAACGGGGCGCGCGTGCTCGTCATCGGGCTGGCGCGCTCGGGCTTGGCCGCGGTGGGATTGCTCGCGCTGCACGGCGCGCGCGTGACCGCCTCGGATTCGCGCCCGCTCGCCGAGATTCCTGGCGCAGCCGTGGCGCTGCGCTCGATCGCCGCCGCATTCGTGCCGCAATCGGACGGCGCCGCGGCGGGTCATGCGCTAGTGGTGATTTCGCCCGGAGTGCCGATCGATTCACCGTTGCTGATCGAGGCGCGGCGGGCCGGGATTCCGGTGATCTCCGAGGTTGAGTTGGCCAGTTACTTCCTGGCTGGCCCGGTGATCGGCATTACCGGATCGAACGGCAAAACTACCACGACGTCACTCGTCGGCCATATTCTGCGCGCGTCCGGCATTGGAGCGCAGGTAGGTGGCAATATCGGCATGCCTCCGTCGGCGATGGTGGGTTCTTCCCGCGCCGGGCAGTGGAATGTGCTCGAACTGTCCAGCTTTCAACTGGAGGCGGTGGCTCACTTCCGCGCCAAAATCGCAGTGTGTCTCAATCTGACGCCCGACCATTTAGACCGCCACGGCTCAATGGAAGTCTATGCCGGCGCCAAGCGGCGGCTGTTTGAAACGCAGGACGAATCTGGCTACGCCGTTCTCAATGCGGACGACCCCTGGTGTGTGAGCTATGCGGCTACCATGCCCTCCCGCCCACTTTGGTTTAGCCTGCAGCGGCCTGTCACTCCGGGGCTGTGGCTCGAACACGGCCGCTTGATCTTCGATGGCGAACCTTTTCTGGACGCTGCTGCGATTCCTCTTCGCGGCCTGCACAACGTTGAGAATGTTCTGGCGGCGGCGGGCGCGGCGCGGTTGGCCGGCGCCACCACCAGTCAAATCGCCGATGCCGTCAAGACCTTCCCCGGCGTGGAGCATAGGCTGGAACGCGTGCGCACCCTCGACGGCGTTGAGTATTTCAACGATTCCAAGGCGACCAACGTGGATGCCGCGCTCAAAGCGGTGGAAGCTTTCCCGCACGGTCTTTGGATCATCCTTGGCGGTAAGGACAAGGGTAGCGACTATCGTCCGCTCCGCGCCGCGCTTGGCCACAAAGCTCGGGCGGCGCTGTTGATTGGCGCGGCTGCCGACAAGATCGCCGGCCAGCTCGAAGGCGCAGTTCCGTTGGTGCACTGCGTCACGATGGGTGAGGCCGTGCGCCATGCCCATGTACACGCAAAACAAAATGAGGTAGTTTTGTTAGCACCGGCCTGTGCGAGTTTTGATCAGTTCGACAACTTCGAACATCGGGGCCGGGTCTTCAAAGAACTAGTGAACGGACTGGCGGGGAAGGCGGCGTAAGCGATGAGATTGAGAATGGATTGGTTGTTGTTCGGGACCATTTTGGTGATGGTCTCTTTCGGTCTGGTGATGGTGTACAGCGCGTCGTCGGTGACCCAGGAGATCAAGCGCAACGCCAAGGTGGCGCAGGCTGCTGCGTCACGGTCCGCCGCCCCAGGCGAAGCCGCCGCTGCTCTGCCGGAAGTTCCCGCTCCGTCACCCATTCGCTTACCTTTCGGCTTTTCGTTTCGCCGGCTGATTGCCGCCGCGTTGGGCGTGGTCGTGCTGCGCTTCTTCTGGCGACAGTACCGGCTGGGCGTATTCACGCGTCCCTGGGCGATTCTAGGCGTGGGGCTGGTCTTGTTTCTGCAACTGCTCGCCTACTGGATGGATGCCGAGAAATCACCGCACTGGGCCTTGCTGGTGCGCCAGTCCGGCGCGGCGCTGGGAGGATTCTTCCTGATGGTGTATCTAAGCCAGCGCGATTATCGCGAGTTTCGCACGGCGCAATGGGCTTTCTCGGCACTGGGCGGAGTGATCTTCCTGCTGATTGTGGTTTACTTTGCCGACGCCCAACATCGCTGGCTCCGAGTGGGTCTTTCCATTCAACCGTCCGAGCTGGCCAAGCCGGCGCTGGTGTTGTTTCTGGCCTGGTTCGTTACGTTGCGCCAGAGTGTCATCAATCATCCCGCCACCATTTGGCCCGCGGCGCTGGCCTTGGTGGCGCTGGCCGGGGCGGTGGCGATTCCCGATGTGGGCACGGCGGTAGTGCTGGTGGTGACTGCCGCGGTGATTTTCTATCTGGCTGGATTGAACTGGCGCTACACGACTGCGGCCCTGGGAATCGGCACGATCTTTCTGACCACGGCCATCGTCTACGAGCCATATCGCCTGAAGCGCGTGATTCAGTTCGCCGATCCCAAGTATCAATATCTCGTCAAGGTCGATCCGCACCGCTGGCTGTGGAATCGCGCGCAGCAATCCACCAGGGTTTCCAATACCCGCCATCAGGCCGAACAATCCGAGATTGCGGTTGGCACGGGCGGCATAATTGGCCGCGGGCCTGGCGAGAGCCGGCAAAAACTGTTTCTGCCTCTCGCGTATAACGACTATATCTTCGCCATAATCGCCGAAGAATTGGGTCTGTTCGGTTCCACGTTTGTGCTGGGAGGATTCATGATTATTCTCTGGCGGGGCTATCGCTTGTTCTGGGCGGCGTCCGATGACTTCGGCCGGTATCTGGCCGTGGGTATCAGCACGATGCTGGTCTTCCAGGCCTTGCTCAACATGAGCGTGGTGCTGGACCTGTTTCCCACCAAGGGGATTCCGCTGCCGCTGATTAGTTTTGGCGGCACGTCCATGTTGAGTTCGATGGTGTTGCTGGGAATGTTGTTGAGCGTGAGCCAGCGGTCGAGCTCGTAGGCGTGGCGACCTTCGTGATGGCGGGCGGCGGCACCGGCGGTCATGTGGTGCCCTCCTTGGCGGTGGCCCGTGAGTTGGCATCGCGAGGGCACGAAGTGTTTTTCATCGGGACGCGCCTCGGACTCGAAGCAAAGTTGGTTCCCGCCGCCGGGTTCGGCATCGAATGGATTGAGACCGGCGCCTGGCAGCGTGTTTCGTGGATGCGGCGGGCCCGGACTCTCTGGCAGATTCCGGCCGGCTTTGGGAGAGCCTGGCGAGTGTTGGCGCGCCGGCGCGTGTCGGCGGTGTTTTCCCTGGGTGGCTATGTGGCCGCACCGGTAGTGGCGGCGGCCCTGGCGCGCAGGGTGCCGGTGGTGGTGATGGAGCCCAATGCGATGCCGGGCATGGTGAACCGGCTGGCTGGCCGCTTCGTCGCCCGGGCGCTGCTCGGATTTGAGGAAGCGCGCGCGTGGTTTCCGGCGGGTCGCGCCGAGGTGACAGGTGTGCCGGTGCGAGCGGAATTTTTTTCGTTACGCGCCGCCCCGGATCGGGAGGAGATGACGGTCTTGATAACGGGAGGCAGTCGCGGGTCTCGCACGCTCAATGAAGCGTTCCGCCAAAGCTGGCCGCTCTTTCAGCGGGCAGGCGCGGCCGTGCGATTTCGCCATCAGGCGGGCGTCGACGCTCAGCCTGAGTTGGCTCGCGCCTTTGCCGCTACGGGCTTGGCGGGCCAGGTTGAGGTCTTCATTGCCGACATGCCGGCCGCGTTCGCCGGCGCCGATCTGGTGGTGGGCCGCTCGGGCGCCAACGCCGTGGCTGAACTGGCGGCAGCCGGTAAGCCATCCATATTAGTGCCGTTCCCGTTTGCAGCCGACGACCATCAAAGAAAAAACGCCGAAGCCCTGGTCCGGGCCGGAGCCGCTCGCCTGGTTGATGACGGACACATGAACGGACAGCGGCTGTTTGATGAAGTATTGGAGCTGGCTCAAGACCGCCCGCAACTGGCGCGCATGGGCCAGGCGGCGCGCGGTCTGGCTCATCCGGAAGCCGCGATGCGGACCGCCAACGTGCTTGAGGAGGTGGTTGGGCGGCGTCCGCTGATTTGACTTGCCGCTTCTCCACCCGAAACAATATGAGGTTCAAATGTTTTTTCGCCCACAGCACCTCCATTTCGCTGGCATCGGCGGCATCGGCATGAGCGGCATCGCCGAGGTCTTGCTGAATCTCGGCTACACGGTGTCGGGTTCGGACCTGAAGAAGGGACCCATCACCGATCGCTTGGAGTTGCTGGGCGCTACGATTCACGAGGGTCACTCGGCCGCTCATCTCGGCGGCGCCAAGGCGCTGGTGGTGTCATCGGCCGTCAGACCCGACAATCCGGAAGTCCTCGAAGCGCGCCGGCGTCAGATCCCGATTATTCCGCGCGGCGAGTTGCTCGCCGAATTGATGCGCCTCAAGTACGGTATCGCCGTGGCGGGCAGTCACGGCAAGACCACCACCACTTCCATGATGGCGGCCATTCTCAGCCACGCCGGCCTGGATCCCACCGTGGTGGTGGGCGGGCGAGTGAAGACCATGGGCGGCAGCAACGCGCGCGTGGGTAAGAGTGATTTTCTGGTGGTGGAGTCCGACGAAAGCGACGGATCGTTCCTCAAGCTGATGCCCATCCTGGCGGTGGTCACCAATATTGACCGAGAGCATCTTGACCACTACGGAACGTTCGAGCGCGTCCTCGACGCCTTCGTGCAGTTTGTCAATCAGGTGCCATTCTATGGCGCAGCGCTGGTGTGCCTGGATGACGAGTACGTGCAGCAGATGCTGCCCCGCGTGCGGCGGCGCACCGTGACCTACGGCGTCAGCGCGCAGGCGGAGTTGCGCATTGTCGAGAACAAACCGGGTCCGGCCGAGAGCGAGTTTCGGTTGCGTGACGGCGAGCAGGATCTGGGGTGGTTTAAGCTGCCTGTCCCGGGCCATCACAATGTGTTGAATGCGACAGCCGCCATCGGCATTGCGCTTGAACTGGATGTGCCGGCGGACCGGATTCGCGAAGGGCTGGCAACGTATGGCGGGGTAGACCGCCGCATGCAGGTGAAGGGCGTCGAGCGGGGCGTCACCGTGATGGACGACTACGGCCACCATCCCACCGAGGTGCGCGCCACGCTGGCGGCGGCGCGGCTAGGCCCCTATGGCCGCGTGCTCGTGTTGTTTCAACCTCATCGTTACACGCGCACGCAATTGCTGATGGATGAATTTGCCCGCGCTTTTCATGTGGCTGACCGTGTGTATTTGACGGATATCTATGCCGCCTCCGAATCGCCCATCGACGGCGTAACGGGAGCGGTGCTGGCCGAACGCCTCCGGGATTTCGGACATCGAGGCGCGCAGTTTGTGCGTAGTTTGGAGGCGGGCGTGGCGGCCCTGGCGGCCGAGGCCGGCGCAGGCGATCTGATCATCACGCTCGGCGCCGGTAGTGTTTCACAAGCGGGAGAAAAGATTCTGCGCGCCTTGGCGGCGCGTGCAACCGGCTAAGCAGTATGGCAAAGAGAGCTGAAAGAACGCGATTGATTGAAACGCCCTTCGGCGAGGTACTGACCGCCATCCGGCCCTATGTGTTGCCCGTACTCGGCCTCACCTTCGGCTTGCTGGTGGCGATCTTGCTGGTGAACCGGGTCGAGCGTTTCCTCTATGAGGATCCCCGCTTCCGGCTCCGCGCTCCCGAGTTGGGAGTGAAGCTATCTCCGGACTTGCGGCTGGGCGGAGTGCAGCGAGCGCAAGTCCCGGCCATTCAGGCCGTGTTCAAGGCCGATCAAGGCCAGAGTGTTTTTCGGATGCCGATCGGGGAGCGGCGGCAAAAGCTCCAGGAACTCAAGTGGGTGCGGCGCGCTTCGGTGAGCCGGGTTTGGCCGAACATGATCGACGTGCGCGTGGAAGAGCGCGTGCCAGTGGCCTTTGTCCAACTGGCTTCTTACCGGCGCGATCAGCCGGCCCGTATCAGTCTGATCGACGAAGACGGCGTGCTGCTGCCGGTGACGCCTGGTATCGAGTACGGACTGCCGGTGCTGACCGGCGTCCGGGAGGATCAGCAGGTGGCGGCGCGCGCCGCCCGGGTGCGACTCATGCGCCGCGTGCTGGCCGATCTGGGTGAACTAAGCAAGCAAGTCTCGGAAGTCAACGTCTGTAAGGAGGACAATATTAGGGTGGTGTATCCGCTGGACGGGCACGCGATTACGCTGGCGATGGGTGGCGAACAGTTCCGGGCCCGCCTGGAACGCTTCCTTCGCTACTACCCGGAGATCCAGAAGAAAATGCCGGCGGTGGCGGCTCTCGATTTGCGGCTAGAGGATCGCATTACCGCCGACGAATACGAGCGCCAGGAGTGCGATGGCCAATAGCCGAAATCTGCCGAAGTACGCGGTCGGTCTCGACGTCGGTAGCGCGCGAGTGCGTTGCGTTATCTGTGTCATTGAGGATCAACGGCTGCGTTTCCTGGCGGCCTCTTCGGTGCCTTCGCGCGGTTTTCACAAGGGCCAGGTGGCCGATCTGGCGGCGATTTCGCAGTCGATCGTGGCCGCGATCAAAGAAGCGGAGACGCGTTCGCGGGTGCTGGTTGATTCGGTGGTGCTCGGATTGGGTGGAACGATGATCGAGTCTTCTCAGGGCCGCGGAGTCTACGAATTCGGTCGCCCGCGGGAAATCACGGCGAACGATCTGGCCTATGCGGTGGAGCTGGCCTCGCGCGTGCAGATTCAGCCGGGCCGTATGCTCGTGCATGTGTTTCCCCAGGATTTTACCGTGGATGGCCGGGCCGGCTACCGCTATCCGGTGGGACTAATGTGTGCCAAACTCGAAGCCAACGTGCTGCTGGTCACCACGTCCGAGCAGGAGCACGAGGCGCTGATCGCGGCCGCACATCAGGCCCACCTGTCGGTGGAAGATACCGTGTTTGAGCCGGTGGCTGCCGCCTACTCGGCCATTTTGCCGGAGGAACGGCAGCGTGGCGCGGCGGTAGTCGACCTCGGCCTGCACTCCACCGGACTGGCTGTCTACGACGGGGACGCGTGCGTGGGCGCGGCCAGCCTGCCGATTTCAGCCGACCATCTGACACGTGACATCATGGCGGTACTGCATCACAACTATTCGATCGGCGTGGCCTATGAAGATGCCGAGACTCTCAAGCGCGAATACGGCTGCGCCATGCTCGGACTCACTTCCGACAACACCTTGATCGAGGTCCCGCTTGGCGACGGGCGCGGCTCCCGGGAAATCACACGCCGTCAACTCAACGAAATTCTCGAGGCCCGCGCCGAAGAAATTTTCGATCACGTCCGCGTGGAGATCGGGCGCTGCGGCATGTCGCAGGTGCTCATGGAGGGCGTCTTCATTACCGGAGCCGGCGGCCGGCTACAGGGTATGCTGGACATGGCCGAAAGTATGCTGAACTGCCACGCCAAGTTTGGCCTCACCGTTGGTATTCTCGACTGGCCTCAGAATTTCCAGGACCCAGCCTGGACCACCGCCGCTGGACTGGCCATGTATTCGGCCCGCCTGCGGCAACACAAAACCAACCGACGCCGCCCGCCCGGACTACTCGGGCTGCTGGGCTGGTAGCGGATCGATCGACACGAACAAGGACAGGAGACTCCCCATGCTGAACCTGGAAGATTCTATGAAGTTTGAAATGGCGGATGACGCCATGCCCGCCACCAAAATCAAGGTGATCGGCATAGGCGGCGCCGGCGGCAACGCCGTGGCTCGCATGATGGAGAACGGTCCGGCTGGCGTGGAATACTACGTCCTCAACACAGACCGCCAGGCGCTGCAGGCCTCGCCGGTGCCGAACAAGCTGGCCATCGGGCCTAAGATCACCAACGGACTCGGAGCCGGGTCAGACCCCGCCATCGGGCGTCAAGCCGCGCTCGAGGACACCGAACGGATCATTGAGATTCTCGAGGGGGCCGACATGGTTTTCGTCGCTGCCGGCCTCGGCGGAGGCACCGGTACCGGAGCGGCGCCGGTGGTGGCTTCCCTGGCCAAGGAACTCAACGCGCTGACGGTGGCTGTGGTCACCAAGCCGTTTCGCTTTGAAGGCCCGCGCCGCACCCTGATTGCCGAGCGCGGTCTGGCTGAATTGACTGGCACGGTCGACACAGTCATCACTATCCCCAACAACCGCCTGCTGGAGATCGTGCCTAAGGGCGCCAGCGTGCAAGAGGCTTTCAAGATGGCCGACGAAGTTCTGCGCCAGGCGGTGCATGGCATCAGCGACATTATTACGACGCCTGGACTGATCAATCGCGACTTTGCCGATATTCGCGCCATCATGCTCGGCATGGGCCACGCGATGATGAGCACGGGGGTTGCCACCGGTGAGAATGCGGCGGTGGAAGCGGCGCGGCGAGCGATCGCCAATCCATTGTTGGAGGACGGCGGCGTGCGCGGCGCACGCGGTGTGCTCATCAATATTGTGGCTTCGAGCCAAGTGGGGATCGCCGAAGTCGACCAGGCGTGTACTTTGATTTGGGAGGCGACCGAGAACCCGGACGTCCATATCAACTACGGCATGGTGGTGAACGAAGAACTGGGCCAGGAGGTCCGCGTGTCGGTCATCGCCACCGGGTTTGAGCGCCCGGGCGGGGAAGCGCCGCGCAAAGTTGAAGTGCCCCGGCCGGTTCCGGCCGCCGCCGCCAAGCCTGCGCCCGTGGCCGCCCCGGCTGTTCCCCCACCGCCTTCCTCTACGGTCACGGAAATCAAACTGCCGCGGCCCACGCTGGTGCCGGAACCGGAGCCGCAGGCAGCGTTGGTTGTGGAAGCTCAGGCGGCGGTGGCCGCGGCCGATGTTCCAGAGCCGGTTGCGCATGTGGAGCCCGTCGCGCCTGCGCCAGCCGGCGCTGCCCGGCCCGGCCCGGTGGCGGTTGAGCATCAGCAACCCTCGCCAGCCAAGGCCGCCGGCGACCGCGACGCAGCCGACGCGGCCTCTTCGTCCTCATCGGACCTCGACACGCCCGCCTTCATGCGCCGCGAGCGCCGGTTGTTCCAATAGCCATGCGTTTCCGCTATCTCGATATCCTGATCAACCTATTCGTGGTGGCGCTGATTGTTTCCAATCTGGTGGCCGGCAAGATCATAGCCATCGGCGATCTGCGCGTGAGCGGGGCGCAGGTCCTATTCCCGGTCACCTACATCTTTGGCGACGTGTTCACCGAAGTCTACGGCTATTCGGCTTCGCGGCGCGCCATCTGGACCGGCTTCATTGCGTCCTCCGTTTTGGCGGTGATGGGGCTGATTGTGGTGGCCCTTCCGCCCGCGCCGGAGTGGCACGATCAGGCTGCATTTGAAAAAGTGTTCTATACGGTGCCGCGTATCATCGTGGGCTCGCTTATCGCCTACTGGTGTGGTGAGTTTGCCAACGCCTTTGTCATGGCCAAGCTCAAGCTGCTGACCCAAGGGCGGCAGTTGTGGGTGCGAACGATTGGCTCGACCGCGGTGGGCCAACTGGTGGACACGATCATCGTCATGATTTTCGTGTTCGGAGGCTCGGTGAGTCTGCAGACCCTGCTCACGCTGATCGGCTCCGGTTATGTTTTCAAAGTGGCATACGAGGTGGTTGCCACGCCGCTGACCTACTTTGTTGTGAATACTCTCAAGCGGCTGGAGGGCGTGGAGGTTTTCGACCGCTCGACCAACTTCAACCCGTTTGCTTCGACGCCAGATCCCGGGCCACCGGGCCCGACGGTGGATTAAAGGAACGTCCAGCTCTAGCGGGTCAGTGCCGGTTCGAAGTTGACGGTTCCGGCCGCTGGCTGGAGGCGCGCCGCGTGGTGGAGGCGCTTCATCTGGTACATGCGACGGTCCGCCTCGCCTAGTAGCGCTTCGGTGGTGGCTCCGTCGGACGGAAAGTGCGCTGCGCCGACACTGAGAGCGAGCATCCCTCCCGTACCGATTTGCTGGTCCACCTCGGCCATCATCTGGTGCAGCTTTGGTAGCCGCTCCAGGAGAGCCTCGGCGGTCATGCCCGGCAGAACCACGGCGAATTCGTCGCCGCCCAAGCGGGCTACGAAATCCCGCTCGCGGCAGATCTTGCGTAGCCCGTCGGCGGTGAGTTGCAACACGCGGTTGCCTTCCAGGTGGCCAAGCGTATCGTTGACCGACTTGAAGCCGTCCAGGTCCAGCACCAGCACCGTCAGGTCCGAATTGTTCAAGCGGCTGGCTTCGAGTTCAGCCTCCAGTTGCAGCACCAATGAGTGGCCATTGGCGAGGCCCGTGAGTTTGTCCGTGCCTGCGCTCTTCTCGGCCGCGTTGAAGGTGCGAGCGTTTTCCATCGTCATGCCGACCTTGGAGGCGATAGTGAGCACGACCCGCAGGTCATCGTTCTTGAACGCCTCTACTTCGCGTCGGTATAGCGTCAGCACTCCCACCACCCCGCTGAGCCCGTCGAGCGGAACCGAGAGCGCCGAGCGCAGCAGGCTGAATTTGCGTCCGTCGAGAAGATATCCGGCTTCCACCGCCGGATTGCCATTGATCATCGGTGTCCGGTTTTCGGCCACCCACCCGGCGAGCCCTTCGCCCATCGGAATTGCCAACCCCGAGAATAGTTCCGAATCGATACCGGCGGCGAATTGCGCCACCAGTTTCTCCTGTTCCAAGCTGTAGATGGCGATGGCGTCGAAGGCGATCAGCGTCTTCATGCGCGAGGCCACCAGCGACAAAGTGTCATCCATGCTCAGCGAATTGCCGATGTCGCGCGTGAACTCGTGGAGTTTCTGGAACTCCTGCCGCGCGGCGGCAATTGACCCAATGAAATCCATGCGGGACGAGGGTGTGCCCGGCGTGGTCCGGTCTGCTTCAGCCAGCCCGGCGGCCGGTGTTTCACCGCGGCTGATCCTGGCGCGGGTAGACAGCCGATTGGTGGATTGCGGCAGGGTGCGAGCTTTCTTTTCCAGTTCAAACGTTCGCCGCCGCAACACATCCACCACCACCGGGTCGTAGGCCGTACCCGCCAGCCTGACCACCTCCTCGAGCGCCTTATCGAGCGGCAGGGCCCGGCGGTACTGCCGGTCTGAGGCGAGCGCGTCCAGACAGTCTACCGCTGAAAGAATGCGCGCGCCGATCGGAATCTCCTCGCCCTTCAGGCCGTCCGGATAGCCCGACCCGTCCCATTTCTCATGATGCGAGCGTACGATCGGCACCACGGGGTAAGGGAACTGGACGCACTCCAGAATCTCGGCGCCTACCACCGGATGCACCTTCATTTTCTCGAATTCTTCTTTGGTCAACCGCCCCGGCTTGTTGATGATGTACTCGGGTACGGCCAGCTTGCCAATATCGTGCAGAAGCGAAGCGGCTTCCAGGGCCCGGACCTCCTCATGGCTCAGCCCCAACTCCTTGGCGATCTCCATGGCGTAGACCTGCACACGGCGAAGGTGTGAGTGGGTGGTGTCGTCCTTGGCCTCGATGGCCAGGGCCAACGCTTCAATGGTGCGTAGGTGAAGGTCCGCCACTTCGGCCACGTGGGTCTTCTCTTCCTCCAGGCGGCCCAGATAGAGATGGTAGGAGCGATAGAGCAGAATGATGCCGGGCATCACCAGCATGGAATACTGCCAGCCGAACACCCGATTTGCGCCCGATAGCATTAACGCTAGGCAGGCGCCGAACAGATAGTGCGGCGCGGTCCAAAAGAAGTTGTCCATCCAGGTGCGGGTGATCGACTTGGATTCAGTTAAGCCGATCACGGCGGCCACCGCCATGGTGTTGGTCACAAAGTAGGCCGAAGCCGTCCACAGCAGCAGAATGGGAGCACTGGGATCAATCGAGGCCAGGACTGGGGAGTGGTATACGCGGTAGGCGAAAGTGGAGAAGACCGAGATCGCCCCCAAATTGAAGAGCAGCTGAACCGGCTTGGGACTCTTCCCCGAGGTTAGCAGGCTTTGGGAAACCGTACTAACCAGGGCGATAACCACCGTTTGAGGCAACCCCAAATCCAGGATCGACAGCAGGATGAAGACGTAGTTGACCGACAGCGCGCCGGTAATGCCCGGCAGCCGAACCTTCAGCCGCGAACTAAAGGCGGCCAGCGCCAGATAAAAGGCAAACTGCAGCGATAGATCGCTGACGCGCCAATCCCGCGCCGCCAAGGCCCAACAGGCCAAGCCGGCGCAGCACATCACTGTGATGTAAACTCTAGCGCTAAGTTTCACGATCGTTCCATGGCGGCCCTACGACACACCAATCGTCTCCCTGGTTATCGGCTGTTTCGGCAAATCACGTTAGATTCGGCGGTCCTTTCGTTGCGTGCCTTACTTTTCGCCGCGCCCGGCGATGGCGCCGGCCGCAGATACCGTAGCATCGCCCCAAATGACAGAGTCGGACTTCACGGTCTTGTCGGCCCAGATGACGCTGAATCCTGCGGTGGCGGGGTCAGACCACGGCGAGCGGTCTCCCCAGATTACGGAAACCCCGCCGACAGTCTTCATGCCATCGGCCCAGATCACCGAATCCCCCCAGATGACCGAGTCGCCCCAAATGACCGAGTCGCCCCAGATCACCGAGTCACCCCAAAGCACCGAGGCGGTGCCCACGATTCGAATGGTTTTGGTCTTCGCGTCGTAGACGGCTTTGGGCGAGAAGGCCGAGCCAGGTGCCACGTCAGTGTTCTTAAGCGCAGCCGTAATGTCGAGGTACCCCGCGCCCATTGCAAAGATGTCCTCAATGGCGCTGTAGGTCTGGCCCGTCACCGGGTCCGAGCCCTGCACCGCTAGGCGGTAAGTTTTGGAGGCAGTCTTCATCAACCGCGCTTTGATCTGATCGGGGGTCAATCCGGGTTCGCGATCCAGGAGCAGGGCGGCGGCTCCGCTCACCATGGGAGACGCCATGCTGGTGCCACTCAACCGGAAGTAGTCTTTCGTGATGGTCGGGTCGCCTCCGAATTTGTAGAGGTTCTGCGGCACGAAGTTGGCCGGAAGCTCAAGCCCGAGGGTCGAGGTCGTACCCGGCGCCGCCGCAACGATCATGTTGCCTGGCGCTACCAGATCCGGTTTGACGATATGGTCGATCGCCGACGGGCCCTTGGAGCTGTAAGTGGCAATCAGGTCGTCACTCCGCGTCAACGTGCCCATGTTTCGCATCGCGCCCACCGTGATCACCAGCGGATCGTTGGCTGGCGATTGAATCGTGCCGTAGCCTTGGTTGCCGTAGGTATTGTCCCGGCCCCCGTTACCGGCCGCCACCACCACTACCAGCCCCGCCTTCCAGGCCGACTCGACGGCTCGGCAAAGCGGATCGGTGCGGAAGCTCTCGACAATCGGACGGCCCAGCGACAGGTTGATCACGCGAATTTTGTAAGTACTCTTCAATTCAATGGCGCGATTGATGGCGGCGATCACTGATGAATCCGTGCCCTTGCCCTTGGCGTCCAGCGCCTTGAGACTGACAATGCTGACGCCCGGCGCGATGCCGCGCACGGTGGGCAGTATGCCAGCCGCCGCGCCGCTGCCGGCGACGATTCCCGCCACGATGGTGCCGTGGCCATAGTCATCCGCCACCGCCTTCTTGGATTGGCCCAGCGTGCCGATGAACGACTCGGCGTAGACGATCCGCCCTGCCAGGTCCTGGTGTTCATTCACGCCGCTATCGATCACGGCGACGGTGACGCCGCTTCCGGTCACGCCCTCAAGCATGGCGCTGAGGGTGCCGACGGCGGGGCCGGAGATTGTCATGTTCGCCTCGAGCGGCCGATCGGCCGACACATACAGGACATCCGGATCTTCGGAGAGATCTTCCAGTTGGTTCGCCGGCATGTCTGCGGTCAGTGACTGGGTCAAGCCGAACACTTGGGTTACCTTGCCCTTGCGTTTGGCGATCCTATCGGCGTGCGCTTGCCCGGGAGCCGACCGGTACTGCACCAGCACTTTCACCGAACCTTGCGCGCCTTTGAGGTCTGGCGAAACCCGGTGATCGCCGGCGGTAGCCAACGGTAGGGCTTGGAGTAGGAGAATGGCCGTGATTGAGAAGGAAACTGTTTTCATCACGTCCACTCTCAATGCACGCTCTCTGCCAAAATGAGCCTGGATTGAAAGCACGCCAGTTGTGGTTTCGCCTCGGTGGAATGCCTTAGCGGGAAGCCGGGGTGAACCACGGGGGACCCTCGGGCAGACTGTCGCTTTCGTGCGGACTAGATGTCATGGCCGACACTTTGGCCGGATTGAAATAACGCGGATGGACTATGCTAAAGACATATGGCAACCAAGGCGTTGTTGACCATCGAGCAATACGAGCGACTCTCTGATACCGGAGCTCGAACCGAACTGGTGGACGGGGAGGTAATCGAGTTGTCGATGGGGAATCTGCTACACACACGGGTTCGTGACTGGACCACGATGGCTCTGAACCAACTGGGCACGGGTTTCGCGGGCGCTGAGGTGGAGTTTCGCACCATCGACAATCGTGTGCGCCGTGCCGATGCCGTCTGGTTCGCCCCCGGCCGCCTCGTTGATTCCGATTGGAGCCGCAGTGTCCTGCCGGTGCCGGACCTGGTTGTTGAAGTGGTCTCACCCAACGATCTGGCGACGGAAGTGCGCGCCAAAGTGCGCGAATATCTCGAAGCCGGCGTCACCACCGTCTGGGTCATCTACCTGGAAAGCCGCGAGGCCGATATCTGGAACCGCGGCCGAGGCATCTCGGCGGTCAACGACAATCTCACCGCGGATTGTCTACCCGGGGTAACGATTCCGCTGGAGCGGATCTTCCCTCAGACTTTGTCCGGCACCACGTAGGGCTTGCGATAGGCCCGCGTCAACAGCGCATCCGCCGCCGAATCGCCCACGAAGCGTTCCCGCGCCGCATCGAATTTCAGCTCGCGCCCCAGCCGATAGGAGATGTTGCCGAGGTGGCACAGGCCGGTCGACAGATAGGTCTGCTCCACGTCGGCGTTAAGCTTGGATTGATCGCGCGACTTCACGGCTTCGGCGAAGTTCCTCAGGTGCGCTTCTTCTCCACCGTCCTCCACCACCGCACCCGGCGTCGATTTCTTCTCGCGCCCCATCGTGACCTCATACGTCCCGTTGGCAAAAATATGCAGGTGCCCCTTGCTGCCGAAGAAGTCCCAACGCATTGGCTCATTGGTGTACAGCCCGCGCAGTTGGCCGGTAATCGCCGCGCCATCTGGATAGGTCCACGTCACGGTCTGCGTGTTCGGCGTCTCGGCCTGATCCTTGTAACCGAAGCGCCCGCCGGTTGAGTAGATGCGCGACGGCAGGCCCTTCCTCATGCCCCAACGAGCGAGGTCTACCATATGGATGCCGTTGTTGCCCAACTCGCCATTGCCGAAATCCCAGAACCAGTGCCAGTTGTAGTGTACGAGGTTCTCGTGATACTTCTGCATCGGAGCCGGCCCCACCCAGCCATCCCAATTGAGCCAGGCCGGGGGCGTGGTGGCCGGGTCCTTGAAGCCGATCGAATCGCGGCTGCCCGGGAAGATCCACGTGGCTTGGTAGGGCTCGCCAATCTCGCCCGAATGCACCACTTCGATCGCTTTGCGGAAGCGCTCCCACGTGCGCCGCTGCGTACCGCCCTGCACGATGCGTTTGTACTTGCGCGCGGCTTCCACCAGCTTGCGGCCCTCAAAGAGATTGTGTGAAACCGGCTTCTCGACATAGGCATCCTTGCCGGCCTGGCAAGCCCAGATGCCGAGCAGCGAGTGCCAGTGATTACAGGTGGCTACGAGCACCGCGTCGATCTCTTTGTCGTCCAGCGCCCGGCGGGCGTCCGAATAGAGCCTCGCCCGCTTGCCTGTTTTCTCGAGGAGCTTGGCGGCGGCTGTCTCGGTGCGCCTGCCGTCCGGATCCACCATCGCGGCCACCTCGAGCGTGTCGATGGCCAGCGCCTCTTTCATCAACGCGCTGCCGCGGCCGCCCATCCCGGCAATCGCTATGCGGACCTTATCATTGGCTCCGGCCCAACCGGACGCGGTAGCCGCCGTGGCGGCCGTGACGAGAAAGCTGCGGCGTTGCATATCGTCAACATTGTATCCGCTTCCACCGCTTCGTCAGTTCCCTACGCGCACGCCCAAGTCCACCACGGCCCGCACCGCAAACACGCCTGACGGGAATCCCGGCCACAGTACCGACTGCCGGAACGTGCCGCCATCGCGGCTAGCGTAGGAGCGCGTCGGCATGAGGTTGGTCGAAGTATCGAGCGGCGCCGGCAACAGGGCCGTGCTCGTCTGCGCGGTGAAGCCCACCATGAAATCGCCGGACTCGATGGACATCGGCGTCACCGGGTACTCCACAAATTCCCCCGGATTCTGCACCGTGACCCCGCGAGATTGCAGGCGCAGATTGACCGGCAGCTCTTCGGTGCCCGCCGGATGCGCCGCCCAGATCAGACCGAAAGCCTCGCCCGCCTGCAAGCTCCGCTCGCCGAGGTAAATGCGGATCGCCTTAAGGGTCGCCGGATACGCCGGCGGCTTGAGTCGACTCAGGAAGAACCCGTCACCGGACGCGAAGCCCGCCTGCCGCTCGAAGGTCCCGTCGTCAATCTGTAGCACGACGGTGCCGGTGGTGGGCAGCGACGCCACCGCGCTCAGCCCGATATTGAGAACCGGGGTGACAGGGTCGTTCGAGGCCACCTGCAGTTGCCCCAGCCGCGCGCCCGTTGCCGCCGCATCGAGCCGTACCGTAAAGATCCGATCCGTGTTAGGCGCCAAAGTGAACGGCAGCGCGGGCAAATCGCGCACCGAATAATCAGCCAGGTTGGTCGACACGCGCGTCACGATCAGCGGAGCCCGGCCCGAATTCCTCATCGTGAAAGTCTGCTGCGCTGGCACGCCGATCCGCACGTTGCCGAAATCGGCTGAAGGCGCGGGCCGCATTTCTATCTTGGGAGCCTCCACCACTACCAGTTCAATGGCGTGGCCCCCCATCGCCACCCGGCCAGTACGGCGCAGCGGGTCATCGCTTTCGAGCGCCAGTGAAACGAAAGCCGACCCCAACGTGACCGGTGCAAAACGAACCGTCACTTGTTGTTGTCCGCCGGGCGGGAGCGTCAGCGCGCTATCCAGGCCGATCACCTCGAATCCCGGAGTGGGCTTCGGAGCCGCCACCGTCAACGTCGCACCGCCGCCGTTGCCGATCGTCAATCCGGCGTCGCGAGACTGCGTCAGTGCCACCGTGCCAAAGTCCAGCGAGCCCGGTGCAATTTCAAGCTGTGGGCCGCGCGAATTGACGCCGCGTCCCGTCATGGCCACGCGTGCGGTTGACGCTGAACTCTCCACCGCGAGCGGCGCCGAAAACGCGCCGATTGACGGAGGCGTGACGCGCATTCTGAAATGCTTGGTGGCGCCGGGCGCAATCGACTCAGGCAGCGTGGGCGCCACCAACTGCACGGCCGCGTTGCCACTGGTCACCGATTGGACGCTCAGTGAGCCGTTGCCGGTGTTGGTGATGGGCAGCAGGATCTCCGCAGACTGGCCCGCCGAAATGGGAGGAATGGCCAGCGCTGCTGGAATCTGCATTTGACCGGCGCCGGTGAATTCGAACTGTCCCGAGGTAACCGCCGCCGATTGCAACCCGTCGCTCACTCGGAGTTGAATCAGCACGCGCGACGACGTGGGGAACAGGGAGTTGTCGATGGTGAAGTCCGTGCGATCGAGGTCGCAGGCAATGGGCAGCCAGGAAGAGCCGCCATCGGTGGAGATCAACAGGTCATAACGTAGCGCATCGCCATCGGCATCGCTGCCGGTCCATTGCAGCGTCATCGGGCCGGCGGGAATGCGGTTGCCTGCCTGTGGAGTGAGAAGCTCGATCTGCGGGGGCGTCGCGGACAAAGTGAGTGAAGCCAGTTCCACGTCACCCTGCAGCAAGGTCATTTGCCGCGTGCCCGGCAGCCAGGGAATGCGCACCGCGAAGGCGTCTTCGGTGGCGTTGTCGTCAAGGAGCCGCTCCACGGTGAAACACGTTCGCGCCGATTCGCCGCTGGCCGACGTGAGCCGCAGGCACGTCAGTGCATTCGCGTCTGAAGGCGCGGCTGGCGCGGTCTGAGAAACGCGGAACCCGTAACCCAGCGTTCCGGTCAGACCATCGCGGCTAATCGTTCCAGAGACGTTGAGGAATTCGGCGACTCCCCCGAGAGCGGCGGGAGGGGCCGGACGCGCACGCAGACGGGCCGCCAACGCATTAAGAGTGGACGCCGAGACCCATGAGCCGGCAGCCCCGCCTAAGTCCGGGCGCTCGGCTGGCGTGATGGCGCCGGAGCGCAGATCGAGCCCGGCGGCTCCGGCGCTGGAACCTGCTGCCGTGGGCACGCCGAGTAGTCCTGCCATCGCGCCCGCCAATTGCTCGGGGCCGTTGGCTGCATCGGACGTGAACGCCGTGCGCCAGGCCGTGGACCATCTCCCGGCCAGTTGCGCCGCCCACTCGCCGCGTGCCGGAAGCACCGCGGCCAGGGTGGCCGTCGGACCGGCATGTAGCTCGTCAAACAACAAGCGCAGCCGCGCCATTCGCCGAATCGTGTCGCCGCCCGCCGGAACGAACGCCGCACCCACCTGGGTCTGGGCCAATGCCGCTATGGGCAGGATTTGTTCGGCCATCGCACCCAATACTTGTGCGGACCCGGCGGAGCTGTCGGGGCAAATTCGTTCGCGCCCATCGGCTGTTGTTTCGCAGATCTGCACGAAGCCGAGCGCCGGGGCGCGCGGCGCCTCCACCACTTCCGCTGTCACCGGCCTGGCGAGCGACGTCAGCAATCGCCCTTCCGCCGTCTGCAGTTGCGCGTCCACCGTCAAGGTGCCCGCCACCGCCGTAGCCTCCTGCGGCAAGGGGATCAGGAACGATTGCGCATCGCTGGACCGGTTGATTTCACCCGGCGCAATCACGCTGCGCGGCGTGGTGTAGCGCCACAATCCCGCGCCCGATCTCACCTGTACCTGGACGCGCGTGGCCATCTCGCCGGCGCCGGCGGGAAATATTCGCAGGTGCGTTGGCTTGCCGGCAAAGAGCGGCACGCGCTGATCCTCGCTTTGCGCCGCCTGCACAAATTCCACGCGCTCAATAGCCGGCGCGGCAGTCCAGACGTAGCGAATCGTCGAGCGCAGTGACCAGCGTGGCCCGCCGGCCGTGGGCGACGAATAGCCGAACTGGGAATCCACCGTGAAGCCCTCTTCGCGGCGTACGGTCATCCATTCGCACACTCGTGAAGTTTGGGCGTTGAGATTGGCGTTGAGCACATCGGCGCAGGGGGCGGTGGCCGTGGAACCCATCACTTCCACGCTGGCGTTGATCGTCGCCGCCAGTCCGCCCGTCCACTCTCCGGCAATGTCGTAGGCCACCGTGAACGGCGCGTCTAGCGATACTTGCGTCGCCGTAGCCGTGCCTGTTTCGCTGCGCAGCGGCGCCGTCAGACGAAAACGGTTCAAACGCAGCGTGGTCCCGCCGCACGCCATCGGTACGGGAATCGGCAAGGGCTGACCCGGCTGCAGCACAAGTTTGCGCGGTGGCGCTCCCGGCGTATTGCCGCAACCTTCGCTGAGCTCCACTTCGTGGGTTAGCATTCGCGCCACAATGCGCGTAGACTGAAGGGGCACGGTTTGCGCCTGCATCACTAAGGAAGCGGCTGCCAAGAGCAGGCAAACCGCCCGCCGCAGCAAGAGAAATAAAACCGGTTGCATTATAGGAACGTAACTATGGTACCCTGTGAAAGTACAATTTAAGCGATTAGGAAGACTAGGAGTTCGTAGTTTCGAATGGCACTGGCGGCAGAAGCAAAGCAAAACGTCATAAAGACGTACATGACTCACAAATCGGATACCGGTTCGCCAGAGGTCCAAGTAGCGCTTCTCAGCACCCGGATCCTGCAACTCAACGATCATTTCAAGGTGAACAAGAAAGATCACCACAGTCGCCGCGGCCTCCTGCTGATGGTTGCGCGGCGGCGTAGGTTGCTGAATTATTTGAAGCGCCATAGCCCCGAACGCTACAAGACGTTGATCGACAGGCTCGGTCTGCGCCACTAAGAAACCGGTCGCCCCGGCAGTGGTGGGCTCAGTCGCGTTGTTCGCGGGATAAAAAGTTTACCCTCTACATCCCTCCCCGGTCTCCCTTGATCGAAGAATCAAGGAGAAACTGATGTTGCATTCCGTAACGGTGGACCTCGGCCATGGCCGGGAGATCACTATTGAATCCGGCAAATTAGCCAAACAAGCCAACGGCGCCGTCGTGGTGCGGTCTGGCGAGAGCGTGGTGCTGGTCACCGCTTGTTCCAACCAGAAGCCGAAGCCCGGCGCTGCCTTCTTTCCGCTCACCGTGGACTACCGTGAGGCCACCTACTCGGCTGGCCGGTTTCCGGGCGGCTTCATCAAGCGCGAAGGCCGGCCCACTGAGAAGGAAGTTCTCACTTGCCGCCTGATCGATCGTCCGATCCGGCCGTTGTTCCCCGAAGGCTTCATGTGCGAGACGCAGGTCATCTGCATGGTGCTGTCGGCCGATCCTACTAAGGACCCTGCTCCGCTGGCCATGGTCGGCGCGGCTGCGTCGCTGGCGATTTCCGAAATCCCTTTCCATCATCTCTTAGCGGCGTGCCGGGTCGGGCTAGTCGACGGTCAGATGATCCCCAACCCCACCTATGCCGAAGAGAAAGCCGGGGACTTCAGCATCATCGTAGCCGGTACCGCCACCGGGATCGTCATGGTTGAGGCGGGCGGCAAGGGCGTCATGGAAGATAAAGTGGTCGATTGTATCGACTACGGCCTCGATTGCTGCAAAAAAATCATCGCCGGCATCCAGGAGCTGGTGAAGAAGTGCGGCAAGCCCAAGCGCTCCTACACCCCGCCGGTCCCCAACGCGGAGATGGCGGCCCAGATCGAGAAGCTGGTGCGCAAGGATCTCACCGACGCGCTCGACACCAAGAAATACTCCAAGTTGGATAGCTACAGCCGCGTCGACGCACTGCACGAGCAGGCCGCCGTGGCCGTGGCCGCCGGGATTGCCGACGAAAAGCTCAAGAAGGCCGCCGAGAGCGAAGCCGGAGAGCTGTTTGATCGCCTCAAGGAAAAGATTTTCCGCGACGAGATGCTGCTCTCCAAGCGCCGTCCGGATGGCCGCAAGTTCGACGAGATCCGCAACATCGAGGTCGAAGCCAATCTCCTGCCCCGCACCCATGGCTCCGCCTTGTTCACGCGCGGCGAAACGCAGGCGCTGGTTACCACCACGCTTGGTACCTCCGACGACGCCCAGCGCATCGAACTGCTGGATCCAGATGGTCTGAAGGAAAAGCGCTTCATGCTCTTCTACAACTTCCCGCCGTTCAGCGTGAACGAAGTGGGCTTCATGCGCGGACCCGGCCGCCGCGAGATCGGCCACGGTGCTCTGGCCGAACGCGCCATCCTGCCCGTACTGCCGGACGACAAAAAGTTCCCGTACACGATGAAGGTGGTGAGCGAGATTCTGGAGTCGAATGGTTCCAGCTCGATGGCCTCCGTTTGCGGCGGCATCCTCAGCCTGATGGACGCCGGAGTGCCGATCTCAGCGCCGGTGGCGGGCATCGCCATGGGCCTCGTGGTTGAAGGCGACAAGTACGCGATCCTGACCGACATCGCCGGCGCCGAAGATCACTACGGCGACATGGACTTCAAGGTGGCGGGCACCAAGGACGGGATCACGGCCCTGCAAATGGACCTCAAGATGCCAAACGTCTCCACCAAGATCATGCGCGAAGCGCTGGAACAGGCCCGCCAGGCGCGGCTGTTCATCCTGGGTAAGATGACCGCGTTGCTCGCCGAGCCGCGCCCCGACCTGTCGCCCAACGCCCCGCGCATCCACACCCTGCAGATTCCGGTGGACAAGATTCGCGAGTTGATCGGACCGGGCGGCAAGATGATCCGCTCGATCGTGGAAGAGACTGGCGTGAAGATCGACGTCGAGGACGACGGTACGGTGAAGATCTTCGCCACCACCGGTACGGCCGCGCAGGCCGCCATCCAACGCATCACCGACCTGTGC
>JAYTKJ010000400.1:0-19680 GCA_043730365.1 Acidobacteriota bacterium | reverse complement strand
GTCCGCACATGACCAAGCCGTTCGCCATCTCTGTGACCAACTCAATGCCACCGAAACCATCTTCCCTGACACTGACCTCAGGCTTGTCTACAAGTTGGGGTCATCTCAATTTCCTTAGAGGTCAGGAGTTCTGTAATTAATCAGTCCGGCCCAGACGATTCGGCAGTGGCGAATGTTCCAGTTGGCGTGCAGCAGGGTGTCGAACAGGGGAAGAAAGATGTTGGCGAGTCACCACGTGCAAAACGCAAGTGGACAATCTTAGACATCGGTCTTCCGACGCACCCTTTTTTACAGGCTTTGGAGCCACCGTTGTACGTTGTGTTTTTGTCTCACGCGGCCTTCAAACGGCCCAAGACTTCATTGAACTGGCGGAGAGGGAGGGATTCGAACCCTCGGTAGAGTTTTAAAGCCCTACGACGGTTTAGCAAACCGCTCCTTTCGACCACTCAGGCACCTCTCCGCGATCTAAACAGGTGGTCCTGACCGCAGGATATCACGAGTTGACAGCTAGGCGCGCGTCAGCCTCTCGTAGAGATTGTTGTCGCCGCCCACATCGGTGAGGCGGAACTCGCGCCCCTGGAACGGATACGTCACTCGCTTGTGATCCATGCCGAGCAGGCTGAAGAGCGTGGCATGCAGATCGTGCATGGTGACTTTGTCTTCGGTGGCGCGGAGCCCGATATCGTCGGTCGAGCCAATGGCCTTGCCGCCCCGAATTCCGCCGCCGGCCATCCACGTGGTGAAGCCGTAGGGATTGTGATCGCGCCCGTTTCGATTGCCACCGCCCCCTTCGGCGCCATCGGTGAACGGGGTGCGGCCGAAGTCTCCGCCCCACAGGATCACGGTTGATTCCAGCAGCCCGCGCGATTTCAGATCGGCCAGTAGTCCGGCAATCGGCTTGTCCACTTTGCTGGCCATGAACTGATGATTCTTGTCACACTCGTTGTGACCGTCCCAGCCCACTTCACTGCCCTTCTTGCCGCCCGAATAAAGTTCCACGAACCGCACGCCGCGCTGCACCAGCCGGCGGGCCATCAGGCATTGCGTGCCGAACTCGGCTGTGCGTTCGTTGTCGAGGCCGTAAAGCGTACGGGTGGCGGCGGTTTCCTTAGAAAGATCGGCCACCTCGGGCACCGACATCTGCATTTTGAAAGCGAGTTCATAGGAAGCCATGCGTGCGTCGAGTTCGGAATCGTCCACTCGCCCGCCCGCCTGATGGCGCTCATTGTAGAAGCGCAGGAGATCGAACATACCGCGCTGCTGTTCTCCGCTCACGCCTTCAGGACGATTGACGTTGAGGATCGGCGGCCCTTCGGTACGCAGCGAGGTGCCCTGATACATGGCCGGCAGGAAGCCTGAACCATACGCGGGCGTGCCGGCTTTGGTGCCGCCATCGAGCATCACCACATAGGCGGGCAGGTTCTCGCTCTCGCTGCCCATGCCATAGACAACCCAAGAGCCGACGCTGGGCCGGCCCACTCGGCCCCATCCCGTGTTCATCCACGTCTGGCCGGTTACATGCGTGAACCCGTCGTGATGGCAGGAGCGAATCAAAGCCAGATCGTCGGCATGCTGCGCGAGGTTGCTGAACAGATCCGATATCTGCAGGCCGGATTTGCCGCGGGGTGCGAACCGGTGCGGCGAGGCCATCAACGGCGCCTTCTCGACTCGCGTGAACTGAAAATCGGCCTTGCCGAAGCTGGGCGGCACAGGCTGACCGTCGAGCTTGGTCAGCAGCGGCTTGGGATCGAACGTGTCCATGTGGCTGGGGCCGCCATGCATGAAGAGAAAGATTACGTTCTTACCCTTGGCGTCAAAATGGCGCGGCTTGGCGGCGAACGGATTCACCGAGGGCGCGGCGACAGCGAGGTCGCGCTGCAGGAGATACGAAGCGGCCAGCGCACCGAAACCGAGCCCGCTTTTTTCGAGGAACTGGCGGCGCGAGGCAGCCTGAATGGTTCTGGAGCAGAGACTCATATGTATTCCTTCTTACGCAATCAACTCCCGGATCACTTCGCCCCCGGTCTGGCTCAACTGCTTCTCTCGCCCGGCGTGAAGGTATCGCAGTTTGGCGTCATCAAGGCCCAGCAAATGAAGCAGGGTCACGTGAAAATTCTTGATCGGATGCACGGCTTCAACGCTCTTCAATCCTACGTCATCGGTGGCGCCAACGATACGCCCCGCCGGCACGCCTCCGCCCGCCAGCCACACCGGCATCGCCGTGGCATTGTGATCGCGGCCCCACGCCGCGCCGCTTTGCCGGATGCCGTTGTCCGGGCTTCGGCCGAATTCGCCGGACCAGACTACTAACGTTTCGTCGAGCAGACCGGTCCGTTTCAAGTCCGTGATCAGCGCGGCCATGCCCTTGTCCACGGCTCGCATTCTGGCGCCGTGGGCCTTCTCGATATAGTCATGCGAATCCCAGCCCATGGCGATCACCTGCACAAACCGCACGCCGGACGAGATAAGACGGCGGGCCAGGAGGCAGCGGCGGCCGAACGCATCGGCGTCTTGGTCGGCTCCGCCAATGCCGTACATCTCGAGCGTCTTGGGTGACTCTTTGGACAGGTCGATCACTCCCGGCATCTCGGCTTGCATGCGGAAGGCGAGCTCATAGCTTTCGACGCGCGCCAGCAGTTCGGCGTGTTGGGGGTGCCGCTCGTGATGCAGGCGGTTCAACTGGTTGACATAGTCGAGATTGGCCTTCTGCCGTTCAGGCGAGACCCCGGCCGGCGGAGTCATGTCGAGCACCGGCGCGCCTTGCGGGCGCAGCGGCGTGCCCTGGTAGTGGGCCGGAAGATAGCCGCTAGACCAGTTGGCTCCACCGCCCTGCGGATACGCCACGTCCGGCAGCACGACAAATGCCGGCAGATTCTGATTGACCGTGCCCAGCCCGTAGGAAACCCACGAACCAACCGCGGGATCGCCGCCAAACTGCGTCCCCGTATTGAGGTGATAGAGCGCCGTGGGGTGGTTCACGCTTTCGGCACGCAAGCCGCGATAGAAGCAAACTTCATCAACCACGCCGGCGAAGCTCTCGAAGAGGGCGTTGATTTCGATCCCCAGCTTGCCGGCACGGCGAAACTGAAACGGGCTGCGAACGTAGTAGCGCTCGCCGGTGTTCATGTTGGCTTCGAACTTGTTCCGCTCCTTCTGAAACTTAGTCATGTGGAGCGAAGCCAGGTGAGGCTTGGGATCGAACGTATCGATGTGGCTCGGGCCGCCTTCCATCAGCAGGAAGATGCAACGCTTGGCCTTCGCGGTATGATGCGGCTTCTTCGGCGACAGCACGCCGCCCTCGGCTTGCAGCATGGCCGACAACGCGATATTGCCGAGCCCCATGCCGGCGCCGAAAAGCAAGTCGCGCCGGGAGGGCGAAGCTGCGAACATGCGGCTCTTGTTGCTAGTAGACATAGACAAACTCGTTGGTATTGAAAAGCGACAGAGTAATGTCGGCCAGGGCGCGGGTTCCCGGGCCTACCTCGCTGGGATGCAGATTTCGCTCCACCGGGGCCGGATCCTCCGGCTGTACGAAGCGGTGCCGCTCGCCGGTGAGTTCGCTGGTGATCCTGTGAACGATCGGCTGGCTGGCGGTGGGCGGCAGCGGCGCTCTGGCGGCATGCGCGAGACGGGATTTCTCGTAGTGGGCCAGCGAGAGCTTGGCTTCTGCCGCCGACGGAGCGCGGCCAAGCGCCAACTGAAACGCACGCGCGATCCGGGCGGCCGGTGTGGCGGCGGCATCCTCCCGCTCAATGCGCACCGCGGCGGCCAGCGCCATGTCATGCACAAACTGGCCGTTGAAGAGAGCGAACGCCTGCGTGGGGACAATCGAGGTTTCGCGGCGCTCACAGGAAAAATCCATACTCGCGCCGTTGAACACGTCGATCATCGGGTCCACCAGACTGCGCTGCTGAAACGTATAGACCGTGCGGCGGTTCCGGTCACGCTTGCGAGCCGAGGCGCGATACACCGGCGCCAGTGACCCCATCCTGTGCTGCGGTTGCCGCGCCACATCGTCGTTGATCTGCGGAAGACTCCCGGGTCCGCCGGCATCCGCGCTCAATTCGCCGGCCACGGCAAGAATGCTGTCCCGGATTACCTCAGCCTCCACACGTCGCGGCGGGTAGTAACTCAGCAGGTCACTGCTCGGATCCTCGCGATCCAGCAGCGCCCGATTGGCGGCGAGGCTGGCGCGCTGGTAGGTTTCCGAGAGCATGATCTCGCGGTGCAGCGCCTTAATACTCCAACCTTGCTTGATGAACGTGGTGGCGAACCAATCCAGCAGCTCAGGATGCGTTGGCTTGCGGCCCATCTTGCCGAAGTTGTTACTGTCCGCCGCCAGGCCCTTGCCAAAGTGATACTGCCAGACGCGGTTGACGATCACGCGGGCCGTGAGTGGATGATCGGGGCTGGCGATCCACTTGGCGAGCGCTGCCCGGCGGCCTTCAACGGTGGATGGGACGTCGGATGCCGCATAGCTACTGTAGTGAGCCACCAATCCAAGCAGACCCGGCGTGACCTTCTCGCCCGGCGCCTGCAGGTTGCCCCCTGGCAGAATCGAAACCTGCGGAGGTTGATAGTCGGCGCGCTTGGGATATTTGAGGTTTGGGCCACCGTCCGCGACGCCGTCCAAGGGACCGCTGGAGACCGCAAAAGCCTTGGGTTCGAATCGATCGAGCGACTCGCGATACAGCTGCGCATGTTTCTTGTAGAGCTTGGACTCCTCGAGTTCGGCCGGGCTGAGCGTGTCCTGCGCCCGTTTGGTCTTCTCGGCCACTCCGGCCGGAAGCTCTTCGACGCGCTCGACGCCGTGTTTCTTCATAACGCGCGCGAGCGCCAGACTATCCAACTGGCTCAGGTGTTGCTGCGTGCGGTCCATCATGGCGTTCAGATAGGCTCGGCCGGCGTCAAAGCCGCCCATGTTTTCCGCAGGCAGGAAGGGCGCGGGGGCGCGCGCGAACTCGGTGGACGCGAAGATGGCTTGCATCCGGTAATAGTCTTTGGTCGGGATCGGATCGAACTTATGATCGTGGCAGCGAGCGCAGCCGACGGTGAGGCCGAGAAAAGTCGCGCTCACCGCGTGCGTAACATCGTCCAGAAACATCTGCCGGGTGACGGCCTCCACTGACATCCCCGTGTGCTCCCAAGGCCCGGCTCGAAGAAAGCCCGTGGCAATGAGAGCTTCCGAATTGCCGGGATCGAGTTCATCGCCAGCGATCTGCTCGCGGATAAATTGGTCATACGGTTTGTCGGCGTTGAAGGCGCGAATCACATAGTCGCGGTAGCGCCAGGCGTTGGGCCGCTCAAAGTCATTGCTGTAGCCGCTGGTGTCGGCGTACCGCACGACGTCCAGCCAATGGCGCCCCCAGCGCTCACCGTATTGGCGCGAAGCCAGGAGCCTTTCGATCAGCTTCGCATAAGCGTCTTTAGCCGGATCGCGCACGAACCGCTCCACGTCGTCCGGACTGGGCGGCAGACCGGTGAGATCCAACGTGGCGCGGCGAATCAAGGTGCGGCGATCGGCTATCGCGGCGGGTTGAATGCCTTTGGCGGCGAGCCGGGTGCGGATGAACGCATCGATCGACGAATGCTCAAATGTCTTCCGCAGCGGCCGGAATGCCCACAGGTCTTCTTCTTTGAACTTGCCCCAATTGCCGCCGGCTGAAGTTGAGGGTTCCCAAGGGGCTCCACCATCAATCCAGCGCTTGAAGGCCGCGGCGATCTCGGGGGTCAGCCGCTTTTCCGCGCCGCCCGGCGGCATCGCCAGTGCGCCGTTTGCCGCAATAGCTTGGTAGAGCAAGCTCGCGTTGGCGTTGCCGGGCGCGACCGCGGCGCCCCGTTGGCCGCCCCGCAGCATCGCTTCCCTGCTCTCCAGATTCAACTTGGACAAGGCCTGCTGCGAGCCGTGGCACCCCTGACAAGCGCGCTTCAGCACCGGCGCAATCGTGGTGGTGAACAGCGCGCTCAGATCTTCCGCCGAGACAGCGGGTATCGCCACAAGGAGAAGTAACAGGAACCGCATGTCTGTCTTAGTCGGCGTACACAAACTCGTTCATATTGAGCAGAACCAGACACAGACGGCTGAGCGCGCCCGGATCTTCGGCAAGCCCGGGCAGCGCCCGCGTCAATTCCTGGGCGGCCGGAGCGCGCCCCAGCGCCACGCGCCACGCCTGTTCCACCCAGGCACGCGGATTGTCCGGGCTGGCTTTCTTGAGGCGCTCGGCAAAACGCGCGGCCTGCTTCACCATGAACTCGCCGTTCATCAGCGTGAGAGCTTGCGGCGCGACGGTGGTGGAATCGCGGCGCGAACAACTCACGGACGTGTCGGGCGCATCGAAGGTGGTGAGCATCGGCATGGGGAAGCTGCGCTTCACATATAGATAGACGCTACGCCGGTCCCGCTCGGTGGGGTCCATCGCTTCCGGCCACTGATTGCGCGCCCACATGGTGGAATACTCTTCCTTGCTGAGCACGGGAATCACGGGCCGGCCACCCATTTTCAGATTGAGCGCGCCGCTCGAGGCGAGCACGGAATCGCGCAGTGTCTCGGCATCCATCCGGAGCCGGTTCATGCGCCACAGGTAGCGATTGTTCGCGTCGATCTTCGCGTTGGCCGCGTCAAAGCCGCTGGAGCGCTGATAGGCATCCGAGAGCATGATGGCGCGGTGTAGCTTCTTGGCGCTCCACCCCTGCGACATGAATTCGCGGGCCAGCCAGTCCAGCAACTCCGGGTGCGTGGGCTCTTCGCCTTGCCGGCCAAAATCGCTGGGCGTGCCCACGATACCGCGGCCGAAGTGCCAGTGCCAAACGCGATTGACGAACACCCGCGCCGTCAGCGGATGATCGGGTGCGGTGAGCCATTGCGCGAGAGCTTTGCGCCGTCCCCATGCGAGCGGCCCTTGGGATTCGACCGTTTTACCGGCGGCCAGCACGGCAGGAAACGCCGGATCTACTTTGTCTCCTTTGCTGCGCCAGTCTCCACGATGCGTGAGGTGAATGTCGGGCGTGGTGAGCGCGTGGCCCAGCACGGTTGCGGTTTGGGCGACCGGATTCGCCTTCAGGGCCGCTTGACCCAGTTCCACGATGAGCTTCTCGCGTTGGATCGTCTCTTCGGCCGTGTAAGGGATATCGGCATCCTTGCCCTCGGCATTCTCCTGCAAGCCGGCCTCGGTCATGGCCTGCTCCAGTTTCATGGCCAGCGCCCTCTGCTCGGGGTTCCGCTTTTGCACCGGAACTTCCACCGCCGCCAGCACCTCCGGCGAGAAGCGCGCGCGAACCTTATCTACCACACGCTGCCGGGCTTTTGCGTCAATGCGCTGAATCTGCCCCTTGACCTCTTCCACGCGCAACCAGGTTGGATATCCGGACTTGAAGCCGAAGATATTGAATTGACTGACGACGGGGATCTCGCGCTCCTCGCTGCCGGCGAAAATGGCCATCATGGCGTGGTAGTCGCGCTGGGTGATCGGGTCGAATTTGTGATTGTGGCAGCGCGCGCAGCCCAGCGTAAGTCCGAGAAACGCTTCGCCGGTGGTATCGGCCACGTCGGTTAGCCACTCGTAGCGGATCTGGCCGCCGAACAGCGCCGCTTCATGATAGGCGGGGCCGATGGTGTAAAGACCGGTGGCGACGCGGGCGTCCAGGTTGGCGAGTTTAGGTTCGGGGATTTTGAAGTCGCCATCCAGATCCAGGTTGTCCGGAAACATTTCATCGCCGGCAATCTGCTCTTGTACGAACCGGTCGAATGGCTTGTCCTGATCGAAAGACTTGATGACGTAGTCGCGATAGCGCCAGGCGTTGGGAAAGTAGATATCGGTCTCAAAGCCACCGGTGTCGGCATAGCGCACGACGTCGAGCCAATGGCGGCCCCAGCGCTCGGCGTAACGCTGGGAGGAGAGCAGCGAATCGATAAGCTTGGGCCAGGCATCGAGTGAGGAGTCGGAGACGAAGCGCTCGACAGCATCGGGGTCCGGCAGCAGTCCGTGGAGATCAAGCGTGGCGCGGCGGATGAGCGTGCGCCGATCGGCCAGTGGCGCCGGCTGCAACGATTTCTCTCGCAGCTTGGCCAGGATGAAGGCGTCGATCGGGTTGCCGGGGCCAGGCGGAATAGCGGGCGAGAGTTTCCGGAAAGACCACCAGTTAGAGCCCCGCGACTGTGAGGCGGCGGCGGTCCACGGCGCTCCTTCGTCAATCCATCGCCGTAGCGCGTCCACATCTGCTGCTGCGAGCGCCGCTTTCCCCGGCGGCATCTGCAGGGCGCCCGTGCGCATCACCGCTTGCAGGAGCAAGCTGTCGCCGGATTTGCCCGGCGCCACCGCCGCTCCGCGCCCGCCGCCCTTCAGCAGCCCTTCGCGCGATTGCAGCTCAAGTCCGCCCATACGGGTGGCGGCGCTATGGCACGAGGCGCAGTTGGCCTCAATGACGCGCCGAGCCGATGACTCCACCGATTGCGCCTGAAGAGTGAAGACAGCTGCCGCCCAAATCGAAATAGCGATGCGTTGCATTGTTCACAGCCATTTTATACGCACAGAAGGTATCGAGGCCATGGACCTGCTGGGAAGGCACCAAAGACTAAGAAGAGGCTGTGTTATGCTCCTTGTGTGCGCACGGCCCAAATTTTGGACGTAATAGAGTGAATTCAAAAGGCAATGGGCCGAATAAGGGCCCTATCACCGTCGCTCCTGCCTCGGCGGCAGCCCCTATCGGTTCGCGCTACCAACGCCTGCTTCAAGCCGCTTGGTTCTCTTATTCGACAATCGTTCTGCTGCAACTGAAAGTAATCTGGGGCATCTGGTATTTTCGGGAGCTCACCACGGGCGACACGTCGGCCTATTTCGTCAATGGTTACCAGTGGTTTAAGTACGGATCCGCACCGATAAGCTGGTCGCCGCTTTACACATCTTTCTACGGTACGCTCCTGGAGTTGTCTTCAGACGCGTTTCTGGTTACTACGCTACACCGGCTGCTCATTTTGTTCACTCTCGCGGTACTCATCTTGGCCTTAATGCGCAAATTGCTTCCGCCAGACCTGGCTTGGCTCATGACGGCGTGGTGGGTAATCCTCCCGATCAACTTTGATGCGCTGTATGAAGTCCATCTGTTCGCTGTTATCCCAGTGGTGTGCGCTGCCTTGGTAATCCTCGGTTGGCCGGGACACTGGCGATTCGGCGGAGCGCTCGCTGTGATGTTAGTGGCTTCGCTGCTGATGAGAAATGAGCTCTTGCTCGCTACCGGAATACTTGCGGCGATGATGCTGGGGACTGCCGCCTGGAATTTCAAGATTCAGGCGGTTCGGTCGCGGCTCACACTTGGGCTTCTTGGAGCGTATGCAGTCCCCCTGGTTGGCGCCTCGATGCTGACTTTTTACTACTACCAGCACGCGAACGATTTAGCGGCATTATCGGGGGGCTTACAAAGAAAACATACTCTTAACATTTGCCAAACCTACGCATTTGGATATCAGCAGCGGCACGCCGACTTCGAGAAATCGCCTTGGACCGAATGCCAGGCACTGATGCTTCGTATTTACGGAGTATCCGAGCCGACTTTGCTCGAAGCTATCCGCCGCAATCCCTCCGCCATGCTCGAACATTTTTTTTGGAATGTCGGGTTGATTCCGAGCGGTCTACAGGTTGCCCTGTTTAACGAAGCCTCTGGGGAAGTGACGCCGGACTACGCGCCGGTGACGACGAAGTCCGGTCGTGCTTTGTGGGCGAGTTACTTTCTCATGACGATCTTTGCCGCAGGGCTGGTTCAGTTAGGCCGTAATTGGCGCTATTGGTGGGACCAGTGGTTGCGGGGACGTGCGTGGGGCTGGCTGCTCTTGATTGCCACCGGTTGCGTGACTGTTGGCGTAATGATCAGTCAACGGCCCCGGCCTTCTTACATGTTCGGTCTGGCGATCTTGCTGAGGGCCGCGACCGGAATGTGCCTGTTTGTACTGTTGAGTAGGACACCATGGCGCAAGTGGCTGAGCGCGGCGTTTCCCGTCCTGGTAGTGCTGATCGTCTTCTTCAAGCAGAGCCACTACGCCCACGCCAAAGCCTCGGAACCCCGGCCCCTTCTGAGGGCCTACGAAAGACTCGCACCATTTGCGAAAACCCTGGAACGGGCCGGTTCCGTGTTGGTGTCGCCGGGCTATGGCGGGGAGTTGTGCAACTATGTCGGCAAAGGCGGATGTGTAGGATTGAACTACTACGACCTCCGCGCGGAAGCCGCCTCGGGCAACGCTTGGCCGAAGATACTGAGCGGTCATTCCGCAACCCTGGTTTATCTCGACGAAGCCGTTCTCGCGGAGCCCTCCGGTCAGCGTCTCGCGTCGGAAGCTATATCCGCTTCCTGGCAAGTCCTCGTGCGCTTCAACGGGGGCGGCCAGAATTGGATACTGTTGGCCAGCGCGGGTCTACGCCCATAGGCGGCGGACCAGCGGAAAAGACCGCCCCTGCGCTCGACCCAAAATGAGCTTATAATCAATCCATTATGCTTTCCATTCCTGGACGTCCTGGTCGCAATTGCGACGGTTGGTCTCGCCGTGAGCTGCTGCGCGTAGGCGGTTTGAGCCTGCTCGGAGTCAGTCTACCTGACCTCCTGCGCATGGAAGCGCAAGCCGCCAGCCCCGCCCACGGCGCGCCGGCCAAGATCACGCCGAGAGCCAAGCAGGTGGTGATGATCTTCCTGCAAGGCGGCCCGAGCCATATCGACATCTGGGATCCCAAGCCCGAAGCGCCGGCGAATATTCGCGGCGAGTTCAAAGCCATTCCCACTAGCGTGGACGGCATCCAGGTCAGTGAGACGATGCCGATGATGGCCAAGGCGATGGACAAAGTGACGCTGGTGCGGTCCATGTCCTATACGCCCGTGGGCCTGTTCAATCACACTGCCGCGATGTATCAGATGATGACGGGCTGGGCGCCGGACAAGGTCTCGCCGTCCGGCCAGCTTGAGCCCCCTTCGCCCCGCGATTTTCCTCACATGGGGTGCCAGATCGGCCGCATGCTCCCGCCCGATGGCGCGATGCTGCCGTTTGTCGAAATGCCGCGCCCGTTGCAGGAGTCGAACGTGATTGGCAAGGGCGGCGCCGCGGGTTTTCTCGGCAAGGCGCATGACCCCTATCGGCTCTATCAGGATCCAAACAAGGAAGTGAAGCTTGAGGATCTCTCGCTGCGGCCCGAAGTATCCAAGGAACGGTTGAAGGATCGCTTCGACCTGCTCAAGGGCATCAACGGATCGATGAAGGATCTGGAAAAAGCGGTCAGCTCCTACGCGCTCACCGAGTATTACGAAAAGGCTTATGATTTGGTGCTTTCCGGCAAGGCGCGCGATTCCTTCGATCTCAATCTTGAGCCTGACGCCGCGCGCGAGCGCTACGGCCGCCACACGTTTGGCCAGAGCCTGCTGATGGCGCGCCGCTTGATCGAGGCCGGTACACGCTTTGTGCAAGTCAATTGGCCGTCAGTGGCCAACGGCAATCCGGAGACCGACGCCTGGGATACACACGCGGCAAACTTTGGACCCCTCAAGAACCTGCATTGCCCCAAACTGGATCGGGCGCTGAGCGCCTTCATTGAAGACATGGATCAACGCGGGTTACTCAAGGACACGCTGGTGGTTTGCACGGGCGAATTCGGACGCAGCCCCAAGCTAGGCGTCAGCACCTCGGGAAATACGAACTCGCCGGACGGGCGCGATCACTGGCCGTATTGCTACAGCGCGATCGTCGCTGGCGCCGGCGTGCGGCGCGGGCATCAGTATGGCGCTAGCGACGCGACCGGCTCCGCGCCCGCCGACAAAGCGCTCCACCCGGTGGAGTTGGTGGCCACGATCTACCACAGCCTCGGCATTGACCCGCACATGGAAGTGCTGAACGATCTCAAGCAGCCGCGTGCTTTGGTGGAAGGCTCGCCTGCGTTAGGGCTATTCGCCTGAAGACTGCGCCGGTCCCGTGCAAGGTCTGCGGCGCCGACGCCGGGTTCATTGGTACCAAGACCGGGGCCTTCAAGCCGCAGGATTTTCACTTTCACCGCTGCGACGTCTGTGCTTTGACCTTCGTCGCCAACCCCTGGACTGACTACGCAGCCGTCTACAACGAAGCTTACTATCGCGGTCAAGGCCCGGACCCGTGGATCGACTACGTTTTCGAGCTCGAGCAGCCGGGGCGCACCGTCCGGATCCATGAATGGCGCGGGATCGTGGAAGCAGTGCGATCCTGCGCGGACGTCACCGCTCAGACTCAGTGGCTCGACTTCGGCTGCGGCAATGGCGGGCTGGTGCGTCATCTCGCGGCAAACCGCCCTTGCCAAGCCGCCGGGTTTGAGGAAGGCTGGATTGCCGATCAGGCTCGGCTCCGAGGGATTCCTATCCTCAACGAATCGGAGTTGGAAGCCCGTAACGGCACGTTCGATATCGTCACGGCGATTGAAGTCCTAGAGCATGTCGAGTGGCCGGTCCGCACGCTGGCGCGTATTCGCAGACTGCTGAAGCCGGGCGGCTTGCTGTTCCTCACCACCGGCAACGCGCAGCCTCAGCGCGGGCGGATTCTCACCTGGCGCTATGCCACGCCGGAAATGCACATCAGCTTCTTTGAGCCTCAAACCCTGGCGCGGGCCATGAAGATGGCCGGCTTTACACCGGAGTTTCGTGGCTTCACGCCGGGTTTCACTCAAATTATCCGTTACAAGATCCTGAAGAACTTGAAGCGGCGCGAGACGTCTATTGCCGAGGGCCTGCTGCCGTGGAGCATCCTCAGTCGACTGGCGGACCACTCTCACAAAGTTACGGCCCACCCCATCGGCTGGGCGGCGCCTGTCGATCTGGGATAATGGCTCGAATCAGATCTGATGCTTGACCCTGTCCCACCCGCCAGTTCCCCGCCCGAGGAGCAACGCCAGTCGCGCCGAGCGTGGGCTCTGATCGCGGCGCTGATCGTGATTCAGTTCCTGCTTTTCAGGCAACACGCTATTCGCGAAATCCTCTGGGCCTATCCTGCCCATCACGACCAGGTGAAGTTTCTGCACGAAAGTCAGGAGATCTACTTCAAGATGTTGGACTCCGGCTTTTGGAGCGGGATTCTCTTCCAACTTCAGCACCCGCTGCCATCCAGTTTTCTGTTGTCACTCCAAGGCGCCGTGATATTTTTCCTTTTCGGGCCCCAGCGGTTTAATGCACTTAGTCTGGTATTTGCCTACTTCGCCCTGCTGCAAGTGACCTTGGCATTTTGCGTACGCCGGCTTACCGGCCGGTGGTCACTTAGTTTTATCGCTCAAGGCCTACTCATTGGTACAATGAGCCGCTTTTTCTACGCCGGAGGACTATCGGACTTCCGTGCCGATGGCCCGGCCTCGTCGCTATATGGAGTTACGCTTTGTTGCTTCCTACTGAGTGAAAACTTGACGAACCCGCGATGGAGCCAACTTACGGCCTTCTCGGCGGCGCTGCTATGCTGGAATCGCCCCATCGCCGGTGTCTACCTATTGGGGATCGCTCTTATCCTCTGGTTAATTATGGTCGCCCGGATCCGGCGCTCAGAACATGACCTCTCGTCGCGTCAGTTGTTGCGCGGCACCGGTAAGTACGGTGTGATGTTCGCCGCGCTCACACTGCCGATTCCGATAATCGGCGCGCGCATTTCCTACGAATACTACGTCGTTGGTCATTTTCTCACTCCCGAGAACAAGATCCGGGCTCTCGAGCAGGGCGTTGTAACGCTCACCGACAACCTCCGCTATTACCCCGATTCGCTGGTCCGGTACCATCTGGGCCAGCCCGTCATCGTCCTTTGGGTTTTGCTCATGGCGGCTGCGGCGCTTTTCCTCGGTATTGGCAGGCTCCGCTACGCCGGTGGACTGGCACGCTCGAAGGCCAGTTCCGTAAGTCTGGGCATGCTGGCCATTTGGCTGGTGACTCCGTTGGCAATTCTTACCGCGAACCTGTCCAAGTCACCGTTGGTCGCCTCCGTTGCCCTTACTCCAGCCGTCCTGTTAGCCACCTTCCTGCTGTGCCGCGTTCTGCAGCCTTGGCTCACAGCGGCTTCGCCCCGGCTGGCCAGCGTCTCCAGCACAGCATTGGCGGCAATATCGGTACTCGTTGGAATGACGGTCATGGCCAACGCCGAAGTGCGGCCCGATGTGCACTCGGCCAACGTCGCCCCGATCAAGGCGCTCATGAAGGCCTATGACGACGTTACTGCCTACTGTCAATACTTCGGTCTGAAGAACCCCACTTTTGTTACCGATCGAATCCTGGAGTATTTTAACGGGACCGCGGCTGCCGTCGTGATCTTTGAGCGATCCGGACTCAATATTCAGCCTCAGGAATGGCTTGCCCGCAACATCTACGAGCGCCCATTGGAAGAGGTGCTGCGGGTCACGGACTCGGCCGATTGCGCGCTCTTGACGCTTGACCCGGTGGAGAAAACCAAGGCATCGTTGTTCCCGTTCGAGCTGACCGCCGCAAAATGGCAGGATGCTTACCGGAAGATGGTCACTACTCAAATGATCCCGTTGGCCAGACTAAGTATGCCAGGGCACAATTTCCAAATCTTCGTGCGCCCGAGGGTGAGGGTAGAGGGGGACTCGGGCGGCTGGCTCACCGCCGATGGCGCCGAACTGCTTGCCCCCGCGCGAGTGCTGCGGGTTTGGCCGATAATCCGCTTGTCCGGTTCCACCATCGGATCAAAACACCTGCGAGGCTCGCTAGGGACCACGGTGACCATGGCTGGCGGCTCTGGCCGGACAATTCCGTCTCGAGCGTCCATTGCCGCGGACGAGTCCTACGAAATTCAAGTCGACGCGTCCGGCATCCCATTGCCGGACACCGGGCTTGTGCACCTGCGCCTTTCGTTTGACCGGTACTTCGTTCCGAAGGCCCTCGGCATCAATCCGGATCCGCGCAAGCTGGTTATCCAATTTCCGAAGACTGCTGCCATGTCGCCCGCGCCTGCGATTGCCGACCGTGACGGCTTGATGGTGCCTCCGCTGCCGCCGCAACTATCGGCTGGCGACCTCTACCCGTGAATTCTCGGCTCTCCCTTTTTCATTGAGATCCAAGTGCATGGACCGGATCCGCAAGACATCCTTGAAATTTTTCACATTGCCGCTAATCAGGTTCAGACGGCTGTCGCCATCATCGCGCCATCTTACCGGCACCTCACGAATCGAGTAACCCAGCTTGTGAGCGATATACAGGATCTCGGCATCGAACATGTAGCCGTCTATTTGCTGGCGGGTAAACAGGTCACGGGCCACTGCCGCGGGAAAGAACTTGAAACCGCACTGCGTGTCCCGCAAAGTGAGTCCGGTAACCGCGCGCAGCCACAGCCCAAAGGCCTGCCCTCCCAATTGGCGGTAGAAAGGCTGACTCCGCTCAATCCGGGAATCGGCCAGACCCCGAGAACCGACCACGACGTCGATGCCGTCGGCGAGCGCCGTCTCGATCTTCGCGTAATCCTGGATGGGGACTTTGTTATCGGCGTCGGCAAAGCCGATGATCTCGCCTTGCGCAAGGGCCACCGCTTCGCGAATGCCTCGCCCTTTTCCGCGCCGCTGCACCCCGCCTATTGCCGTGACGCCCGGACGCCGCAGTCCCAGCTCACGCACAATCTCGCGGGTGCCATCGTCGCCGTCGGCCGGAACGACGATCTCGCAACGTAACCGGCGATCGTCGAAGTAGGCGAGGGCCTGCTCCACGGTTGATCGGATCCGTCCCGCTTCGTTATAGGCCGGCAGAATCAGGGATATCAATCTTCGATTGTACAGTGCGAAGCCACCCAAGTCACGGTTACCATGGAGAATGGCGCCGAGCTGGCGCTTGGTGTCCGAACAAACGCGTGCCACACCCCCCTATCTCGGAAACGACTGCAATCAGGACACGAGCCAGCTGGTGCTGCGCCTTATTGGCAGCGCTGGCGATCACGGTGGCCGGGTTGTGGTGGGTAACGTCGGGAAACTTTCGACTGTTTGAGCCCTTGGCCTTCGGCAACGTGTACGAAGCGCAAGCCCTCAGCCTGTGGTCCGGGCACACCGACATTCCGTGCAACATAGCCACCGGTGAGGCCTTCGTGCGAAACGGAAAATGCTATCTCTACTTCGGGCCCGTGCCGGCCCTTCTCCGGGGCCCGCTCCTATGGTTGGCTCCGAGCTTCGATGGGCAGTGGAGCCGCGCGATGGTGTGGATATCGCAATTGCTGTTCCTGGCCGTCGTGGGCCTCATCCTGGCGGAGGCCGGCCACCGGTTCGGCACCTGGACTTCCACTTTCTATTTGCTCCTGACTGCCTTCGGCTCGACGATTCCCACCATGTGGGGCTGGCCCACTACGTGGGTGGAGGCGATCTCATGGGCCACGGCGTTCGCCGCCGCTTCGCTTTACTGCCTGTTGAGGTGGAGCCGCCTTGACAAAGGCGCTTGGCTGATCGCGGCGTGTCTGATGGCGATGCTCTCGTTCTTCACCCGCGTCAGTACCGGAGCCGGGCCGTTGCTGGCCGTGGGGTTGGTGGCACTGAACACCTGGTGGCGAAGGCCGCCCAGCCGTCGCGCGGCGGTGGTCACGCTGGTGCTGCTGGGAGTAACAGTCTACCTCTTCACCGCGCTCAACTACGCCCGCATGGGCACTTACTTGAATCCCGTTCCGATTACCTTGCATGTAGCCTACGGAGCAGACCGCTTGGCCAGGATTGGCTGGACGCTGTTTCATCCCGAAAAAGCCCTCCCGATCTTACTCAACTACCTGCTGGACGCTCCCCGTTTCCGGTGGAGTTATCCATGGCTGGAATACGGGCCAGCTTCGCTCTTCCACGTGAGCGGGATGGATTTCCAGGACGTGCACGGCGGAGTGTTGCCCACGATGCCGGCGTTAGTCTGGCTCGCCTGGGCAGGTTGGCGCAGCAGCGATGGTAAGCGGGTGCGCTGGCTGCTGCTGGCGCCACTAGTGGGAATTGCGCTAGTGGTTACAGTGGCCGCTATGGCCGAAAGGTATGTGCATGAGTTCCTCCTCCTGTTGGCTGCGGCAGGAGCGTATGGTTTGAGTTGGGCTATGGCCTCGAGGCCGCGTCGCTGGATCACCTACGTTCTATCGGCCTGGAGCGTTTATGCCGGCTGGGCGCTGGGCCTGGTGGGGCAGCGAGAGACGATGTACTGGATCAGTGACGATGCTCTCGACCGGCATTGCACCCTTCGTTCCAGCATCAATGCGAGGCTGGGCCAACCGCATCCGCTGGAGGGCACGCGCCGGGTCAAGATCCCTCAAACGGGAAGCCTCTATGCGTTTGACGGTTCAACGTGGCAGCGCTGCGCCGGACCGCCCACCCATCTCATTCGGGTCCGGATCCGTTTCGACGCTCTACCCGCTGGGCCGTTCCACTTACTCTCGGCGGGAAAGGCGCCCGATGCCGACATAGTCTTCCTGGAGCAGGTCTCACCGGGACGCTATCACGTACGGATGACGCACCCTGGGCGGAACCCCGAGATCGGTCCTGATTTCGAACTCGTTGCCGGGCGGGACTACCTGTTCGAGTGCTTGCTGGAAAGGGCAAATCAGAGGGTATCGGTCAGTCTGGATGGCGCCGTGGTGGGGAAACGGAAAACGGAATTGATCCGCTGGCCCGAAAGCCAAGTAACGGTAAACCCGCTCGGCTACTGGCTATCCGATTGAAGCCGTACTAACATGGTCGTCTTGAGAACCCGTGCCAGCTGGGCCGCCTTCGTACTTGCGGTCGCGGCGATCGCCTTGACCGGCCTGTGGTGGGTAACGTCCGGAAATTTTCGACTGCTCGAGCCAGTCGGCTATCCCGGTGTTTACGAAGCGCAGGCGCGCAGTTTCCTCTCGGGCCGCACCGACATCGCCTGCGGCGTCGCATCCGGCGAAGCCTTTATGCGGAACGGCAAGTGCTATTCCTACTTTGGGCCCGTACCCGCGTTGCTGCGACTACCGATGTTGTGGCTCGCGCCGGAGCTCGATGGACGATGGGCCCGTCTAATGGTCCTGGTTGCCGGGCTACTCTTCCTGGCCGCGGTGGGGCTGATCCTGGTTGAGGCCGGTCACCCGTTGGGCTCCTGGACGTCTACGTTCTACTTACTGCTGACGGCGTTTGGCTCAACACTACCATACGTGTGGAGTTGGCCCGCCATTTTTCCGGAGGCGATCGCGTGGGCTGTCGCCTTTGGGTCTGCCTCAATCTACTGTCAAGTGAAATGGGTCTGGCGGGGCGGGGCCCAATGGATCGTCGGTGCGTGCCTGTTCGCGATATCAGCCTTTTTCTCTCGCGTCAGTACCGGCGCAGGCCCAATGCTGGCAGTGGGTCTGATGGCGCTAGCCGGCTTGGGTGTTTTGAAAATGCGCGATCGCGGGGGATCGGCTTACACCATCGGATTGCTGGGGCTGGCCGCCGGCCTTTTTATGGCGCTGAACCAATCCCGCATGGGCACTTACCTGGACGCAATGCCCGTTCGGTTGAATGTACAATACGATGCCGAGCGAATGGCTCGCATCGGCGGCACGGTGTTTCATCCGGAGAAAAGCTTGTACCTGCTCCTGGACTATCTGGCTCACTTACCCCGATTCCGCTCCAGCTATCCGTGGCTGGAGTATGGACCCGGAGCCCTTTTTGATTTGCCCGGAATGGACTTTGTCGATTTGCACGCCGGCGTGTTGGCGACGATGCCTGCCTTGGTTTGGTTGGCTTGGGCCGGTTGGCGCGGCAGCCGCGGCAAGCCGGAATTGTGGCCATTGCTATCGCCGGTAGTGGGAGTGGCGCTTCTGGTAACGACGGTCGTCGTGACCCAAAGATACGTGCATGAGTTTGTGTTACTGCTCGCCCCAGCGGGAGCGTTTGGCTTGACCTGGGCCTTGGCCACCAGATTTCGTCGTTGCGTCACCTACGCTTTGTCAGCTTGGAGTATCTATGCCTGTTGGGCGGTAGCCTTAGTGGGACAGCGTGAAGTCCTGTATTGGGTCAGTGCGGAGGCCATCGAGCGGCACTGCACGACACGTGCCGGGATGGACCGGCTAATGGGCCGCCACGCCTCCGTCCATCTTCCCGGCGCGGGCGGACGATTGCGACTGCCGCAAACAGGAGGAATATATGAGTTCGACGGCGAAAAATGGCAGCGATGCGCAGGCCCGCCCGCGCATCACTTCAGCATCCGATTTCGCTTCAACAGTTTGCCCGTTACCCCGTTCAGGATTCTCGTGATCGGAAGGGTCCCGGAGGCGGATACGATCACTCTGGAGCCCGCGTCCGCACTAGGCCGCTATCGCGTGAGAATGGATCACCCGGAATTGCCAGGCGAACTTAGCGGTGAATTCGAACTCGCCCCACAGCGGGATTACCTTCTCGAGTGCCAGCTTGAGCGTATGCAGCGCCGTCTCTCGGTCAAGCTGGATGGCGCCGTGATAGGGAAGCGGAAGACCGGACTGGTTCAGTGGATTGAAACGGAGGTAACCGTCGGGTCTCCAGGCCAATGGATACCGGACTGACCGATAACTGCCCATTTACTTCGTGCGTCCAGCACACGGCCGTCGATGGGCCGGCGCGGCGGGCGAGTTACTACTCGTGCGCTGACGCGTCAACCGCCAGCCTTCTGCCTAGCCCTGCCCTTTACCCGTAAATCAGTCGGGGCTAGTGTCACAGGGTGTCGTCTCTGAGTCTCTGAGAGTGAATCCTTCGCACATTCGTCGAAGTTGGGAGT
>JAYTKJ010000399.1:0-2586 GCA_043730365.1 Acidobacteriota bacterium | reverse complement strand
ACCCGTCGGCAACTCATTCCGAATCCTGCTGTTGAGCGGAAATACCGGCGCGATGATTCTACAATCCGCCCCGGTCACCATTCCAATTGGCGTTCTTCCCGAAGCCCTAAACTTCGCCGTTAAACGAGACGGCGTTTCTCTCGCCGTAATGTGGCAGGGCGAATCCGCGTACCGAGGCGGCGCGCCGCCGCCTCCCGGCGTCCCGATGGCGACTCGAAAGCTGACGGGTGCTTTCACGTTCGACACAGCGACCGGTGCCGTCCGGACGCAGCCGGCACAATCTCTTCAAAATCATTCGGAAGCGTCTATTGAATACGGCGCTGGACTAGGGAACAGCCGGCTGCCATGGCGTTGTGGCGCCTCCCAGTATGTGCTGCGGAGGCCGATTAAGGCAACGGCCACGCTCGTGTTAAAGCAATGGCCCGAAGGCCGGACCGTTGAGGTAACCAAATTGCCCGATCCTGTGGCGCAAGTAGCCGCGGACGGCTGTTTTGTTTTTATTCACTCCGCCACCCAGCCGCGCGACTGGGTCGTGTTCCCCGTGGTTGGCGGACCATCTCGGACAATTCGTTACGAGGCTGGCGCCTTTTCCCCGGTATTCGCCGGCAGTCGCGTATTCTATCTGGTCGATACGGCCCCGCCATCGGCGAGCGAGGCCGCCCTACAGTTAAAGGCCGTGAGCATTAGCGGGCAGCGGCTTTGGCAGCGGACGGTACCAATTGCTACAAACGCCCGCGGCAAAGCATTGCGCCAATAACCGTGACTGTTCAAGGCAGGGGTAAGTCGATCTTGAACATTCCTCTGCCATGCGTGGCCGCGAATAGAGTGCTGTCCTTCCAGAAAAGTTCATCGACAGAAGCGCTCGTAGGTCCTTCATTCGTCGGCGACCAAGTCACGCCGCCATCCTCACTGGCGAACACGCCAAGTTCCGATCCTACGTAGAGGAATCGAGAGTTTTTCGGGTGAATGGCAATCGCCCGGATCGGGGCGGCGGGAAGGAGAACGGATATTCGCGCCCATGTCGTTCCGCCGTTCGAGGTCTTCCAAAGATTGTCCTTTTCGAAGCCTCCAAAGGCGGCGTATGCGACCTTCGGATTCTTGGCGTCGATTACGATGCGAGTGCAGAAACGATTTGGCAACCTTGTCGATCCGTCATCGATTTTCTTCCACGAAGGAACTGCCGCTGTCGCATTGCCGCTAATAAAGACGTCGCCATTATTGTGGCCAACCCACACATTCGCGCCATTGCCTTTTGTGATAGCGATGGCGGAGACGGGAGCCGATCCCGCTCCCTTTATCGACCGCCACTTGGGCCCGGACGTATTCGTATTCGCGGTCTTCGCGTCCGTCGTCTCCCAAAGTGACATTCCGCCGCCCAGTATCCTCGCGGAGTTGTTAGGATCCAGCACGAAAGGAGCGATAAAGTTAGCCGTTTGGTCTCTCGCGTCGGGAATCAAGAATGGCGCCGGCTTGAACTGCCATTGACCGGCTATCCGGTTAAAAAACTGCCCGCCGATATAATCGGCGCTCTGTCCCCCGTTAAGGCTTCTGTGAATATTGAGGTGTACATATTCACCATAGATGACCTTCGAGTCTATTGGATCCGCCGCCACAAATCCGCCATCGCCGCCGAACATAGTCGTCCACGCGGCTGCGCCGGTCGCCGGATTGAATAACAGCGTTCCATTGTCCTGTGCTCCGCCGGCGATCAGCCCGTTAGGCGCGATCGCTCCGCCATAGAACTGGGTCACGCCGAGCGATTGCGATAGCCGTTTCCATCCTTGGACTCTTCTCTCGTCGCTTCCCGCGGTTGTGATGTCATCCGTCTTTGCCAAGCCGCCGTCGTTACCGAAATAGACAGTTTTGTTGACCGTGCCATTGAAGCCTGGGGACGCCACGATTGCGTGGTGATCGGCGTGAACCGAGTCCCCCTCGAACCACCTGCTTATGTCGCTGAACGAATTTCCGCCATCGGTACTTCGCCAGAGGTCAATGCCCCCCACAATCACGAAGTCGGCATTCCCCGGATGGCTTGCCCAGACGGCGTTGTCATACCAACCCTGTGCGCCCAGATAACCAATCGGATCTCCATCCGAGGTGGTTGTATTGCGCTTGATGAAACTCTTGCCGCCATCGGTAGATCGCCAAAGTTCGCCCCCGTTGATGTTGACAGACGCATAAACGATGTTGGGATCCTTTCGCGAGTAAGCCAGTTCCACGCGGCTGTTCCAGTCCTGGGCGTGTGTCGACGGCGTCCAAGTCGCGCCGCCATCGCCGGAGTGGAAAACGGCGCCGGATAAATCGGCGGCCAGAGTTCTTGTGGAATCCGCGGGGTGAAACACTACCGTGCCGAAGTTGCCGGAACGCGTACTTGCCCAGGCAGTACGTCCCGCGTCAATACTGCGGTGTATTCCGGTCCGCGTCGCCGCCAAAATCGTCTTACTGTCGGCCGAGATCGCCAGACGATTTACGAAATGGAAGTTGGCGTTAACCGTGGCCGGTAACTGCTTCCAAGCCGCACCGTCGGTCGTCTGAAAAATTCCCGCGCCCCGCAGAGCGTCGATGTTGCCGTACCCTTCGCCGGTC
>JAYTKJ010000398.1:0-17033 GCA_043730365.1 Acidobacteriota bacterium | reverse complement strand
CAAGCAGATGGGCTTCAGGCTGCGCGTGAACCGCAAGCAGATCGCCTCCACCAAGAGCCCGGACCGTAATCCTCGGGGGTCACCCAAATCCGGCCAATGAAGGTCACCGCAAAACCGGCCAATAGAAAGTAGCGCGATCAGGACATTGAAACCAGCGGGGGCGTTAGCCTCCTCAAGTGAGCAATGTCTTGAACGAAGAGAAACAAAAGCAAGTCATCGCGTTGGGCCAGTTGGGCTGGTCGCTGCGCAAGATTGAGAAGGCTACTGGCGTCCGCCGCGAGACAGCGGCGGGCTACCTAAAAGCTGCGGGCATCGGGCTCCGGCCACCTCGGGGATGGGGCAAGAGACTTCCCAGGCCGGCAAATCCGGCCAACGGGGTGACCACCGACTTCGGCCCCGAACCTTCGGCTGCCCCGGCAAATCCGGCCAACGGGGTGACCACCGGCTCTGACGCCGATTCCTCTCCCACAGCCACCAGTTTCTGCGAGCCATTCCGCAGCTTCATCGAGGACGAACTGGCCCGCGGCCGCAACGCCATGGGCATCTGGCAACACATGGTGGACCGTCACGGCTTCACCGGTTCCTACCAGAGCGTCAAGCGCTTCGTCCGTAAACTGAACGGTCCGGCGGTCAAGGTCGCCCACCCGGTGATCGAAACCGCTGCGGGCGAGGAAGCGCAGGTCGATTACGGCGCCGGCCCGCTGGTCCGCGATCCCCGCACGGGCAAGTACCGCCGCACGCGTCTGTTCGTCCTGACGCTTGGCTACAGCCGCAAATGCGTCCGGTTGCTCACGTTTCAATCCAGCAGCCGCCAGTGGTGCGAACTTCATCAAACCGCTTTCGAGCGGCTCGGGGGCGTCACACGCCTCGTGGTCCTGGACAACCTCAAGGAAGGCGTGCTCAAGAGCGACATCTACGACCCCGATCTCAACCCTCTGTACCGAGACTTCCTGAAGCACTACAACACGGTCGCCTTACCTTGCCGCCAGGCCGACCCGGATCGAAAAGGCAAGGTGGAGTCGGGCATCGGCCATACCCAGAAGACGCCCGTGAAAGGCATGAAATTCGACAGCCTCGGCGCAGCCCAGCAGGACCTCGATCAATGGGAGACCCGTTGGGCCGACACGCGCATTCACGGCACGACCAAGCGGCAAGTGGCCACCATGTTTGCCGAGGAGAAGCCCGCGCTCCAACCTTTACCCTTGGAGCCGTTTCGCTTCTACGAATACGGCAAGCGCAAGGTACACCTGGATGGCTGCGTGGAAGTGGAGGCGGCCTACTACAGCGTGCCGCCGGGCTTCATCGGCCAAGAGGTGCCAGTGCAGTGGGACGGCCTCTACGTCCGCATCTTGCATCCGGCTACGAGCCAACTGTTGCGCGAGCACTTGCACCAGCAACAGCGCGGCCGGCACCGCATAGCCCCGCAGGACCGCTCACCGAAAACGCCGCCGGGCGTGCTCGAACTGCTGGCGCGAGCCCGGCGCGCCGGGCCCAATATCGGCACGCTCTGCGAAACCATCCACGCCCGCCAAGGCCCCGAAGCGGTGCGCCGCATCCAGGGCGTGCTGGGCTTTCTCAAGAAGTACGGCGCGGCACAAGTGGACCAAGCCTGCGCCACGGCGGTCGACCTGGAAGCTTACGAATATCGCTTTGTCCGCCGCTATCTGGAGCGGCAAGCTACGCCGCCGGTCAGCCTGAAACAGGTCGATCCGCTCATCCGGCAACTCAATCTTTATCGCGATCTGATCACTGAACGAACTAAAACCGAGGAGCCCTCCAACCATGAATCTGAATGAACTCACGCAGGCCCTGCGTCAACTCCGCTTGGGCGGCATGGCCGCCGTCCTGGAAACACGTCTGCGCCAGGCGCAGACCGAGACGCTGCCACCGATCGATCTGTTATCAACGCTGGTCCATGACGAACTCACGCGCCGCAGCGACCGCCTGCTGGTCCGGCGCCAGAAAGAAGCGGCGTTCCGCGATGCGCGCCGGACCTTGGACAACTTCGACTTCACCTTCAACCCGAAGATGAATCGGAGCCTCATCTTCGATCTGGCCACGACACGCTTCATCGAGCGGCGCGAAGATGCTTTGTTTATCGGTCCAGGAGGCACGGGCAAAAGCCATCTGGCCCAGGCCATCGGGCAAGCCGCGATCCTGCAGGGCTATCGCGTTCGCTACCGCGAGGCCCATCTGCTGCTGGAAGAACTCGCCGATGCCACAGCCGATGGGTCGCGCAAACCGTTGATGGCCGAACTGGCAACGGTGCCGCTGCTGATCATCGACGATTTTGGAATGCGCAAACTGCCGATGACCGCCGCCGAGGATTTGTTGGAAATCATCATGCGCCGTTATGAACGGGCCAGTACGCTGTTGACGTCCAACCGCCCCGTCGACGACTGGGGAAAATTGCTCGGCGACACGGCTGCGGTCAGTTCGATGCTGGACCGGCTTCTCCACCACGGCCACGTTCTACAGTGCGGCCCTAGGAGTTGGCGGACCAAAACCGCTGCGATGGTTCCGGTGGACGGCCTCAAGCCCTGAGAGGTGACCTAGACGCTCGGGGCCGATCTGGGCTATAACTACTGTTGTCCTGACGCGCTCTCCATTGGCCGGTTTTGGGGTGACCCTCATTGGCCGGATTTGAGGTGACCCCCGAGGACAAACCGGGGACACGTCATGCTACGGGTACGATGAGGGGACTACGGCAGAGGACGTCAAGCCAAAGCCAATCGATCAGGAGGATCTTTTCTTCTGGGACGCTGACGGGCTCTCGCGCGCGAGATGCCAATCTCATGTGACCGAAGTGGAGTCATCTTGTCACGGTCAAGGTGGCAGCGCTTGAACTTCTTCAAGGAGCCGCACCAGCAATCATCGTTCCGCCCCGGCAGTCGCGTCACGGCACGTCATCCCCAATTACTCAGAAATTCCGCTTGGTTGCGCATCGTAGTCTCCGTGGCTTTGGCACGGAGGCGCAGGATGCGACGTAATTGCTCGCCAACCGAGAATCGTTGCTGCTGCGCCAGAATCATACCAGCGTGCTCTCTTCCGGCGGCCAGCCATTGCGTGTGCAGGCGGTAAAAATCCGAAACGTTGAACGTGTAGAGCACGCAGCCTCTATCAGTGGCGAAGGCTAGCTGTTCCTCGTCAGGTTTTTCTACCAGACCGGCATCCAAAACCGTGATCACCGCGACCCCTCGTGAGCGCAACGCCGCCACCAGATCGCTGTCACACCATCGCATCCTCGTCGATGTAGATCTTGAACCAATTCACTGAATTGGTCAACGCCGGTGCTGCTCTTCCAACTCCGTGGTCTGTCGGGTCTCAGCTTCCAGGTCCGTGTCGATCTCAGCCTGGTTGGCGTGGTAATACGCGAGCGCCGCATGAACTTGCGCCAGCGACAGGTGCCCACTCTTTCGCGCAATTTCCTCTGGAAAAAGGCCCATGATGTACCACTGAGCAATCCGGCGGATCGAGACGCCGGTGCCAGCAATGCAGGGGCGCCCGCCTCGAATGTCGGAGCGGCGAGAGATCAGACTCCCTATTTCGGTTACAACTGCCATTTGATATGAGTATACCCTCGCAGGCCGGAGGCTTCCAGGTTGCCTGCAGGATCTCAAGGACACGGAAACTCCCGTCCAACCGGCTTCACCGGCTGGACGAGAACACACTGGGGCAGGAGATTTAGCGGGAGGAGCGGGCCTTGAAGCTGCGGGTCCCGGTGCTGCGCGTTGGTGCTGCGCCACCACTACTACGGCCTCGGTCAAAACGGCCTGCCGGACCGCCTGAGGCGGCAACGGCGGGCGCGGAAGCCGGACGAGACTTCCTTGACTTGAACGACGATGGCTTACCGCCCCCGCCATTGGCTGCCAGTCTCTGTCTGGGCATGACAATCACCTTCGGTTCGGGAACCTCGGCGGACATGGTTACCTTGGCGAGACCTTCCGGCACCTGCCGCTGCACCAGGCGCACGTTCAAGGCGCGCTCAATGCGGCGGATTTCCGAGCGCTCTCCGCGCGTGCTGAAGGTGGACGAGATGCCGCGCGAACCGGCCCGGCCCGTTCGGCCGACGCGGTGGATGAAGTCTTCGGGGACCTGCGGCAGGTCAAAGTTGACCACATGGGCGATGTTGTCGACGTGGATGCCGCGGGCGGCGACGTCGGTGGCAACCAGCACGCGATGCGAGCCATCTTTGAAGCTGCTCAAGGCCTGATTACGCTGACCCTGGGTACGATCACCGTGAATCCGCGTGGCTTTGATGCCGGCGCGTGCCAGGTTCTTGGCCAGCCGATCGGTGCCGTGCTTGGTGCGGGCAAAAACCAGGAAGGCGCCGTACTGATCGTCACCCAGCAACTTGGCCAATAGATCGAGCTTGCGGTCCTGCTCCACTTCATAAAGGTGCAGGTCGACCAGTTCGGCCGGTTTGGTAGAGGTTCCAATGGCGACGCGCACCGGATTCTTAACGTAAGACTCGACCAGATGAGCCACCGACTTTTCGATGGTAGCCGAGAAAAGCATGGTCTGGCGCTTGGGAGGCAATTCCTTTAGGATCGTTTTGAGCGAGGGCAGGAAACCCATGTCAAGCATGCGGTCAGCCTCGTCCAGCACCACGGCTTCCACGTCGCCCAGCCTGATCAGCCGGCGTTCGATATAGTCACACAGGCGGCCGGGAGTGGCAATCACTATCTGCGCGCCCTGCTGGAGCCCGTTGAGTTGGCGGCCTTCGCTCATGCCGCCAACCACGACGACCGAGCGCAGGCCCGTGCCGAGTGACAACTTCAGGAAGACTTCGTTGATCTGGAGAGCAAGCTCTCGTGTCGGAGTGAGAATCAACGCCCGAACGGCTTTGGCATTGCCGACCTTGGTCGTTGAAAGCCTTTGAATCAAAGGCAGGGCAAAGGCGAGAGTCTTACCGGTGCCGGTTTGGGCTGTGGCGACTACATCCTGGCCTTCCAGGGCTGGGGGGATTGATTTGGCTTGCACAGGAGTCGGAATCACGAAACCGTGCTTGGAGAGAGTGCTCTGCAATGCAGAGCTGAGTTTTAGTTCGGAAAAATTGTTCATTCAGATGTCGAAATCGAGACTTCGGGGGATTCCAAGCCGGGCTCCGCACCGTCTTCCAGCGACGATTCGGAGTCCGGATCGGTTCCTTCCGGACCCTCTGTTTTACGTAGGAGACGTTTGGCCCGCTTTTCCTCCTGCCATTCCTTCCGTTGCTGCTCTTTTTGGCGTTTCTTGAATGACTGTGGTCCGCGTCCTGCCATAGTGTCTCCCTTCTTTTTTTACTGCCTACCGCTTTGAGTCTATGCAGCAGCCCGTTTTATGAGCCGCCAGGAGTGAGTGAGCTACCAGCGCGGCCCACGTCCACTGCCACCGCCAGCCCCGCCGCCGCCGGAACGGCCGCGTCCACCGCCACCGCCACCGCCACCGGCTCCGCCGCGACCGCCACCAAACCCACCGCCACCGCCGCCGCCACCGGCTGGCTTCGGACGGGCTTCATTGACGTTCATGGCTCGCCCGTTCAGTTCGGCGCCATTCAATTGAGAAATAGCGGTTTGGGCCGCGCCGGCATCGGACATTTCGACAAAGGCGAAGCCGCGGGGCTGGCCGGTGTCACGGTCTGTAATAATGTTAACGCGCTCGACGTTGCCGTATTGTGCAAACGCCTGATGAAGTTCATCCTGCGTAGTCTGGTAGCTGAGATTTCCAACGAAAATGTTGGTCATTGAGGTTTTCCTTTGATGAAATTCGTCCTTGTCAGACTGCGCTGTAGAAACAATTCGCCAAGCGGCGGCCGGAAGGCTCTCTTCATTATTGAGGCGGGCAAAGACAGCCTTAGGATAACACATGGCGGTCAGCCGGCGAAAGTGCTACTCCGTCCAGGGACTACGTAATTTAGACTACGATGAAAGCGTGATCCGGTGCGCTCTGCTTGTTTGGAGCGCCTGCCTGTTGACGGCGGGCGAGCCTGTACCTCCGGCGCGGCTCATCTGGAATGCGCCGGGGGCCAACGTCCTTGGTGCGCCTAGCCTCGACGGTAAATGGATCACCTGCGTGGACCCGTCGTCAGGCAACCTGGCGACGCTCGATATCGCGAGCGGCAAGCTCCGTTTGCTGACTGAAAAAGGCTCGAACGCGGCCGGCCAGTTTGCCTACTTCAGTGTGCCGTCGCGCGATGGCCGGCGCGTTGCCTATGCGTGGTTCAATGAGGCTGGATTCTATGACTTGCGGGTGGCTGATCTGGCGGCGGTGGCAGGTGGCGGCACCCGGGTGCTGTTCCGCAACGAGGAGGCGGGGTTTGTCCAACCGTCCTCGTGGACGCCAGACAATAAGCAGGTTCTGACGCTCTTTTTCCGTAAGGACAACATCAGCCAGATTGCGCTGGTGGATGCTGAAAGCGGCTTCGTCCGGGTGCTGAAATCGCTCAACTGGGTCTATCCGAAAAAGATGGAGATCTCGCCGGATGGCCGGTGGATCGTCTACGACACGTTTGCCAGCGACAAGCCGGGACCGCGCGATCTTTATCTGCTCGCCATCGATGGCTCGCGCGAAACCAAACTGGTGGACTCGCCGGGCGAGGATCTGTTCCCCTCATGGTCACCTGACGGAAGCCAGATCGTGTTTGCCAGCGATCGTTCGGGCTCGATGGACGCCTGGTCGGTCCGCGTGAGCGAGGCGGGGCAGGCTGTGGGTGAACCGAAGCTCGTGAAGAAAGACCTGAAGCAGTTTCTGCCGATGGGCGTGACGTCGGCCGGCGACCTGTTCTATGGCGTGAGATCTGGCGCCACGGATATCGAAATTGGCGATGTCAACGAGCGGCGGGCGGTGCTACAGACTCGGACGCCGGGGGAGAATCTGGCGCCGGCCTGGTCGCGCGATGGAAAAAAGCTCGCGTACCTTTCACGGCGCGGCTCGGAGAATTTCGGTACGGCGGCGCGCGTAATTGTGGTGCGCGATCTTGAAACCGGCTCGGAGCGCGACCTGGCGGCGCGGCTGGCCCATGTCGAAGCTCTGCGCTGGTCCCCGGACGGCGAGTGGCTGCTCGCGTCCGGCAGCGACGGCAAGGGCCGCGCTGGTTTGTTCAAAGTTCGCGTCAAAGACGGTACGCTGCGCACAGTGGCCGTGGACGAAGCCGGCGGCCTTGGCGGCGTTACCGGTGCGTGGAAGCCGGATGGGAGCGTGGCCGAGCCGGGGGAAAAGGGCACCAGGGCAGTGGCGATTTCAGCCGACGGCAAGCGCATGGCGACGGCTACCGCAAGTCAGATCCTGGTGGCGGGTGACGAGCCAAGGCAATGGACGCTTGATGGAGTGACGTGGCTTGAATGGGCGGGCTCCAGGCTGCTGGCCGCGCGAGGCGGAAAGGCCTACGAAATGACAGGGCAGGGGGCCTTGCCGCTCAACTGGAAAAACTACGACGGCGGCCCCTTTAGCGTGCATCCGGACGGGCATACCGTGGCGCTGGGTGTGGGCCGGACCCGGCATGAAGTATGGGTAATAGAGCATGTGTTTGCGCCGTCCGATCATCATCGGCCTTAGTCTGGCTACCGGACTCCTCGTTGCCGCAGGCGAGGCGCTGCGAGTGCCGCTCGGGCTAGACGCCTATGTGCCGGCTCCTGCCGGGAATCCACTGTCGCGCGAGAAGGTGGAACTCGGGCGCGCGCTGTTTTTCTGGAAGGGGCTTTCCCAAGACCGGACCGTGTCTTGCGGTAGTTGCCATCAGCCGGATCGGGCATTCACAGACGGTAAACCCGGAGCCGTGGGAGTGCGGGGACAAATCAGTTCGCGGCGGACACCGCCCATTCTGAATCGCGCCTGGGGCAAAGCGTTCTTCTGGGACGGGCGGGCCGCCACACTGGAACAGCAAGTGCTGCAGCCGCTCCTGAACCCGCGCGAGATGGACTTGAAGGCGGAAGAGATAGCCGCGCGCGTGCAGGGCGATACCCTCCTGAGTGCGCGGATGAGAGCGGTGTTCGGCCGCCAGCCGGACAACGAGAACATCGCCCTGGCGCTGGCCAGTTACGTACGATCCATCCTGGCAGGCGATTCGCCGTATGACCGCTACGTTGCCGGGGACCGCGCCGCCTTGAGCGCCGAGCAACAGCAGGGGCTGAAATTGTTTCGCGGCAAAGCCAACTGCGTCGCTTGTCATGTTGGGACCAGCCTGACCGACGAGCGCTTTCACAACACCGGCACCGGGTGGAAGGACGGGCGGTGGACGGATGAGGGACGCGCCGCGGTCTCCAAAGACGAAGCCGATCGCGGCGCCTTCAAGACCCCCAGCTTGCGAGAAGTGGCGCGGGCGGCGCCGTACATGCACGACGGGAGCCTCCCGACGCTGGCCGAGGTAGTGGACTTCTACGATAAGGGCGGCCGCGAGAATCCGATGATCGACGGCGAAATGCGCGAACTCAAGCTCACGGCGGGTGAGAAGCGGGCGCTGGTGGAGTTCCTGAAGGGCCTCACCGGCACGGTTAGCGAGAGTTGGCCCGCGTTACAGTAGCCCAACCGCTAGAAATTAAACATCAGTCCGAACTCGTAGAGCCGGGGCTGATTGCGCGTCGAGGTTACCTGGCCAGCGGTGGCGAGATTCACGGTTCCGCTGGGCGAACCGAAGGATGGAGTGTTGGTCAAGTTGAAAACCTGTGCCCGAAACTCGAAGCCCTTGGTTTCGGTAAGTTTGAAGTGCTTGATGAGGGACATGTCGAGTTGGAGGAGCCGGTCGTTCCTCATGAGATTGCGTCCTGCATTGCCGTAAGTGAACTGAGCCGGTAAAACGAAAGTGTCGGTCTGATTCGGGAACTGCGCCTTGCAGTTTGGATTTGACGAAGTGAAATACCAGCAGCCGAGGGTATGCGGTTGGACCGGAGAGGCGACGGCGTCTGGGCGCTGGCCAACTCCGGTATTGGCGCGGTCCCCATTGATGCCTACGTTGAACGGGACGCCGGATTGCACCGTATTGATCCCTTGCCACTGCCATCCGCCAATCAGGAAGTCGACGGCCTTCGGTGCATTGGTGAATAGCTTGCGGCCTTTGCCGAACGGGAGTTCCAAAATGTAACTGGTGACAAAGTTGTGGGGGACATCGTAATCGCAGCGCCCTTTGTACAAGTTGTCCAGATAATAGGCCGGCGCACTGCCTTCTTCGCTGCCCGGCGCGTCGAGACACTTTGAATATGTGTAGGACCCGAGCAGCGAGAAGCCATCTGAAAAACGCTTTTCGACCTTAGATTGAAAACTGTGGTACTTACTCGAGCCGCCCCAGATCTTATAGTCAAGAACTCCCCAGCTTTGGTAAGGCCGCCGCCCCTGGACATTTCCGGCGCCCGGCAAAGGAACGTTATAAGCGGATGAGGCCTGCAGGTGCGTGCCCTTGTTCGCGACGTAGCCGACTTCGACCGCGATGTTATGCGAGAACTCGTGCTGCACGTTGAAGTTCCAGCTCTGCGTGTAAGTGGTGGCGTAGTCGGACCCTCCCGTCGTAGGGGACGGTGTGGCGTTGACATCGAGTAAAGACTGGCCAAGGAAGTAGTTGCCGAGATTGCGGCGTGGCACGGGAGTACTCGCCGTGGGCACGTCGTTGTTAATCACCTGCAGGATTACAAACGGCGGCGTGCGCACTTGGCCCAAGAGGATGTTCGAATCCGGGTACACGTAGAAGATGCCATAGGCCGAGCGAATGGCCCACTTGGAACTGCCGAACGGCCGCCAGGCGAAGCCGATCCGCGGGGCAAAGTCATGCGGGTTGCCGCGGCGGAGATTCCAGGGCAGGCCCTTTTCTTCGCTGGTTTCCGCTGATGCGGAGACCGACCCTGGTGGCGCGAATGCCCTGCCCCCCTGAACTGATATCGGAGCCGCCAGGCGGGAAGACGACGCCGGGTGTGAGTTGGGCAAGTTGCCAGAACGCGCGCCCATTGAGCGGCATGTTGACGATTGCCTTGTTCTCAATCACTTGACCCACCGAAGACCTGTCGGTAACGAGTAAGGGGGCGGCGGCATCCACGGAGACGGTGTCGGTGGTTGAACCCAGCACCAGATTCACGTCAAAGCGCGCGTCCTGATCAACCTTGAGGACAATCCCGCGAAAGGAGCGGTTGGCGAAGCCGGGCGCTTCAACCTTCACCGTGTATTCACCGATAGACAGCAGCGAAATCGAGTATTCGCCTATCGCGGTGGTTTTCTGGTCTGCAGCATATCACCAATGAAAGGGCGCGCGCGGAGGGCAACAGAACGCGAGGCCTCATGAGTAAAGTTTTCTTAAGTACTGCTTTGTGTGAGCCCTTTACAATTCTTTACCGCTAAGTCCCTCTGTTTCGGTGACTCTTGAAGGAGGCGCAGCGTCTGAGCTTGTGAAGGAAATTTGGAACGGGATGAAACGAGATCTACCAATACTTTTGGCGCTAGCAGTCGTCGCGCTGCTGCCTCAGCTCCTGTCGCAGCAAGCTCCGCCAGATCGCGTCATGGGCGTAGTGAGCGGGGTAACTGCCGATAGCAGAGAGATTTCTTTGCGCACCGACGCGGGCGCAGTCTACGGCGCCATTGCCGCTGACGGGGCTCAGGTGTTGCGGATCGCGCCGGGCGAACGGGACATGTCGAAGGCCGAGAAGATCGGCTTGGGGGAGATCGGGGTTGGTGACCGCATGTTGATCCGTGGCGAAGTTTCCGCCGCCACACAAACGATCGTCGCCAAGACATTGGTGGTCATGAGCCGGGCGTCGATCACGGCGCGGCAAAACAAGGAACAGGAAGACTGGAAAACCCGTAGCGTGGCCGGCATGGTGAAGAAGGTTGACACCGGCCGGCGCGAAATCACGCTGGCCGCGCGCGGTGGCGGCGGGCCTGGCGGCCCACCGAAAGAGTGGACGATTACCTCGGCGCCAGAAGTAAAGTACATGCGCTACTCCGATGATTCGGTGAAGTTCGCCGATGCCAAGCCCAGTGAGTTTAAGGCGGTGCAGGTGGGCGATCAGTTGCGAGTGGTTGGCGCCAAAGATGAAGCGGCGTCAAAGGTGACGGCCGAGTCAATTGTCTTCGGCAGCTTCCGCAACGTGGCGGGCGAGATCAGGTCGGTCAATCACGAGACACGGGAAGTCACCATTACAGATCTGCAATCGAAGAAGCCTCTGACGATTTCGATCGCCGAAGAGGTGAACCTGCGTAAGATGCCGCAGATGCCCGGCTTGATGATGGGCGGTGGCGGTATGCGCCCCGGGGGCGGCGGTCCACCGCCGGGCATGATGGGCGGTGGCGGGATGCCCGACATGCAACGGATGATCGAGCGGCTTCCGGTGTCCACCGTAGCCGACCTGAAACAGGGAGACGCGGTCATCGTGTCGGTGGCCAGAGGCTCTGATGAATCTCACGTGAAAGCGATCACGTTCGTGGCGGGGATGGACTTCCTGCTGCGCGCCTCACCAGCCGCGCTGGGGCAAATGGTCGCCGGCTGGAATCTGGAAATGGGCATGCCACAGTAAGTCAGCAGCGCCTACTCAACAAGAACAACAGGACGAACAAAAATGAAATCCACAGGAGCGATGCTCTATCTCTGTCTGATGTTGGTGGCGCCGGCTTTTGCACAGCCGTCCGCCACCACCGCCGAGATTCGCGGCGAGGTGACCGATCCGTCGGGCTCGTCCATTCCCGGCGCCGTCGTCTCAGCCACTGGGCTCGGCATCAAGCGCGAGGCGGCCACTGACGAGCAAGGCCGCTATGTGATGTCGGGCTTACCGCCGGGCAAGTATACGGTGCGCGTTCAGGCGCAAGGCTTCGCGCCCTTTGAGGCTCGCAATGTCGCCGCGGCGGGGGGACGAACAGTGGCGGTGAAGAGCAAGCTCGTCATTCGCTCTGAGGTACAGACGATCACGGTAGCCGAGAGCGACGCCATTAGTGTTGACCCGGCCGAGGCCACCGCCGGCGCCATCGTGTTGCGAGGCGAGGATCTGAACGTGCTTTCCGACAACCCCGATGACCTTTCGTCCGATCTCCAGGCCCTGGCCGGCCCTTCGGCCGGGCCCAACGGCGGCGAGATTTTTATTGACGGCTTCAGCGGCGGCAAGCTCCCGCCCAAATCCGCCATTCGAGAAGTCCGCATCAACCAGAATCCGTTTTCGGCCGAGTATGACCGGCTCGGCTTCGGACGCATCGAGATCTTCACCAAGCCCGGGTCGGACCGGTTTCGCGGCCAGGCATTCCTGGGTTTCGGCGACCGCCTGCTGAACTCGCGCAATCCGTTCGCCGAGACGCGTGCTCCGTATCAACAGCGCTCGTTCGGAGGAACCATCGGCGGCCCTTTGTCGAAGAAATCCTCCTTCTCTCTGGATATAGAGCGGCGCGCCGTGGATGAGAACGCCATCGTCAACGCCACCGTCCTCGACAGCTCACTGGTCCCGCAGTCCTTCAATCAGGCGGTGGTTACGCCGCAACGCCGGCTGTTTGTCACGCCGCGCATCGACTATCAGTTGTCTCCGAAAGTGACGCTGGTGGGCCGCTATACTTACTCGCGTTCGGAGAGCGACAACCAGGGCATCGGGCAGTTCAATCTCGCCCAGCGAGCTTACGATTCCACCGACCGTGACCACGGCATGCAATTAACTGAGACGGCAGTGCTATCGTCCAAAGTGATCAACGAGACGCGCTTTCAGTACAACCGGAGCCACACCGCGCTGAATGGCGATAACTCCGTGCCAACGTTGAGTGTCCTTGACTCGTTCACGTCGGGCGGCGCGCAGACGGGGCTGGCCTCGAATCTGAGCGATAGCGTCGAGATACACAATCTCACTTCGATCTCGCATGGCGCCCACATGATCAAGCTGGGCGGCCGGGTGCGCTCTGCCTGGCTCACCGATATCTCACCCAACAACTTCGGGGACACCTTCACCTTCGCGGGCGGACCAGGGACGGCGCTGGACGCCAATAATCAGGCGATCCCAGGCACGTCGATTCCGCTCACGTCGCTTGAGCGCTATCGCCGCACGCTGCTGTTCCAGGGCATGGGCCTCTCGGCCGCGCAGATTCGCCAACTCGGCGGCGGCGCGAGCCAGTTCACTCTGTCGGCCGGCAATCCCGCCGCCGACGTGCGGCAAACAGACATTGGCGTGTTCGCGGAAGACTCCTGGCGTTTGCGCCCCCAACTCACGCTGAGCATGGGCTTGCGATATGAGAACCAGACGAACATTTCCAACAACAAGAACTTTGCGCCGCGCGTGAGCCTGGCCTGGGGTCTCGATGGCGGCAAGGGCAAGCAGACCAAAACGGTTCTGCGCACGGGCTTCGGCATGTTCTATGACCGCTTCCAGCAGAATCTTACGCTACAGGCCTCGCGTTTTGACGGCACGCGGCAGCAACAGTATTTCGTACCGAATCCGGATTTCTATCCGTCGATTCCTTCCCTGTCGACGCTGGCGGGCAATGTTCAAACCACAACGCAGCGCGTGGTGGATTCCAACCTAAAGGCTCCCTACATTGCGCAGTTGGTGTTCGGCATCGACCGGCAGTTGCCGAAGAGCACGACGGTCTCGGTGAATTTCATCAACTCGCGCGGCGTTCACATGCTCCGGACGCGCAACATCAACGCGCCGCTCCCCGGCACCAACACACTACCGTACGGCAACATCGGCAACGTGTATCAATGTGAGTCAACCGGCTTCCTCAATCAGCGGCAGTTGATGATCAACTTCAACACACGGTTTAACCCGCGGGTAATGCTCTTCGGGTTCTACATGCTGGGCCGGGCCAAGAGCGATACAGACAATGTGGGGTCCTTCCCGGCGAACACGTATGATCTGTCCACCGAGTACGGCCGCGCCTCGTTTGACGTGCGCCAGCGCTTTCTGATCGGCGGCATGCTGCGTCCCAAGTGGGGCAAGATGAGTCTGGCGCCGTTCATTATGGCCAGCACCGGCGCGCCGTTCAATATCACAACGGGCCGCGACGCCAACGGCGACACGGTGTTCAATGACCGGCCATCGCTCGCCACCGATCCCACTGCGCCTGGCGTGGTCTCGACGCGGTTCGGCCTCTTCAATCTGAATCCCGCGCCAGGTGATCAATTGATTGCGCGCAACTACGGGCAGGGTCCCGGGCAGGTCACCGCGAATTTGCGTTTGAGCAGGACGTGGAGTTTCGGGTCGAAAGCCGGCAGTGGCGCGGCGGGAACTCCGTCATTCCCCGGCGGGCCTGGTGGACCAGGAGGCGGTGGCCCTCCGATGATGGGCGGCGGCCGTCCTGCGGGTGGCGGCGGTGGCGGCGGACGCATGGGTGGTGGGCCAGGCGGTATGTTCGATATGAACGGGGACAAGCGCTTCAACCTCACCTTTTCCGCTTCGGCGCGCAACGTCCTGAACCACACCAACCTTGGTACGCCGATCGGCAGCTTGAGTTCACCGTTGTTCGGACAATCCAATTCATTGGGTGGGATGATGGGCCCAGGCGGACCCGGCGGCCCAGGGGGCGGCGGTCCGGGCGGGGGTATGATGGGGAGCGCTGGTAACCGGCGCGTTGAGTTGCAACTGCGGCTGTCGTTTTGATATGTCCGAATCCTTGAGACTACTGCTGATTGACGACGACTCGGAACTCCGCGGGCTGATGACCGAATTCTTCGGCTCCAACGGCATCGAGGTCGATACGGCGCCGGACGGCGCGCAGGGTCTGGCCCGCGCGTTGGAAGATCGCCACGACCTGGTGCTGCTGGACGTGATGATGCCCAAGCTGGATGGCTTCGAAGTGCTGCGCCAAATCCGCCGCCGCAGCAAGATCCCGGTCATCATGCTGACGGCGCGTACGTCGCAGGCCGACCGCGTGGCTGGGCTTGAGGGTGGCGCCGACGACTACTTGCCCAAGCCGTTCGGACCGGAAGAGCTACTGGCGCGCGTGCGGGCCGTGCTGCGGCGCGCCAGCCGCGATTCACCAATGGCAGAAGAGGAAACGGTGGAGTCGAACGGCGTTCGGCTGCTGCCCCGTACTCGCGAGGTCTTCTATCACGAGGCGCCGGTGCGTCTCACTTCGCTCGAGTTCGATGTTCTCGACCTGCTGGTCCGTTCGGCGGGGCGGATCGTATCGCGTGACGAAATCGCGGCGGCGATCCACCAGCGCGATGCGTCACCGCTGGACCGTTCGCTGGACGTGCACATCAGCCACGTCCGCAAGAAACTGGAGCCAGGCCGCGATCTAATCCTGACGGTCCGCGGACTTGGCTATCTGTTTCGAGCCGGAGACGACGACAAAATCTGAATGCGAACAATCTACGCCAAGATTCTGAGCTGGTTTCTGCTGACACTGGTGGTGTGTCTGGTGGGCTTTGTGGGCACATCAATCTACCTGGGGAGGGGGGGTTTCCCCGGGCCGGGTTCGCAGATGGCTCGCAACTTGGACTTTCATCGCGACCAGGCCGTCAAAACATTGCGGGAACAGGGCCGGGAAGCCCTCGGCGCTTATCTGGCGGACTATGGCGCGGCCATGCATACGCAGCATTTCGTGGTGGACAGCGCGGGGCGGGACGCAGTCACCGGAGAGGATCGCAGTGCACTGCTGAAAGAGGCGGCTGATCTTTCCGGGAGGCCGGGACCCTTCAGGACGCGCCGTCCGGCCGCCTTGGTCACCTCGCCGCGGGATGGTTGCCGCTTGTTGTTTGTGTTGGTGGATCCGGTCAATCAAATCTCGGAGATCCTGCCGTACTACCTGTGGATCCTCGGCGCGATCTTGCTGCTTACCTACCTGATGGCGTCGCGCTTCATCAAGCCGCTACAGAAGTTGGTGTCGACAGTGGAGAGGTTCGGCCGCGGGGATCTGGCGGTGCGGCTGGGATGGAAACGGCGCGACGAATTCGGCGAACTCGGCACGGCCTTTGACAAGATGGCCGAACGTATCGACACGCTGCTGACGGCCGAGCGCCGCCTGCTACAGGATGTTTCGCACGAATTGCGGTCGCCGCTCGCGCGGCTGAATTTTGCGGTGGACCTCGGGCGGACGAACCCGGATCGCAAGGCGGCGATGGACCGCGTGCAGCGCGAGGCAGACCGGCTGGCGCGGCTGGTGGACGAGTTACTCGAAGTTACTCGAGCCGAGGGTGACCCGGCCACCCGCAATTTCGAAGAGCTCCGGCTGGACTCTTTCGTGCAGGAACTGGCCGACGATTGCCAGGTGGAAGCGCAAGCCCGCGGTTGCCGGTTGACTCTCGATTTGCAGCGCGTGCCCGTGCTCCATGCGGACCGTGAACTGCTTCGCCGCGCGGTGGAGAACGTATTGCGCAACGGCATCCGCCACGCCCCCGATGGCTCTTCGATCGATGTCAGTGTGGCCCAGCATGGCGGCTTTGCCTCGGTGGCGATTCGCGATCACGGCACGGGCGTGCCCGAGGAGATGCTGCCGGAGATCTTCAAGCCGTTCGTGCGAGTCGGCGAAGACCGCAGCCGCGATTCAGGCGGTGTGGGCCTGGGCCTTTCTATCGCGCAGCGCGCGGTTGCGTTACACGACGGGCGGATCTGGGCTGAGAATAGCCTGCCGGGGTTGCGGGTGCACGTGGAACTACCGGTGCGGTAAGTAAGTCAGGATCCTAGTACTACTGTGTTACAAAATCACGAGTGTCCAGGCACCGATGTGAGGAGCGCTCGTTTCGCCCCGTCGCCTCCGGACCCTATGCATCTTCTCCTGCGAGGGCCTGTCTCCGCGTCTCCGCGCCTCAGCGTTGGAACGAGGCCTCCATCAAAGTCGTACGTGGCTGCTTTAACCGCAGAGGCACAGAGACGCGGAGAACCCGCTAGGGCTAGGATGGCGTAGATTCAAAAGCTGCAGGTTAACGAGATTACGGATAGTGTGATCGGAGCCGCAATTGAGGTCCATCGAGCCCTTGGGCCGGGCTTGTTGGAGTCCGCCTATGTCCAGTGTCTCTGTCACGAACTCCACGTGCGGAACTTGCCCTTCCGCCGGGAACTGTCGCTGCCTGTGAATTACAAAGGGCTGAAAACTCGACTGCGGATATCGTGTGGACATGTTGGTGGCGGACACCGTTGTGGTGGAGGTAAAAGCAGTGGAGCGTCTGG
>JAYTKJ010000397.1:0-3853 GCA_043730365.1 Acidobacteriota bacterium | reverse complement strand
GGATCGATTGGTGAACCGCCTCACCAAGATCGCCGCCGAACTCCGCAAACTCGCCACCGGCTAGGTGCGGGCAGAGATTGGCCGGATAAGTCGCGATGTAGCTACCCAACTAGTACGCCGCTCGTCGCCCAACTGGAATGCGGGGGCACTGGCTTGATATCCGCACTCTACGTAGATCCTCTAGCGTGGGCGGCGGGCAGATTGTGACACCATGAAAGGACATGGCCCTTACACTTTGGCAGCGGCTTTCCCAGGCCCTTGCCGGAGCCATGCGCCAGCGCCTCACCCGCGCCGGACTGGGCTTCAGTGTCCTGGTGTCTGTCGTCGGCGCCCTGGCTTTTCTTTCAGGGAACAATGTCCTCTTTCTGCTCCTGGGATGCCTCTTAGCCGCGCTGCTGGTCTCTGGATTCATTAGCCGCCTATCGCTGGCCGGCCTGGAGTTGGATTTCCTGTTTCCCGATCACGTTTCGGCCCGGCGCCGCGTACCAGCGCTGCTCAAGCTGAAGAACGAAAAGTCCTGGATGCCTTCATTTGCGATCCATCTGGAAGGGCTGCCCGATAGCGTCTTTTCCTCCAAGCTATACTTTGCCTCGCTGGCCGGCGGAGCCACCGCGCAGGAAATGGTGGAAGTGGAATTCGCGCGTCGAGGCCAGCACCGGCAAAACAGTTTTCGCCTACGCTCGGCCTTCCCTTTCGGCCTGACCGAGCGCCAAGTTCAAGTGACGTTGCGCCGTGAAGCGCTGGTGTATCCATGCCTCGATCCTCAACCTGGTTTCCAGCAACTGTTTGGACGCATCCAGAGCGATGTCGCGGCGCACGTGCGCGGCCGCGGGCATGATTTTTACCGCATCCGCCCCTATAACCAAAGCGAAAGCGCCCGGCACCTGGACTGGAAAGCTACCGCCCATACCGGCGAGTTGCAGGTGCGCGAATTTGCGCGCGAGGAGGACCCGGCCGTAGAAATCTTCCTGGACCTCGATGTCTCGTTCGAATCCCGGCGCTGGTTTGAGAAGGCCGTAGACTGCGCCGCCTATCTGGCCTGGGAAATGGCTGCGCGCCGGACCCGCGTCTCGTTCCGCACCCAGAATTTCAACGTAGAGTCTCCTGCCGAGGGCGACATCTACGTTATCCTGAGGTATCTGGCGCTGGTCGAGCCTCTTCGTTCAAGATCGACGCCAGGGCCCGGCCGCAATGACAACATACAAGTGGTTATCAGCCCCACGCCCTCGCGTCTGGCAGAAGCGGGCTGGCATCGCGCTCATATGGTGGATCCCGACACTCTGGGCTCAGACGACGCCACCGGCTCAACCGGCAGTCAAACTCGAACCGGTCATTAGCTCGATCACGGTAGCCGAGCGGATTTCGGCCGAAGCACCCGCCTCCATTGCCATTCTCGACACGCCCAAGCTACAGCGTATTCCCGGCATCAATCTGGATGACCGGCTGCGCATGGTGCCCGGTTTCAGCCTGTTTCGCCGAAATTCGAGCGTGGTGGCGCATCCTACGACCCAGGGTATTTCGTTGCGCGGCATCGGGTCCAGCGGAGCCAGCCGCACCCTCGTCCTGTGGGACGGCATTCCGGTGAATGACCCGTTTGGCGGCTGGGTCTACTGGACGCGCATCGCCCCAGAGGAACTCGCCCGCGTGGAGGTTTCGCGCGGCGCCTCCACCAGCCTGTTCGGCGATCGCGCCATGGGCGGCGCGCTGGCGCTGTTCTCGCGTGAGCCGGAGAAAGGCCGCTTTACAGGCTCATATGAGATCGGCAATCGCAACACGCACGTGGCCAGCCTGGGCGGTTCACATCTGTGGAAAAACCGGGTCGCGGTTTCAGGCAACAGCCGCGCCTTCTCCACCGACGGCTACTTTCTCATCCCCGAACGGAGCCGCGGCTCGGTGGATCGCGACGCCAATGTACGGTTCATCGCCGCCGACGCGCGGCTCGACGTGCTCGGCGCCCGGCAGCGCTTCTTCCTGAAAACGGATTTGCTAGTGGAAGAACGCGGCAACGGGACGCCCTTGCAGCGCAACTCCACCAGCATGGGTAATGTCGGCGCCAACTACGCCCGCAACTGGAACCGCGACACCGTGTCGGCCTTGGGCTTTCACACGCGCGGCGAATTCCGCAGCGGCTTCTCCACGATCCTGAACAACCGCAATCTGGAGCGGCTTAGCTCCACACAGACGGTGCCGTCCGAGGCCTTTGGCGGCTCTGCTTATTGGCGGCACACCGGCTCACGCTGGAACATGCTGGCAGGCGGAGACTCGATGCGCGTCGAAGGCAGCAGCATTGACCGCTTCCCCACCATCACCCGCACCGGCGCGGGTTCGCAATTCCAACACGGCCGTTTCGTCCAGGGCGATATCGGATCCGGACCAGTGCGGCTGTTCCTGGGAGCCCGCCACCATGTACCTGGACCGGGCCGTCAATTTTTCAGCCCCAGCGCCGGCATGACCGCAGGCAAGGGATCGTGGCGCGGGCGGGCTTCGGTCTACCGGAGTCTGCGCGCGCCCACTCTCAATGAGTTGTTCCGCGAGTTCCGCCAGGGCAACACGGTGACGCAGGCCAATGACCAGCTCAAACCCGAGTCGCTCTTCGGCGCCGAAGCGGGCCTGGACTGGAATGGTGAGTCCACGCACATTGGCGTGAGCCTGTTCCGCAACGATATGCGCGACATCGTCACCAACATTACCCTGCGCAGCAGCGCCGCCGAGATCGTGCGGCAGCGCCAGAATGCCGCGCGTGCGCTGGCCAAGGGCGTGGAAATCGAGCTACGGCAACGCTGGCGACAGTTCTCCGGCGAGGCCTCCTACCTGTTTGTGGACACCCGATTCTCCACCGGCCCGCGCACGCCGCAGGTACCCAAGCATCAAGGCTCGGTGCAAGCGAGTTGGCAGCGCAAACTGACGTCGGTCTCGGCCGGCATGCGAGTGAGCGCGGCTCAGTTTGAAGACGATCTCAATCGCTTTCTGCTGCCGGGATTCGCTGTGGCGCACTTCTCGGTCCGCCAACAGCTCTGGCGCGGCCTGGCGGCGCAGTTCGTGACCGAGAACATGTTGAATCGGGAGTTCGTGGTCGGCTTTTCCCCCACCCCTTTGATTGGCTCGCCGCGATTGTTCCGCGCCGGCCTGCGGTGGGATGGTAGGCTGTTCTGAACATGAATCTTGCGAAAATATTGAGAACATCGATCCTACCGATCCTCATCGCCGGCGCCTCCTGGGCGCTCCCCGAAGACGAGGCGGCGATTCGACAAATCCTGGCCAGCCAGCAGGAGGCATGGAATCGGGGCGACATCCCCCGCTTCATGGAGGGCTATCTCAATTCGCCCGCCACCACCTTCGTCGGCGCCACCGTGACGCGCGGCTATCAGCCGGTGCTCGACAGCTACATCAAGCGCTACCCCACGCGCGACGCCATGGGCGAGCTCACTTTTTCCGAGCTCGAAGTTCACATGATGGGCACGAACCACGCCTGGGCGATGGGGCGATTTCACCTCAAACGCAACGCCGCTGGGGGCGGCGACAAGGGCGGGCGTTTCACGCTCGTGCTGGAGAAGACCAAGGCCGGCTGGAAGGTTATCCTGGATCACACCAGCTAACTCGCCTGGGTGTCACTTTCAGGATTGTTTGAATTAAGACTGAAGGCCGTCGAGATTATCTGGCAAACGTCGGGGCCGACGTGCGGTTCAACCGTTAGCCCAACTTTCGCAGTTAAGCGCATTTGAGACCGGGCGGCCCTTTGTTTTCAACAATGGGTCTGCCAAGGTCTCCACTACATTTTCAATGGGGGAAGAGCGGCGGGCGAGGTCGTACTCGAGGCTGAGATGCGTGGAGGCGGCTGCTGGGGGAGCGCCAG
>JAYTKJ010000396.1:0-6823 GCA_043730365.1 Acidobacteriota bacterium | reverse complement strand
CGCCGACGGCAAGGCTCCCGGCGCCGATGGTGTTGAGGGCCAGCGTGTTTTGCGTGACATCTGCAAGTGGCACGTGGAGGAGTTTGCCTACCTCGTGGCCAAGCTGAAGTCGATCCCGGAAGGCGCGGGGACGCTCTTCGATCACACCTGCCTCGCCTATGTGCATGAGCACGCCGAAGCCAATCCTCATAAGAACAGCGGACTGGCGATGATTGTGGCTGGCGGCATGAGCAAGCTCGCCAAAGGCAGACACACCAGGATCACGGGCACGGTGGGCGATGTTTATCTGACGCTGGCCGATGAAGTGCTGTCGGCCGGGATCGGCAAGTTCCCAACGGCCACACGGAAGCTCGGGACGCTGCTGGCATAGTCATGGCGGAAAAAAGGCCCGAGCAATCCGCGGAAGAGAAAGCCGGCGGCGCCACACGGCGCGAACTTTTCCAAATCGGCAACGTACTGGCTTTGCCCGCGCTGATGGGCGGCGCGGCAGCGATGGCTGCGACCGGCCCGCTGCGGCCTGGGCGTGAGATCTACCAGTCCATCGGTGTGGAGCCGGTCATCAACTGCCGCGGCACCTTCACCATCATCGGCGCATCCATTGAGCTGCCCGAAGTGCGCGCCGCTATGGATGCCGCCTCGCAGCATTTCGTGCAGCTCGATGAGTTGGCCGAAGCCGTGGGCAGGCGGCTGGCCGAGTTGACCGGAGCCGAGTGGGGCATGGTTTCGTCCGGTTGCGCCGCGGCTCTCAAGCACGTCACCGCTGCCTGCGTGGCTGGCGGCAATCCGGAGAAGCTGCTCCGCATTCCTGATTTGTCGGGTATGGAGAAGACCGAGGTCGTGGCCCCGCGATCTTCTCGCAGCGTCTACGACCACGCCATCCGCAACATTGGCGTGAAGATGATCACCGTCGATACGGCGGAGGAATTCGAGCGCGCGCTCAGCAAGCGGACGGCGATGATCTATCTTTCCGCCGGCAACGCCACCGCCTCCGGACCGCTTTCGCTTGAGAATGTGGCCCGCATGGCGAAGCCCCTCAGCATCCCCATCCTGGTGGACGCAGCGGCCGAAGTGCTCACTATTCCCAACGTGCATCTGGCGCAGGGCGCGACCGTCGTCGCGTATAGCGGAGGCAAAGCCATTTGTGGACCGCAGTGCGCGGGGCTTCTCCTTGGCCGTAAAGACCTGCTGCTCTCGGCATGGCAAGCGAGTTCTCCTCACCACGGACCGGGACGCGACAACAAAGTTGGCCGCGAGGAAACGCTGGGGATGGTGGCGGCGGTCGAGGCTTGGGTCAAGCGGGATCACAAAGCCGAATGGAACAAATGGCTATCCTATCTTGAGACGATTTCGAAGCGCGTTTCGCAGATCGATGGCGTCAAGACCGCGGTGCGTGAGCCGAACGGCCTCTCCAATCGCAGCCCCTCGCTGAGCATCTCGTGGGATCCGGCGCAGCTGCATATTACAGGAGAGGAAGTGGCCGAGGAAGTTGCTCGCAACAAGCCCCGAATCGCATTGGGTGCCGGAGGCCTCGGACGACGCGGCGCCGTTGCGCCCGATGCCAACACCACAACTTCGATCGACATCACTGCGTGGATGATGCAGCCAGGTGACGACAAGATCGTGGCTGACCGGCTCTTCGGAGTTCTATCTCAGAAGCGTAGCCCCAAACCGGCCATGTCGGCGCCCGCCGGCAACCTCAGCGGCCAATGGGATGTGCAGGTGGAGTTCTTCAGCAGCCAGAGCCAGCACACGCTGATGCTGGAGCAAGTGGGCAATCGCCTGCAAGGCTCGCACAAGGGAGATTTTTCGGTGCGCGAGGTCTTCGGCACGATCGACGGAGATCAGGTCAAGCTGCGCAGCACCATGAACGCCCCGGGCGATTCGATTACCTTCACTTTCGCAGGCACCCTCGCCGGTGATGCGATCTCCGGACCGGTTTACATGGGCGAGTACCTCAATGCCAAGTTCACGGCCAAGCGCCATGCCTTTCCGGCTACCCGCAGCACGATCATGATCCCTGGCGGGCCGCCGCTGGCCAACTAGGCGTGGTGGAAGTCTGGCGAGCCCGCGTGGATCGCCCTGCCTCCGACGTGCGGGAACTGGCCATGCTACTCGACCAGGATGAGCGCTCTCGCGCCGAGCGGTTCGTGCGGCCTGAAGATCGCACACGCTTCATCGTCTCGCATGGCGTACTGCGGAAATTACTGGCCGAGCGTCTAGGTAGCGCGGCGGCAGAGATTCGTTTTGAAGCGCTGCGATATGGGAAGCCCTTCGTCCCCGACTCCGACTGGCAGTTCAGCCTGAGCCACTCCGGCGATTTCATGCTCTGTGCTTTCGCGCGTAACCTTCAAGTGGGCGCGGACATCGAGCAGATGCGCTTAATGCCGGACTACGAAGCGATCGCCGCGCGGTACTTCGCAAACGAAGAGCGACGACAGTTGCGGGAACTACCGGACGTCGACCGGCAGGAGGGCTTCTTTCGCATATGGACTTTGAAGGAGGCCTACCTCAAGGCCACCGGGGAAGGGTTGAACTTCCCCTTGTCCGACTTCGACGTGAGCCTGAGCCCGGTGGGGCTATTGCGAGCCGCCGGGCGTCCTGACGAAGAAAAGAAGTGGGGCATGGCCGCATTCTCTCCGCACCCGGGTTACCAGGCGGCGATCGCCGTCGAGGGCGGCCACTGCCAGATGTCTCACCACTCCTGGGGCTAGTGTAGTTTAGCCCTAGCGGGTTTCTCCGCGTCTCTGTGCCTCTGCGGTTAAAGCAGCCACGTACGACTTTGATGGAAGGCATCGTTCAACGCTGAGGCGCGGAGACGCGGAGACAGGCCCTGGCAGGAGAAGATGCATAGGCTCCGGAGGCGACGGGCGAAACGAGCGCTGCTCACATCGGTGCCTGGACTCTCGTGATTCCGCAACACAGTAGTACTAGTCACCCTTCCTTGCGGTGTTTGCGTCTTGGTGACGACTCAAACCAGCTTGGCAACCGCCTCTTCGGCGGCGCGTTCCTGGCGCAGTTCGTGCAGGCGCGCAGCGGCCAGCGCCAGCAGCGACTCGGCATCCTGGCCGTCCTCGGGACAATTGGCGTGGGCGGTGGCGAAGGTGAAAGTGAGCCGGTCACCAATCACCTCGGCTGCGGCAGCGGCCGCTCCTTGTTCCAGACGCGCCATGCGGCCTTCAAGGAATTTCACGGGGAACTCGGGCAGCACCAGCACGAACTCGTCGGCATCGGTCCGCGCCAGCACGTCATACTCGCGGCTCTGGTCACGTAGTTTCCGGGCGATGGACTTGAGGATGTCCTCGCCCCAGGCCCGTCCGAAGCGCTGATTGAGTTCGGCGAAGCCCTCAATGGAGGTGACGATCATCGACAGCGAGTTGCCGCTTCGCCGCAGACGGGCGATCTCGCGATCAAGCGCCAGGAACAGGCCGCGCGAGTTGAACAACTGGGTGACCGGATCGACATCGGCTTGTTGCGTGGCGGCAGCGGCCTTGCTGGCTTCGGCCCGCGCGACCGCCTCCAGTTTCGTGCGCCGGTCTGTGTGTTGGTCAGGGTTGGGGTCATCGATCACGCTCCACTGGGGCCCTTGATCGAGCAGCGAAGGCGCCAGCGTGTGAGTATTCTCGATCAGATTGAGCAGCCCCTCCTGCGAGGTGGCGGCGGTGGCTTCGACCGGGGTGGGTGGCGTGAAGCCGCCCTGTTGCAGCTGCGCCATAGCGGCCACCATGCGGCGAGTATAAGGGTGACGGGGGTTCTGGAAAATCTGCTCGCGGGTGCCGTTCTCGACAAGGGCGCCTCCATCGAGGATCGCCACGCGGCTGCAGAGGGCAGCCACGGCGGCCAAATCGTGCGAGATCATCAGGATGCCCATGCCTAGTTCGCGATTGAGGTTGCGGAACAGGGTGAGAATCTCACCGGCCGTGACGATGTCGAGGGCACTGGTGGGTTCATCCACAATCAGCAGCGACGGCCGGTGCAGAATCGCCATGGCGATGAGCACCCGCTGCGCCAGACCGACGCTGAGCTGGCTGGGGTACAGATCAAGGAACTCGGCGCTTTGCGGCAGGCACGCCTGCTCGAGCGCTTGGCAGACCGGCTCTTCCCAATCGTCCTGGCGGTGAGCCAGCCACGCCTCGCACATCTGCTGGCCGATCGTCATCGCAGGGTTGAGCACCGACAACGGGCTCTGCATCACCATGGCAAACCGATGGCCCCGATAGGCGCGCAGCGTCTCATCCTTGAGACCCAGCAGTTGCACTCCCTCAAACCGGACGTGGCCGCGGGCGCGACCGCCCTGCATCCCGATGAGACCCATCAGTGTGTTGGCGATGGTGCTCTTGCCCGATCCGCTGGCGCCCACCAGACCGACGGTATCCCCAGGTTCGAGTACGAGTTCAATGTTGCGGACCACGCCGATGCAGTCCGGATAATCCACGCTGAAGTTGGTGGCCAGGAGCGCGGGGCGCGCCGGCGTGACCGAGGCGGGCGTCGAGTTTTGAGGAGTCAAATTCATTGGCGTTTCACCGTAAGCTAGAAAGTTGGGTTTTGGCCGAGCCCGCACCGGGACTCACCGCCAGTTCGTCGATATTCCAGAAGACATGCGGATAGAGCAGCGACGGCTGGGCATTGCCCAACCGGTCACTCACTGCCGCGAGCAGGTTCTTGTAGATCAGGTAGATGACGGGCTGCTCCGTGCGGGCGATTTCCTGCACTTGGGCAAAGTATTTGCGGCGCGCCGAAGCGTCTGCCGTGGACGATTGCGCGTGCATCAGCCGGTCAATCGAGGCCTCCCATTCAGTGGCAGGCGCTGCTTGCTGAGGGTGCCAGGGATTGTTGGGCGCCGAGCTGAGCCAGATGTTCATCAAACCGTTAGGGTCCGGGTCCACATTGTTCTGCCCCAGCAGGCAGGCGTCGTAGGCGAAGGTGCGCGAGATGCGCTCAACCAGCGACGGAAAGTCCAGCGCAGCCAGACGCACCTCAATACCCAGCGCTTTGAGATCCTGCTGGATGAGAGTGGCCATCCGCTGGCGCGTGGCGTTGCCGGCGTTGGTGATCAGACTAAACTCGACGGGGTTGCCAAGCCGGTCCAGGAGCCGCGTGCCCGCGAGCCGGAAACCATCTTTCTCAAGGAGCTTGTGCGCTGCCGTCAGGTCAAACCGGGCTGGCGCGATCGACGTGTTCACCCACGCCTTGTTCGCAGGCGAGACCACGCCATCGGCCACCGTCGCCAGCGATTGCCAGGCGATTCGCGCCAGGTCCGCGCGCCGGATCGCCAGCGAAATGGCCTGCCGGAAATTGCGTGATCGGAACCAGGCGTCTTTGTAGGCGGGCGCGACCCGGCCCGTCTGATTGAACCACATGATTTCAGGATCCAGCGAGGGGCCCAGGTTGCGGGCCGCCGCCGGATGGCTCGCCGTCAAGCGCCGGAACGAGTCCGGATCAAGTTTGTTGATGAAATCAAGTTCGCCGCGTTCAAAGCGCAGGAGCTCGATTTCCCGGTTCGTCTGGATGGAGATCTCCACACCGTCGGCGTATGGCAAAGCGCGGCCTCCATGGCCCATCCGCCAGTAATGGGGATTGCGGGCGAAGGTGAGACTGGCGCCCGCTTTACGTGAGGTCAACACGAAAGGCCCCAAACCGGCCAGGGCGGCGCTGGCTCCGGCAACCGTCGACTTGGCCGGCAGTATCGCCAGATCGCCAAACAACCGCTCCCACCCGGCCGGCGGCGCAGCAAACCGTATCGCCACCTTATGCGGGTTCACAACGGTAACCTCAGGCGGCTTTCCGCCCACTTGCAGCACTGCTGCATGGGGCGAGGCCAGCGCCGGATCAAGGACACCGGCGAGGGTGGAACGAACATCTTCGGCCGAAAACGGAGAGCCGTCCGAGAAACGCACGCCGGGCCGCAACTCAAACGTGATCGTCCGCCCGCCGTCCGACCATTTCCACGAGGTGGCCAGCCAAGGTTCAACCTTTTGAGTGACGCGATGAATGCGGATCAGGCCGGCCGAAGTGAGATAGGCAACGGTGTGCGATGGAGCGTCGGCGGCGAGCCACGGATGCGTTACCTTCGGATCGCCCTGGACCGCAAAGCGGATCGTACCGCCCCACTGCGCCGCGGCAGGTGACACAAACCAGACCAGGAGAGTGAGCAGCGCGGGACGAAGCAACATTAGAGGCTCACCTGGCGCACGGGAATCACCACCTGCAGGCTGGCCACGCACAGCGCCAGCAGCAACACTGGAACCAGAACCGCCGGCTGCGCGGCCACCAGCCCCGGGCGCTCCAGCTCCTTCAGCATCGTGCCCCAACTGGGTAGCGGCTCAGCCACGCCCAGTCCAAGAAAACTCAAGTTGGCCTCGGCCAGCAGAAACAAGGGAACGCTGGTCCAGAACTGCGCCGCCAGCACCGGCGCCAGATTGGGCATCACCTGCCGAAAGGCAATACGGTGAGGCTTGCTTCCCCTGGCGTGTGCCGCCGTGACAAAACCGGAGCCGGACAGCGACCGTGTCGCTGATCGAATCACCCGGCACGGACCTGCCCAACCGAGCAAGCCGAGCAGCCCGAACGTCACCGTCACCGAGGTCCATGGCGAAATGTCCAGCGGCAGCGCCGCCCGGGCCGTGATCAGCACAAAAAAGCCCGGCAAGCAGAGAAAAAGATTGGAGGCGCCATCGAGCGAACGATCCCACCAACCGCCACACCAACCGGCCCACACCCCCGCCAGGGCTGCCACCGAGACCGCGATGAGGGAAGCGGCCGGAGCCAGGAGAAGCGACACCCGCATGCCCTCAAGCAGACGTGCCAGACGGTCCCGGCCCAGTTC
>JAYTKJ010000395.1:0-7732 GCA_043730365.1 Acidobacteriota bacterium | reverse complement strand
GGATTCGAGTTGGAACAGGTCCGCCAATACATCCGCGAGCAGGAGGCCGCGGATGGTCACAGCGGGAAGTTCTAAGTAACCAAGTTAACTAAGGCGCGCACCGCGCGACGCCTAGACCCCATGGCCCGACCGCCTTTGAGGCGGCCCAACTCATCAAGCCACCCGCTTCGCGGGGGGTGTCTGACTAACTTCCGGATTCCGGGGGGGAGGCTCGTCTTGGCGTCCGCCCTTCGGCTCAAGTTCTCGAAATAGCGCGGCCTTAACGCCGACCGATAACTTCCTCGAGTGCGGAGGCATCCAGGACCTTGTTCACCCATTGATCCGTTTGTTCAACTGGGGCTCGGTGAATGCGGTCCTTCGCCCACTTGGGAAGGTGGCCAAACTTGGTCACAAGAAGCCGCTCGAGCACACTGACCAGGGCTTCAGCCTTACCTTGGGCCTTTCCCTCGGCCTTGCCCTCGGCCTTGCCCTCTGCCATACCTCGGGCCTTGCCCTCTTCGAGGAACTCGCGCTGCAGGCTCATCAGCCACGGATTCTTCTTTGCGTCTATGACCATCTTGAGTTCCTTCATCTCCGATTGTACCTGCCTCACCGCGCCGCGGAGCCCCGCCAATACCAGGATTTGCGTCTGGAGCCTCTGCCGAGCCATTCCCTTCAGCCGTCCGATCTTCTGCAGAATGGCTCGTATCCGCGTGTCACCGCCGCCGGCGAGCACAGCCAATGCCAGATCGCCCGGGTTACCGCTGGCGATCAGTGCGCCGGCATCGAAGCTCCGAATGTCCACCACGTTCCACACCACCAGGTTTCCATCCTCGGCGATTCGATCCGGCATACGGAGCCTGCCTTCGCCGACATAGAGAAGCACTTGGCGCATGGGCCGTTTGTGCCGGCGTTTGACCAGCGCGTAGTATTCCAGCATCCGGTACGCCATCTCCCGGTCATGAGTGCTTTGAATCTCCACGTGGAGGATCGTGTCGTCTTCGAGCAACTCGAGCAGGTCCACACTTCGTTCCTGAACCCTGGGGAACTCGACGTTCAGGAAGGCCTTGACTCTGACGCCGCCAACGATTTTGGTGAGCAGGCTCGGCCGGTCTCGTTGGAACAGCTCCTTGAGCAAGCCATCGAAGTTGAAGCGATCCTCCATGCCCTATCTATCGCCGATATCGCACTTGGCCACCGGTGATCGTGTAGAGAACTTCGATGCCGGCAATCTCCCCGTCGGGGACGGCCAGAACATCCTTGGAGAGCACCGTGATGTCGGCCAGCTTGCCGGCCTGCAGCGTGCCCTTGGATGATTCCTCGAAAGCGGCATAGGCGTTGGCCGTCGTGTAGCTGCGCAGGGCCTCGAGCCGGGTCAGCCGCTGCGCGGGAAAGAAAACTGATCCGTCTTTCAACTGGCGTGTCACGGTGGCGTGGAAGCTGGCCAGCGGGTCGATATCTTCCACCGGTGCGTCCGTGCCGTTGCCGACGACGGCGCCGCTGGCGAGCAGTTTGCGCCAGACATAGGCGCCCTCTTCAGCGCGCGCGGCTCCGAGCCTGGCCAGCACATAGGGTGCATCGGACGTACAGTGGATGCCTTGCATGGAGGCGATGACGCCCAACTTGGCGAAGCGCGGAATATCGGCCGCGTTCAAGTGCTGCGCGTGTTCCACTCGCCAACGCAAATCGCGTCGCCCTCCGGCGGCACTCTCAAACACGTTGAGCGTCTCCCGATTGGCCCGGTCGCCGATCGCGTGCACGCAAAGCTGGAAGCCGTTGGTCAAGGCCCACGCGCCCGTCGCGGCAATCTCGGCAACAGGCGCCGTGTTCAAGCCGCTGCGACCAGGAAGATCCGCATAGGGCTCAAGCATCCAGGCGCCGCGCGACCCCAACGCACCATCCATCGTGCGCTTGATCGCCCTCACGGTGACCCATTTATTCACGCTGTGATAGCTGGCCCCTCGCGCCGCCAACGCATCATTCGATTCACGCAGCATCAGCCACAACCTCAAACCGAGTCCACCGTCGCGGTTCAACTTTCGCAGCAGGTCAACCGTGGCGAACGATGAGCCGGCATCCTGAAAACTGGTAATGCCGTGACGAAGGGCCTCCTGTGCGGCCAGGCGCGCTTCGATGGTTGCGTCCTCCTCGCTTTGCGCCTCCGTGCGATGCGCGAGATACTCGGCATAGGCTTTCTGGATCAGCCCTTGCGCCCTCTCGTTCATCAATCCTGTGGCGTTGCCAGCTGAGTCCCGCAGAATCTCGCCGCCGGGCGGATCCCTGGTATCTCGCGTCACGCCCGCCAACTCCATGGCCTTCGCATTCGCCATCGCGGCGTGGCCGGAGGCGTGAGTGAGCAACACCGGATTGGCAGGCGAAACTGCGCTCAATTCGTCATGCACCGGGAAGCCCTGTACGGCGGGCGAAGGTGGCGCAGTCCACTTCGACTGATGAAAACCCCGCCCGACGATCCACTCGCCTGGCTTGGCCTCCTTGGCGGCAGCTCCCACCATCCCCACAATTTGCTGCCAGTTGGTGGTGTCGCGCAGGTTGAGGCTGCGCTTGAATTGGCCCACGCCCATGAAGTGGCCATGGCCTTCGATAAAGCCTGGAATCGCCGTCGCGCCTCGCAGGTCAATCACCTCGGTCTTGGGGCCGCGCAGTTTCAGGATCGCCGCATCACTGCCGACGGCCAAAATTAGATCGCCCCGGACAGCCAAAGCCTGTGCCTTGGGCTGCGCTGGGGCGAGTGTGTGAATGGTTCCGTTGCGGAGGATCAGGTCAGCCGGATCGGCTGCGCGCGCCAGGCATACTGCCGACGCGGCCGTCACCAGGAGCGGAACAATCCTCAATGTTTTTCTGAGCCTTCGATCTGAGCCACGCCGCGCGGCGTGCCCGAAACAACCGTGCCCTTGAGCGTCGCCTGGGCGCCCATCCGAATGAGAGCGGTCTCACCGGCAGCCTGGAAGAAGTCATATCCCTTGCGTGTAGCCTGCCAAGCATGCGGAGCACCCAACTTCACCCCGGCCTTCATGACGGGCCCTTTGATGCGATCCACCAGCGCTTCATACTCCGGCTGGCCTTGCTTGAAACCGGAGAAGCTCCCCAGGTCGGTGCTGGCGATGAAGACCACGTCGACGCCGGGAACCGCGGCAATCTGATCGGCGATGTCGACGCCCTTCGGATTCTCGATCATGGCTACGATCACCAGATTCGCGTTCGCTATCTGGCGGTAGTCAGGGCCCCACATCGCGCCATACTGGCCGCCGCCCTGGCTGCGCACGCCGATCGGAGGATAGTTGGCGAACTTGACGGCGTTGCGAATCTTCTCCACCGTGTCCACCATCGGGACGATGATTCCGGCGGCGCCCAAGTCCATCGCCTTCTGAATATCGCCCTCGGTGGCATCCGGAACGCGGATGAACGGCATAGCCGAAGCGCCCTTGCAGTAACGAATCATGTTGGCCACCTGGCTATAATCGAGCACGCTGTGTTGCATCTCGATCCAGGTGAAATCGAAGCCGGCGTTGGCCATCGCGCAGTAGACCTCAGGGTCGTACGACGAGACCGTGCCACCGACGACCTGCTTGCCTTCTTTCAGCTTGGTCTTGACGGTGTTGTAAATGCGCGGAGATTGTTGAGCATACGCCATGGCGGCGAGGGTGAGGGTGCAGACGAGTCGGATTTTCATAGCGTTCGATAGGGTATCATAACGACCGTCGGCTCACTCGGGCAGCGGCTTGCCCTTGGTCTCCGGCGCGAACGGCAGCGCCGCCAGGCCAACCAGAAAGACGAGGCACATCGTCACGCCGGCGTAGCGCATTGGCTCAGCCTGATCGGCATAGACGCGGCTGGTAAGCAGCCCAAGCGCCAGCGGGCCCATCGCCGCCACAAAGCGCCCGACGTTATAGCAGAACGACGTGCCCGTGCTGCGCAGTCGCGTGGGGAACAGTTCCGGCAGATAAATCGCATAGCCGCCGAACAAGGCCAATTGTGAGAAGCCCATCAGCGGGATCATCCAAAATATATCGTTGAAGGTCTTGAGATTCCAGAAGGTGTAAGCCGTGGCCGCCATCGCCGCGACAAAGCTGACGCCGAACGCCTTCTTGCGGCCCGTGATGGCGGTGAAATACGTGAAGGCGTAGATGCCGAAGAACCCGCCTAGATTTTGGAGGAGCGACGTGATGCCGGTCCAGACGGTCTTCCGCCCGGCGATCTCTGCCTCCGCCAATCCCTGCGCGCGGAAAGTCTTGTCGAGCACCGAACTGATCAAGTCAAAGCTGAAGAACCCGATGCCCCAGAGCCCCACCACTCCGGCGAAGGCGAGCAGCATTCCTACAATCGAGTGGCGGCGCCAGCGCGGGTCAGAGAATAGCTCCCTCACCGATCCCAGTTGCTTCCCTCCGGCCGCCCGCGCCGCCTGCCACTGTTCCGGCTCCTTCAGCTTCCGGAACACTACGATCGCCAGCAGCGCCGGTAACGCACCCACGAGAAACATCGACCGCCACGCACTCTCAATCGTGCCGGACTGCTCCAGTCGACCCAGGCCGATGCCGATCAACGCCGCCATCATGTTGCCGAGCGCCGACGTGGCCTGTAGCGAGCCCAACGCATACGGCCGCGCGGCCGCCGGCACCACCTCGGCCACCAACGCTACGCCAACCGCAAACTGCCCGCCGACGCCGAGCCCGGTCAGGAATCGGAAGAAGGAAAAATCCCACACGGTGGTCGATAGCGCGCTCAGCCCGGTGAAGAACGAATAGAGAAGGATCGTGATGATCATCGTCTTGGCACGGCCGATCCGATCGCCCAGAATCCCGAAGAACACACCGCCCGAGGCCCAACCAATCATGAAGATCATCGTGGCGTAGCCGGAAAATTCCGCGATGCGGCCGGCCGCCGATGGGTCTCCGGGCCGCACGCCCAAGAGTTGCGTTATCGCCGGACGCCGCGCCAGATTGAATAATTGCTGGTCCATCGTGTCGAATAGCCAGCCCAGGCTGGCCACAACCAGCACCAGCCAGTGGTAGCTGTTCAGTTGTCTGTACCACGGCAGGCCCGATTCAAGGGTAGCGGGGGCCGAAGCTGCGGGAGTGTCAAAGTGCATGAATGGTTATTCTACCCGCTGGCCTGCCCATGCGGCTTAAAGCAAGCAAACGCACTCAATCGGCCCATCAGTGCTTTCGTTGAACTCTTCAAGTTCGTCGGCAGGCACCGCGTAGCCCGAAGCCTCGTCTCTGGTGTTCCAGTCCCGCGCGACTTGAGTTGCGTACTCTTCGTTGGCCACCGGATAGAAGAACGGTTGCTCAGGTAATCGCGGTGGGAAGCGGCGAAAACCAGAGGCCTCGATGAGCTCATACTCTCGTTGACCAACCGGCCGGTAGAGGATCGTCGTGCTCATCTGGTGTTGCTCCGTTTTCTAAATCGCGCCATCACGATTGCCAGCAGCGTCGACAGGGCCAGCAAGATCCACTGCAGGTGCAGCAACGGTATCGTCACCAAGCCCCACGGCGACACGCTGAGGATGGCCGCGCCGAGCAGTCGAGTGAGGCCGATGCGGAGACAAAAGCGCAGGAGCCGGGCTTCCACACGGGTCAGGACGGCGGCAAAGGCCAACCAGAAGACGATACATCCGAGCCAGGCCAGCCAGTCGAAACCTGAGTCGCGCCAATGCCAGCCCACCGCTTCGGCGAGAGTGCTGAAGGGGCGCGAGCCCAAATCGATGAGTTCCCTCGCGGCGGCGGGCACGGTCTGGGGCCAGGAGATGAAGCCCAGGTAAGTGCGGGGCGCGCCCGTCACCGGCCCGGCCAGACGCCAAAGCATCAAGTCAGCCAGGGCACCGGCGAGGCCTGGTAGCGACACCAGGATCAAGCCGCGCTTATCCTGGCGCGTGAGCGACTCGGCCGCCATCTACTTCTTCGGAACCTTGTAGACGGTTTCATAGGGCAGCGGGAGGAAGGCGAGAGCACCCAGCGCGGCCCCGACTGCTAGTCCGTAAGCCTGGAATCGGTTGGTTCCCTCGTTCGGACAATATGGGCAAACAGCGTACCCGATGATGACCCCTGCCGCCGTGCCCACGCCAACACCGATCAAGCCACTGCGCACCCGCCTGTGTGGTGCTGCCGTTCTCACCACCCTGACAGAGGCTTGGTCAAGCGAGACTTCTCCAGTCTTGCCGCTCACCACCAGTGATACTGCCGATGCGCGCACCAACGTGCCTTTGACAATCGGCTGCCGGTAATCCTTCGGAACAACCTCCACCCGCGCACCCGGCGCCAGCTCCGCCACGACACTCCAATCGGCCTTGGGGGCGGCCACCGCACAGATCGCCAGACCGGTGGAGAGTATCAGCAACCAGCGCATCACCATGCCGAAAGTATAACGCCGCATCCGGCGATTGAGCTATCGTTTTAAGGTTGTCTATGCGAAAGATTTTCTTCTGGCTGCATCTGAGCGCAGGTCTGATTGCGGGCCTGATCGTCGTGTGGATGTCATTCACTGGCGTGCTGCTGGCTTACGAAAAGCAGATCGTAGCTTGGCTCGATCGTGGATCTCTGCGAACCGTCACTTCCACCGGCGGGGAGGCGATGCCGCTCGAACAGTTGCTGCGTCCACCCCTTGGCCGTCCGAATGCGACGGTGGTGATCCGGAGCGATCCGCGCGAGCCACTCGAACTCAATCTGGGACGAGACGGGTCGATTTATGTGGATCCACAGTCGGGCCGCGAGTTGGGAAAGAACGCGCCCGGCAACCGCCAGTTCTTTCAGAAGATCACCGCTTGGCATCGCTACCTGGCGATCGACGGTCCGGGCCGGGCCACCGCCAAGTTGATCACCGGCGTGTGCAACCTGGCGTTCCTGTTCCTGGTCTGCTCCGGCGCCTATCTCTGGATCCCGCGCAAGTGGTCATGGCAACATCTTCGCCTCGTGGTCTGGTTCCGGGGCGGGCTCTCGGGCAAAGCGCGCGACTTCAACTGGCACAACACGCTCGGCCTCTGGTGCGCGTTGCCGCTCGCCGTGATCGTGGCAGGCGCCGTACCGATTTCGTTCGGATGGGCCAGCGATCTGGTCTATCGCATCGCGGGCTCCGAGCCGCCTGCTGCCGCAGCGGCACCTCCGCCGAAGGCCGCGGCGCCACCTCCGCAAGTGAACCTGAATGGTCTGGACCAACTGGTCACTTTTGCCAAGGTTCAACACGCCGGCTGGAACAGCATCAGCTTTCGCCTGCCGGATTCCGAGCAGTTGCCCGTTGCATTCACCATTGACTGGGGCACGGGAGGACAACCGCAGAAGCGCGGCACGCTCACGCTGCGGCGAGACGGCGCCTCGCGCTGGGAAGCTTGGGAAAACAATAACTCCGGCCGCAAGCTGCGCCTATGGCTTCGATTTCTCCACACCGGAGAAGCATTGGGATTGGCCGGGCAAACTATTGCGGCGCTGGCTTCGGGCTCCGCGGTGGTTCTCGGCTACACCGGCTTTGCGCTGGCGTGGCGGCGATTTCGCGCCTGGCGGAGACCCAGGGCTGCCTGACGGGGCCGCATGGTCCTTGGCGTTTCCAGACTGATACAACAGCGCTATGATACTCTGCATGACTTCTGAACAAGCGCAAGCCGTATTAAACCATGTTGTTAGCCCAACTTTCGCAGTTCAGCGCATTTGAGACCGGCGGGCCCTTTGTTTTCAACAAAGGGCCTCCCAAGGTCTCCACTACATTTTCAATGGGGGAAGGGCGGCTGACGAGGTCGGACTCGAGG
>JAYTKJ010000394.1:0-20263 GCA_043730365.1 Acidobacteriota bacterium | reverse complement strand
GCTCCCACACCGCTTTCAATTCTGGAGTGATATTCAGTTCCATGCCCAAGGCTAGCATGCCGGCTAGTTGTGTGGCGATTTATTTTTGGCCTAATCCCTAAATTCAGGCAAGACGAAGAGGGTGAGATTCTGCACCTTGTGAATTTATGGAGATCGACGAGGGAGGAGATCAGGCTATATGAAAAGGTCTCGTAATTCCGTGAAACCGGTTTCCGCCGATGCGATTGCACGGCGGGCTGAAAAAGGGGAGGACGTATCCCGTTTCTTCAAAGGCGAGGGCCGCATGGTTCAGCCTATTCAGCGCGTCAACGTCGATGTCACGGTCGGAATGCTAGAAGAGTTGGATCGGGCGGCCCTCAACCTCAATGTAAGCCGCCAGGCGGTTATTAAGACGTTGGTCAGGCAGGCGCTTGATCAGCACTATCTGGCGAGCAAGGCAAGGTTGCAGTAGCCGGCGTTGCGATCCGCGCTCTTCCCCGACCAATCTGATCCGGATTTAACCCCTCACCCTCTCCACCACTTGCGGAACCCAGACTATTTTGGTACAGTTTGAATCAGGACCGAATGTGTCCGGGATCGACAAGCCATGTTGAAGCTGACCAAAAAATCCGACTACGGGCTCATCGCCCTCCGTCACCTTGCGGTCGACCCCAACAAGCGGACCGCCACCGCCAAGGAAATCGCCGAGACCTATCACATCCCTTTGCCGCTGCTGGCCAAGGTCCTGCAGAAGCTCACCAAGGATGGGTTCCTACGCTCTGAATCCGGCGCGGCCGGCGGCTACAGGCTTTCCCGCCCGCCGCAAGCCATCTCTACTTTAGAAGTGATTCGCGCCATTGACGGTCCGGTGTTCCTGGCCTCTTGCTTCCATGGAGACTCCGTGTGTGACCAGCTCTCCACCTGCACCGTGAAAGAGCCGCTGCGGAAAGTACATGAAGGAATCCTGGCGCTGCTTTCAAACATCTCAATTCTGGATCTGGCCACCGATCTGAGTCAGGTGCAGCAGCGGGCCGACGCACGCGCGCTCTGGCCGATTCTAGGCAACGCTGTCGTGCCCGTGCCAGTCCCGTGACAATCGCCCCAAGAGAAATGAACCATATTATGAGCGCCTCCGCCAATACGTCCGCCATGCCGATCTACATGGATAATCACGCCACCACGCCGCTTGACCCGCGCGTGCTGGAAACGATGATGCCATTTTTCAAAGAGCAGTTCGGCAACTCGGCCAGCCGCAATCATGCGTTTGGCTGGGTCGCTGAGGAAGCCACGGAGATCGCTCGCAAGCAGATAGCCGCCCTCATCGGCGCGACGGCCAAGGAAATCATTTTCACCTCGGGCGCCACCGAATCGAACAACCTGGCGCTCAAGGGCGTGGCGGAAATGTATGCCGAGCGCGGCAACCATATCATCACCGCCGCCACCGAACACAAGGCGATTCTGGATACCTGCAAGCGCCTGGAAAAGCACGGCGTGCGCGTCACATATCTGCCGGTGCAGGCCAACGGCTTGGTTGACCTCGACATGCTACGCGAGGCGATGACCGACAAGACCATCCTGGTTAGCATCATGTACGCCAACAACGAAATCGGCGTGGTGCAGCCCATTCGCGAAATCGGCAAGATGTGCAAGGAACGCGGCATTCTGTTCCACACCGACGCGGTGCAGGCGGTTGGCAAAATCCCGGTGGATGTGATCGCCGACAACATCGACTTGCTCTCGCTGTCCGGCCACAAGATCTACGGGCCCAAAGGTGTGGGCGCGCTCTACGTGCGTCGCAAGAACCCGCGCGTGCAGCTCACGGCGCAGATGGACGGCGGCGGCCACGAGCGCGGCATGCGTTCCGGTACGCTCAACGTTCCGGGCATCGCCGGTCTTGGCAAGGCATGTGAAATCGCGCGTCTCGAGATGGCCGAAGAATCCAAGCGCATGGCCTACCTGCGCGACAAGCTGAAGGATCGCCTGCTGGCCGCGCTCGACGAAACCTACATCAACGGGACGATGGAACATCGTCTGCCCAACAATCTCAACATCAGCTTTGCGTATGTCGAAGGCGAGTCGCTGCTGATGGGCATCAACGATGTGGCGGTGTCGAGCGGTTCGGCCTGCACGTCGGCCACGCTCGAGCCCAGCTACGTACTCAAGGCGCTCGGGGCCGGCGACGACATCGCTCACTCCTCGATTCGCTTCGGCATCGGCCGCTTCAACACCGAGCAAGAAGTAGACTACGTGGCGCAGAAGGTCATATCGGTGGTGCTAAAACTGCGCGAGCTTTCCCCGCTGTACGAAATGGTGAAGGAAGGCATCGACCTGACCAAGGTCCAATGGACTGCCCATTAAAGGATAGGAGAAGAAATCATGGCTTACTCTGATAAGGTTCTCGACCACTACAACAACCCGCGTAACGTGGGCTCGCTCGACAAGTCCTCGGCCGACGTCGGCACCGGGATCGTCGGCGCTCCCGAGTGCGGCGACGTAATGAAGCTGCAAGTGCGCGTCAACGACGCCACAGGCATCATTGAAGAAGCGAAGTTCAAGACGTTTGGCTGCGGCTCAGCCATCGCCTCCAGCTCGCTGGCCACCGAGTGGCTCCGCGGCAAAACCGTGGATGAAGCGATGTCGATCAAGAACACCGACATCGTCAACGAACTCAGCCTGCCGCCGGTGAAGATTCATTGCTCGGTGCTCGCCGAAGACGCCATCAAAGCGGCTATTGGCGACTACAAGCAGAAGCAGGCCGGCAAGAGCGGCGCTCCCGCCACCACCGCGGGCGCAGAAGCCGTGAGAGCGTAGTAAATTTCAAGGAGAATCGACAAAGTGACCGCCACGCTTGACGTTGTCAGCAATCCGAAGTCCCAGATCGAGGTGACCCCCAAGGCCCTCTCGAAGATCCGCGCTACCTTTGAAAAGCAGGGTGTGACCGAAGGCGGTTTGCGTTTGGGCGTGTTGGGTGGCGGCTGCTCCGGCCTCAGCTATCAGTTCAAGTTCGACGTCAAGCCGCGCGACAAAGACCATGTCTTCGAATTTGAAGGCGTGAAAATCTTTGTGGATCCTAAGAGCATGTTGTTCCTCAACGGCATGACGCTGGATTACAAAGAGTCGCTCATGCAGTCCGGCTTCGCGTTCGAAAACCCGCATGCTAAGAAGGCCTGCGGCTGCGGCACGTCGTTCTCCGCTTAGTTATTGTGGATCGGGATTTCTTCTCCTTCTTCGGGATCGAGCCCCAATTGGCGCTCGATCCCATTTCTCTTCAAAAGCGCTTCTACGAGTTGAGCCGCCAGTGGCATCCGGATCGTTTTGCGTCCAAGTCTGCCGCCGAGCAGCAGTTGGCCTTGGAGAATACGGCGCTCCTCAATGACGCCTTTCGCACGCTCAAGCAGCCGGTGGAGCGGGCCGAGTATGTGCTGAGCCGGAATGGCTTGGCGCATGACGAAGCCGCGGCCAAGAAAGTCCCGCCCGAGTTGCTCGAAGAAGTGTTTGAGCTGAACATGGTGATCGATGAGCTGAAAGACGGAGATGCATCCGTGCGGCCCCAACTGGAATCGGCCCGCGCCACCTTCGCCACCACGCTCGCCACCATTGATGCGGAACTGGATGCCGGATTCCGGCGCTGGGACGCGGCTCATGCGGACTCGGTGCTGGCCGAAGTACGCGCGATATTGAATCGCCGCAAGTACATCCACAATTTGCTGAAGACCGTTGATCAGGCTCTGGGAGTCTGAGGCAGGGAACTGTAATGGGTACGTTTCAAATCGACTTTGGCGAAACCGCCGAACCACCGGTGATCGTGGGCATCGATCTGGGCACCACCAATTCGCTGGTGGCCTACCTTGATGATGCTGGCGCACCTCAGATCATAGCGGGCGAAGATGGCGATCCGCTGGTTCCCTCGGTAGTTTCGATGCCCGCCTCGGGCGGCGTCTTGGTCGGCAACCCCGCGCGAGCCGCGCTGCTGACATCGCCGGAAGAAACCGTGTACTCCGTCAAGCGCTTGATGGGCCGAGGCGTGGAGGACGTTGCGCAGGAACTCGCGCTCTTCCCCTTTCGCATCGCGCCGGGCTCGGAATCGGTCATTAATCTGGCGCTCGGCGGCAAAACGTTCACACCGCCGGAAATCTCGGCCTTCATTCTGCGGCAGCTCAAACGCAATGCCGAAGCGCAGCTGGGCAAGCCGGTGACTCAAGCCGTGATCACCGTGCCTGCCTACTTCAACGACGCGCAGCGCCAAGCCACCAAAGACGCGGGCCGCATTGCGGGCCTCGAAGTGTTGCGGCTGGTGAACGAGCCTACGGCGGCCGCGCTCGCCTATGGTCTCGACAAGCGCAAGCAAGGCATCGTGGCCGTGTATGATCTCGGCGGTGGCACGTTCGACATCTCGATTCTGAAGTTGCACGACGGGCTGTTTGAGGTGCTGGCCACCGGTGGCGACACTCACCTGGGCGGCGACGATATCGACAATCTGCTACTCAAGATCGCGCTGGAAGATATCGCGGCTGAGTGGAGCGAGGATATTGCTGGAAACAGTGAAGCGGTCCAGCGGCTGCGCCGCGCCGTGATTGACGCTAAGCATGAGCTGTCCACGCTCCCGTCCACCCACATCCGGCTCGCCTGGCATGGGAAAGAGTACGCTCGCGAGTTGACGCGAGAGCATTTCGAAAAGCTTGTCGCGCCTATTATCGACCGCACGCTGCAACCCTGCCGTCAATGCCTGGCCGACGCCGCATTGACGCCCGAACAGATTGACGAAGTGGTGCTGGTAGGCGGATCCACGCGGGTGCCGCTGGTGCGCGCCTGCGTCGAACGGCTTTTCCGCTCACGCCCGCATACAGAGCTCGACCCCGACAAAGTGGTGGCACTCGGCGCGGCCGTACAAGCCGGCATTCTCTCGGGCGCCGTAGACGACAAGCTGCTGCTGGACGTCACGCCGTTGTCGCTTGGCATTGAGACCATGGGCGGCTTGGTTTCGAAGATCATTCATCGCAACTCGGCGATTCCCGCTTCTGCCAGCGAGACGTTCACCACGGCGGTGGAAGGCCAGACCAACGTGTTGATCCACGTGGTGCAGGGTGAGCGTGAGATGGTGCGGGATTGCCGGTCACTAGCCCGCTTCGATCTCAAGGGAATTGCCCCGATGGCGGCCGGCTACCCGAAGATTGAAGTGCGCTTCCTTATTGACGCCAGCGGCATCCTCAACGTCACCGCCCGCGAATTGCGCACGGGCCAGGAACACTCGGTTGACGTCAAGCCGTCATACGGATTGACCGACGAGCAGGTGGAGCGGATGATCGTCGATTCCATCGACAAGGCCGAAGAGGATTTCCAGGAACGGCAGGTTCGCGAGGCGCGCGTCGAAGCCGATCACATCCTGGCCGCGTTTGAGAAGGCGCGGCAAAACGAGGCCTATCATGAACTGGACGCCGCTTCACGCGCGGCCATCAGCCTCGCCCAAAACGAACTCCTGGTTGTTTACCATGGCGAAGACCATCTCCTCATCATGGAGAAGATCGAGCAGTTGAATCAGGCTACGCAATCGCTGGCTGAGAACATGATGAACACGGCCGTGAATGCGGCGTTGAAAGGAACTAAGATCTAGTCAAATGCCCCAAGCGCTTTCCTGGACCCATTTCGAAGATCTCGGCATCGCCCTTTACGACAAGTTTCCCGATGTCGATCCGCTCAAGGTCCGCTTCACCGACCTGCACAAGTGGATCATCGAACTGGAAGATTTTGAGGACGACCCGGCCAAATCGAACGAAGCCAAGCTCGAAGCGATTCAGATGGCGTGGTACGAAGAGTGGAAGGACAACCAGTAGCGCAGGAGCGATTCGTTGACTTGGTTTGAATCACTGACCGGGTTTCCGGAGAGCAGCCCGCAGAAGGTTCGCGAGCGAATCACTGTTGCCGAGGAAGTATTGACATCCCATGTGAACGGGAGATCGATGCGATGTGGGCGCCTGGAAATCCCCTCGCTTGCCGAACTGAGAGGGCGCGTCGCCGGGACTTCGACTCAGCGTCAGGGCGGTCGTGTTTCTTTGCGCGAAATCGTGGCTGACGCGCAGAGTTTACACGCCGATGACTCTAATCGGGGGGCGCTGTTTCAAGTAGCCTCCCAGTTCAATCTGCTGGAGATGGCGTCTCCCTGTCTGACGCCCGAGCACGGCGTAAGTATCTACGAAAATGACCACACGCAGGGGCCGGCCTGCGCTATCGCCGCCGGGGCGGGAACGATCTTCCGAAACTATTTCGCCAAGGTCCATGCGCAGGACGGGCAATCGGCGGGAAGTCAAATTGACTGCCTCGCGGCACTCGGCTCAGCCTTGGGAAATTCCGGCAACCGTCTCTGGGAAATGAGAAATGGCTACGCACTGGCGTCGCGCAGCGGTCTCGACGAAATTTCACATCGCCTTTCATCGTCAACCGAGGGTGAACTCGATCAACTTCGCGCGCGGCTGAGGATCGGGATTCAGTGGGATACCCAAGTTACGCTAGGCAACTGCACTCACCTCGTCTCGCAAGCTTATTGTTCGGCCCTGCCCTGCAGCTACACGGATTGCCCGTTTAAGCTTTGGGAAAATTTCGCGCGGCTGGTTTTGGAAGCGTCATACGAAGCCACCGTGTGCGCGGCGGTTTTGAATTCACGAATCGCCGGCAATCGAAAACTGTTTCTCACTCTGGTGGGCGGGGGCGCATTCGGCAATGCCACCAACTGGATCATCGAAGCGATTGAGTACGCGTTGAAGCGCTACGAGCACTCCAACCTTGACGTGGCGATCGTGAGCCACACGTCATCGAACCGCGGCGTGCAGGACCTCATTGGCCGGCTGGAACAGCATTGAGCCAAGCCGCGACCGCGATCATTCAGGCCCGGAAAACCAAGTGCACCACCGCCACATTCGGGTGCGTGGCGCAGAAGCAGTCGTGCCGGACCACGCCGAGACCCGGGCCATAGTGAAGTCGGGCCATCGCTTCGGCCCTGCGCGCGAGGGGTTCGAAATCGATCCCCTCGATCGATGGAACATACTCGCCGTAAGAGAAGATCATGTCGCCGTCTTCGGCCGATTCACTGGCCGCTCGGTGATCGAAGTCGTTGTAAAACTCATCAACTCGTTGCTGCCGGCTCTGCTGCATCAGCATTTCTCGCGAAGCGCCGCCGGGTGAGGCAAGCTCCTCGTCAGTGGGCGCGCGCTCTCCAACCCGCGCCTCCACCCCCAGCGTCACGGTCGTTGCGATGAACACGAATATGAACTGCCGCTCTCCGAACTCTATCGAGCGCCAACCATGCCACGCCGTCCATCGCGCTGGCGCCTCGGGGCAAACCAGCGCGGCCACACGTGCATCCGTCAGCGCCGCGGCTCGCCGATAGAGTTCCCCAAACGCCGTGAAGGGTTCGCCGATCGGGGCCATCCGCCGCACCCCAATCAGAATTCGATACTCGCGGCCCCACTCCAGCGGAGCCAGTATCTCCGGGCGCACCGTGTAGATGACACCGCGCCGCCAGGGCCACGCATCATTGGACCCGGGAGTGCTCATAACCGCCCTCGGTGAGCGAGCTCATCAACGCTTCAACATGATCGGGGCCGCGCGTCTCCATCGTCACGTCAATCACAGTGTCACCCAGATTCACTCCGTAGTAGGCGCGATCATGATTGGTCTCCACGATATTGGCGTGCTGATCGGCAATCACGCGGCACAGCTTCATCAGCGCGCCAGGATGGTCCGGCAAATGAATCCGCAGCCGCACCATACGGCCATCTTTTACCAAGCCCCGCTCAATGATTCGCGAGAGCAACGTCACATCGATGTTCCCGCCGCAGACCAGCACCGCAATCCGCAAGCCTTGATGAGGAGTCTTGCGATGCAGCAGGGCCGCCAACGCCGCCGCGCCCGCGCCTTCGGCCAGCGTCTTCTCTCGCTCCAGCAGCAGCAGAATCGCGCTAGCGATCTCCTCCTCTTCCACCGTCACAATCTCGTCCACGTATTTCTCGATCAGCGGCCGTGTGCGTTCCCCGGCCCGCCGCACGGCGATACCATCGGCGATCGTCGTGGCCGCCGCAATCGTCACCGGAGCGCCCGCCTGCAGCGCTTCGAGCATGGAGGGAAGCTTGGCGGTCTGCACGCCGATCACGCGGATGCGCGGATTGGTTTCCTTGATCGCGCAGGCGATCCCGCCCAGCAATCCTCCTCCGCCAATCGGGGCAATCACGGCATCAATGCGCGGTTGCTGTTGCAGGATCTCCAGCCCGATCGTTCCTTGCCCGGCGATCACGGCGTCGTCGTCAAAGGCATGGACGAAGGTTGATCCGGCCGCCTCGCAGCGCCGCCGCGCCTCTGCGTAGGCCTCGTCGTAGTTCACGCCGTGCAGAATCACGTTGCCGCCGTAACCTTGCGTGCGAGACACCTTCACCAGCGGCGTCTGCAACGGCATCACGATCTGGGACTGAATCCCCAGTCTCGTCGCGTGATAGGCGAGCCCCTGTGCATGATTGCCGGCCGAGGCCGTCACCACCCCCCGCGCCGCCTCGTCCTTGGTGAGCGTGAGCAGCCGGTTCAGGGCGCCCCGCTCTTTGAAAGACCCCGTCATTTGCAGGTTCTCGAGCTTCAGAAACACCTGATTGCCTGTCATTTCCGACAAGGTGAGTGATTTCACGCAGGGCGACAGATAGATGGCGTCACGGATGCGCTCGGCGGCGAGTTCCACGTCCCGAACGGTCAACATATCGCTCCACTGTAGCAAGGCAGGCCCGGTTGGGTAACCAATGTGAGAAAATGATCGTCGAAACGTTTTATGCGTGCGCTCTCTGTGTCTCTGCTGGTTTTGCTTGCCAGTTGCACCGGTCCATACTCGAACCAAAAAGTCTCAGCCAAAGATCAACAGCCAGCGCTCAAGGTGCAAACCGAGCGCGTTGCGATAACCAGCATCCCGGAAATCGTGACGGCCAACGGCGAGTTGTTCGCCGAAGACCAGGCCACGGTTACACTCAAGGTTCCCGGTCGCGTGACGAAGCTCTTCGTCGACCTGGGCACTGTGGTGGAAGCGGGCCAAGTTATCGCCGAACTCGATCCGGCTGATCAGGCCTTGGCCGTTAAGCAGGTCGAAGCGGCAGTGGAGCAAACGCGCGCGCGACTGGGGATCGGCGAGCAGAAGGGCGACGACGTGAAACCTCAGGACACCGCCTTGGTGCGCGAGGCCGACGCGCAGCTACGGGAAGCGCGCTTTATTTTCGACACCACCTCGCGGCTGCAGAAGGATGGCGTCGTGTCCAAGATCGACCTGGAGAAAGCGCAGGTTCGCCGTCTGGCGTCCGAGGCGCACTATCAGACGGTGGTCGAGCAAGTGATGCAACTGCGCGCGCAGTTGGTCGAGAAGCAGGCTCAGCTCTCCATGGCCCGGCAGATGCTTTCCGATCTCACGGTTCGCGCGCCCTTCACCGGCGCCGTCACCAAACGCCTCACCTCACTCGGCGAGTACCTGCCCGCCAACTCACCCGTGGCCACCATCGTGCGGCAGAACCCGGTGCGCATTCGCGTCGAAGTTCCCGAGCGGCTCGCTCCCAAAATCCGCGCCGGCCAACGCATCGACGTCTCGCTCAGCGGAGGTCTCATCCGCCGCTCGGGTCGCGTGGTGCGGCTGAGTCCGGCGATCGAAGCGCAAAACCGCTCGCTGCTGATCGAAGGCGAACTTCCGAATGCGGACGGCGTGCTGCGGCCCGGCACCTTTGTCGAGGCCATCATCGTTGTCAATCCCAACGCCCAGGGCATTTCGGCGCCCTCCGGGGCGATGATCACCTTTGCCGGCACCGAACGCATGTTCGTCGTGAAAAGCGGCGCACTGGCTGAACGGTTGATTCGCACGGCGCGCCGATTGCCGGGTGAACGGGTGGAAGTGACCGAAGGGCTCCAAGCCGGCGATCTGCTGGTGACCGACGCTACAGATCGCATGATCAACGGCATGAAAGTCGCGGTGACCGAACGTGCAGAAGCTCGCTGAAGTCTGCGTTCGCCGGCCGGTCTTCGCCGTCATGCTGATCATGGCGATGGTGGTGATCGGGATGGTCTCCTACACCAAACTCGGTGTCGACCGTTTTCCCGATGTCGATCTCCCCATCATCAGCGTGCGCACGATCCTGCCTGGCGGTTCGCCTGAGGAGATCGAAAGCGCCATCACCAAGCGCGTGGAAGACGCGGTCGCCACGGTGGAAGGGATTGACACAATTCGCTCGACTTCGGTCGAGAGCCTTTCGGTGGTTACCGTCACGTTCAACCTCAACCGCCAGATCGACGTCGCCGCGCAGGACGTCCGCGACGCGGTGGCTGGGGTCATTTCACAGATGCCGCGGGACGCCAAGCCGCCGCTGATCAAAAAGCTCGATACCGATTCGTCGCCGGTGATCACGCTGGTGCTGGCCGGCCAGCGCACGCCGCGCGAGTTGTATGAGATCGCAGACCGCGAGGTCAAGGACAGCATTGAATCGGTGGGCGGTGTCGGCCAGGCTTTGATCGTGGGAGGGCGCCGGCGGGCGGTCAACATCTGGATCGATGCCGACCGTATGGCGGCCTATCGCATTCCCATCATCAAGATTCGCGATGCGGTGGCCCGGCAGAACTCGGAGATCCCGGGCGGCCGCGTGGACGAGGGCGCGCGCGAACTTGTCCTCCGCACCATGGGCCGTTTCCCGGATCCCAAGCTGTTTAACGATCTGGTGATCTCCTCCATCAATGGCGTGCCAGTCCGCGTGCGAGACATCGGCTACGCCGAAGACGGCAACAAAGAGCAGCGCACGTCGGCGCGTTACGACGGGCAGGACGCCGTGGCGATCGAAATCCGGCGTCAGTCCGGCGCTAATTCGATCGAGGTGATTCATAACGTCAAGGCGAAGCTCGGACGGATCCAGAAATTGTTGCCGCCGGGCGTCACGCTCGAGGTTGTGCAGGATCAATCGCGCTATATCGAAGCCGCGTTCCATGAAGTGCAGATGCACTTGATTCTCGGCAGCATCCTGGCCTCGCTGGTGGTGTTGCTGTTCATGCGAGACTGGCGCGCCACGGTTATCGCCGGCGTGGCGATCCCCGCCTCCATCATCTCTACGTTCGGCGCGATGTACTGGCTCGGCTTCACGCTGAACAACATCACGATGCTGGCCCTGGTGCTGATGGTCGGCGTGGTAATTGACGACGCCATCGTGGTGCTGGAGAACATCTACCGTTTCATCGAAGAGAAAAAGATGCCGCCGATGCGGGCCGCTGTGGAAGCGACGAGAGACATCGGCCTCGCCGTGATGGCCACTACGCTCAGCCTGGTGGTGGTATTTCTGCCGGTCTCGTTCATGTCCAGCGTTTCCGGCCGGTTCCTGTTCAGCTTCGGCTTGACGGCAACGGTGGCTATTCTGGTGTCGCTCATTGTCAGCTTCAGCCTCACACCGATGATGAGCTCTCGGCTGCTCGCCGGGCACGGCCAAGCGAACCATGCCGATTCGCGCGGCGGCTTCTATGGCTGGATCGAGCGTACCTATCTGGCGATCCTCGGCTGGTCTATGCGGCATCGCGGGATCGTCGCGTGCCTGGCCGTGCTGGTGGTTGGCTCAGCGGTGTTTTTCTATCGCATCGTGAAGCAAGAGTACCTGCCCACCAACGTTGACGAGAGCGAGTTTGAGCTTTCGATCATGGCCCCCGAAGGCGCCACGCTCGCCTCGATGCAGGACGTGCTCAAGCGGATCGAAGATGATGTGCGCCCGATGCCTGGCGTCAGGCACATGCTCAGCATCGTGGGGATCGGCTATCTGCAGTCGGTCAATAACGCGCGTGCCTTCATCCGGATCCAAGACGCGGAAGAGCGGGTTTTCTCGCCCTCGCGATTTTTCTCCAAGCTCCTTGAAGGCAAGCCCGGTGAGGCGTTCGGCGGCATCTATTCGCAGCGGGACGTCATGGCCGCCATCCGCGCCAAGATGACGGCCTATCCGGATCTGCGGGTGCGCGTTTCCAACGTCGCGGCCCTCAATCAGGGCTCGGCCCCCGTGGATATCGATTTCTGCATCCGCGGCCCCGACCTCCAGGATCTCTACCGTTACAGTGAGCAGTTGCGCAAGAAGACCATGGAGATCCCCGGCTTGCTTGACGTCGACACCACGCTACGTCTCACCAAACCGGAGTTGCGCGTGGCCATCGATCGCGACCGGGCGGCCGACTTGGGCGTCGACGCCTCCGACATCGCCAATTCCCTGCGCCTCATGGTGGGTGGCGATGACGAGGTTTCCCGCTACCGCGACGACAAACTCGCCGAGGATTACGATGTGGAGATTCGCCTGGCCGGCGCCGATCGCAACAACGCCGCTACCGTTTCCAAACTCTATGCGCCATCGAGCAAGGTGGGCATCGTTCGGCTCGATTCGGTGGTGCGTATGCGCGAGGGCATGTCCGCCTATCGCATCGAAGCGCTCGATCGCCAGCGTCAAGTCTCTATTCGCGCCAACGTCGCGCCCGGCTTCGCACTGGCTGACCGGCTTGATGAGGTGTACAAGGCCGCCGCCGATCTGAACCTGCCCGCTTCTTACTCGACGACCGTGATCGGCCGCGGCCGCGAGTTCGAGCGCACGCTCAAGGAATTCCTGCTCGCCTTCGCGCTCTCGGTTGTCTTCATGTACATGATTTTGGCTTCGCAATTTGAGAGCCTGGTGCACCCGGTGACGATTCTACTCAGCCTGCCGCTGGCCGTGCCTTTTGGTTTTCTCTCACTCTGGTTTTTTAAGGACACCTTGAACCTGTACTCCGCACTCGGTATTCTCGTGCTGTTTGGGGTGGTCAAGAAAAACTCGATCCTCCAGGTGGACCACACTAACAACCTTCGCCGCGACGGACTCTCTAAGCTCGCTGCGATTATGCAGGCGAATCGAGATCGCCTGCGGCCCATTCTCATGACGACACTTACCCTGGTGGCCGGCATGCTTCCGCTGGCGCTTGGCACGGGGCCTGGGGCCGAAGAGCGCCGTTCGATTGCGATCATCGTCATCGGCGGGCAGAGCCTTTCCTTGCTGCTGACGTTGATTGTCACGCCCGTTGCCTACTCTCTATTCGACGATCTGGGCGCGATGGTTACCCGTCGCGGCCGGCGCGAAGCACAACAGCCGGCGCCAGCCGCAGGTGATTGACTCTGCTGGGTGACGCCGGCTTGCCGACTAAGAACGCTCAAAGCACGATGGGCTGATTAGTTGTGGCCGGGGCCGTCATTGTGACCGGAGCCACTGCCGCCACCCGAACTACCGCTGCCCGAGTTGCCGCTGCCCGAGCTTCCGCTGCCCGAGTTACCGCTGCCGGAGTTGCCGCTGCCGGAGCTACCGCTACCGGAGTTACCGCTGCCCGAACTGCCATTCGAACCGCCGTTGCCAGACGAAGAAGAGGATCCACCAGTCACCGACGAAGAGGCGGCATCAATTGACCGCACCTGCGCGGCGCCGCTCAGAATCGCTCCCCGTCCCGGTGCACGCACCACCACATTCGCACCCGCTTTGATCTTGTCCACAACTGCGCCATCGCGGGTGTTCAGTTCCAGTTCTCCGCGGCGGAGGGCGTCTAAGGTGATGCGGCCCACCACGCGCCCATCCACCTCGACCTCCAGTACGGTCCCCGCCGGCAGGTTAACGTCCTCGACTACCACATTCAACCGCGTGGATGAACGTCCCGGTTGCGTCCGAAAGTCTATGTGCCCGAAAGGCCGCACCCCGTTCACCGCGCCACCGGTCAGTCCGGACCGCAGGCGCGCCGAATCGTCGGCAACTCCAGCCGCGCTATTGCTGGAGGAAGTGGCAGGTGATACAGGGCTAACCGGCTGCGCCACGCCCGACAACACCGCGCCTCGGCCCGGCGCTTTGACGATCACCACCGCGCCGGGTCGAAGCTGTTGGACCAGCGCGCCGTCGCGAGTGTTGAGTTCGAGTTCGCCACCGCGGCCCACTCCGCTAATCTTGATCTGCCCAATTACGCGGCCGTCCACCTCAACGTCCAAGACCGTGCCGATCGGCAGGTTGACATCTTCTACTTCGACCGTCAATTGCAAGTCATTCCCGCGTTGACGAAAATCGACATGTCCGGAAGGCGTCACGCCCGCGATCGACCCGCCGGCCAGACCGCTGGCCGCGCGCGAGAGATTGCCGCTCGGGTTGTTGCTCACCGGGATTGGCTGGGCCGCCGGATTGCGCAGGACATCGTCAAGCGCCCGGGTCTGGATCGCGCCCGACAGCAGCACGCCATTGGCGCCCCGCACCGTGATGACGTCACCAGCCTTCAGCTGCGGCGTCAGGTCTCCGTCCCGGCTGTTCAACTCCAGTTCGCCGCCCCGCACAGGAGGCACCGAGACGGTCAGCTTGCCGGCCGTGCGCCCGTTGATCTGCACTTCCAGCACCGTGCCGGCGGGAAGATTGATATCCTCCACTTCCACGGAAAAGCTGACTTCGGCCCCACGGCTGGGCCGCGCCCGAAAGTCCACGCGACCGGCGGGGGTCAATCCGGCAATCGACCCGCCGGCCAACTGCGTTCGCAGACGTAGATCGTCAGTGCCCGCCGCCAATAGCACAACCGTCTGAATGAAGGCGCCAAAGAAAAGTTTCATTTCAATCTCCACACACTGAGACAACTTCCCAGCGCCGGGAGAACAGAAATGTTTGCTTAAAATTGGCAGCGGCCCACGGCCTTTTTCCAGCCGGCGAAGGCTTGCTCGCGCCGGGCCGCATCCCATTTCGGCTCAAAGGTTTGCTCTACGCGCCAGAATGATTCCACTTCACTGACGCTGCTCCAGTACCCCGTGGCCAGCCCCGCCAGGTAGGCAGCGCCGAGCGCGGTAGTCTCGATATCGGCCGGGCGCACAATCGGCCGCCCCAGAATGTCGGCCTGGAACTGCATCAGAAAGTTGTTGGCGGTCGCGCCGCCATCCACACGCAACTCCGCCAAGGCGTGGCCGGAGTCGGCTTGCATGGCTTCCACCAACTCGCGTGTCTGATAGGCGATGGCCTCCAGCGTGGCGCGCACGATGTGCGCCGCCGAACTGCCACGGGTTAAGCCGGTGATCAGCCCGCGCGCATCCTGATTCCAATGTGGCGCGCCGAGCCCGACGAAGGCCGGCACGACGTACACTCCACCGGTATCCGGTACCGAGGCGGCCATGGCATCTGAATCGGCCGCCGTCTTGAGTAGCCCCAATTCATCGCGCAGCCACTGCACCGCCGCGCCGGCCACGAACACGCTGCCTTCCACCGCATACTCTGGCGCCGCCGAGGTACCTGCTGCGCGCGTGGCCAGCAGTTTGTGCTTCGATACCGGCACCGTGCCGCCTGCGTGCAACAGCGCAAAGCAGCCGGTCCCATAGGTATTCTTCGATAGGCCGGCGCGAAAGCACGCCTGCCCCACCAGCGCCGCCTGCTGATCGCCGGCAATCCCCGCAATCGGGATGGCCGCCCCCAGATGCTCGGCCGCCGCCTCGCCCACTACGCCGCTCGAAGGCGCGATGCGCGGCAGCATCGAGGCCGGAATACCGAACATCGATAGCAGATCGGCATCCCAGGCGTTGGTAGCCAGATTCATCAACATCGTGCGCGAGGCATTCGAGGGATCCGTCACATGCACGGCCCCGTTGGTCAGTTTCCAGATGAGCCACGTATCAACGTTGCCAAAGACAACTTCCCCGGCGGCGGCGCGCTCACGCACCCCGGCCACGTTGTTGAGGATCCACTCAATCTTGCTGCCGGAGAAGTAGGCATCCACCACGAGCCCCGTCTTGGCGGTGACTCCCGCCGCGTGTGACGAAGCGGCAAGTTCAGCGCATCGGGAAGCGGTCCGGCGGCACTGCCAGACTATCGCCGGCGCCACTGGCTCGCCGGTCCGGCGGTCCCACACGACCGTAGTTTCGCGCTGATTGGTGATGCCGATGGCGTCCACATCGGCGGCAGTCACACCACCGGCCGCCAACGTACGGCGCGCCGCATCAAGCTGCGCTCTCCAGATCTGATTGGCATCCTGCTCCACCCAACCTTGTTGTGGATAGTGGCACTCGATAGCGGACGACTCCATTGCCACCCGCCGGCCTTGCCGATCATACAAAACCGCCCGGGCACTGGTGGTGCCCTCATCAAGAGAAAGTATGTAGCGCACCATCCTATAATAGAGGGGAACCTACACCATGTTCTTTCGACGCGAAAAACTGAAAGTCCATTCCTTTTCCGATCGTCTGGGTGACCTGTCGAGCGCTGGCTTCCAGACCCAGTCGTTGCCAAACGGCCGCACGCTGGTCACGCGTAAAGGCGTGGGCGCCGAGATTACCGACGCCACCGAAGTTGACAAGGTTAACGTGGGCCGCGCCGGCGTGCTGGTGGGCACCGAACTCGGCCAACTCACCGACGTGGGCTACCAGAAGGTTTTTCTGACGCCGTCCGGCAAACAGGTTGCCGCGCGTGCCGAACATCTGCGTGGCTTGCATGATTTCACCGAAGATCTACGCGAGGCGCTAGGCCAAGTCAGTTTCTACAACCAGGGCTTGGGCTCTACCAACGAGTTGCATCTCTATGATCGCGTGGAGAACCGCGACGGCGGCGTCCCCAAGCGGCCCTGGGAAACCTAGTAGCTCTTCTTACCCCGCGCCAACCAGCAACTGCTTGATCTTCGGGTGGATCAGAAACTCCCACGTCGCATCACCGGCCGTACGTGGGATCGGCGCAAATTTCGACTCGGCCTTGGCTTTCTCGGCCAACCCCGCCTCACTCAGACATACCGCCAGCAGCGCCTGCCACTCGCTGGCCTGCGCCGGCTGGATCGCGTCACGCTGTGCCGCCACCAAGGGGATTGCCGCGGTCCAGTGCTTGTGTAGGACCAACGCATAGATCAAAGCCTGCCTGGCCAATGGTGCGGCGGCGGGCGGGAATTGTTTGGCCGCCCGTGCCTGCCACTCGGCCGGCGAGGCGTCCAGTTGGGTCGCAAACATTACGGTCACCGCCGCTTGCTGCTCGGCGGGAGACTTGGCCGTTTGCAACGCTTGCTTGGCCGCCACAGCCGCGTCCCCTCCCTGCACGGCGCGCCAAGCCGACAGTTGAGACCAGACCGGCGAGGCGGCGCCGCCGGACGAGATGGCGACGGTTTCGAGTGCAGCCAGCGCTTCCTTGGTTCGCCCGCTGGTGTAATCCCACTGCGCCTTTCCAAGCGCGGTCAGTGGCTGCTTGGCATGAGCCTCGGCGTAGCGTGCAAAGAGCCGATCCGCTTCAGCCTGATTGCCGGCCATGCGGCGGGCCTCGGCGGCCTTGCGCAACGGCGCGCCATTCAGAAACGCCAGGTCCTTGGAACTAGCCAAGAGGAAAGAGCGCTCGGCATCGTCGAAGCGGCGCGCGGCAAACAGCACCTCTCCCTGTGAATCGTCCGGATTGGGGCTGCGGGGTTCCAACTTGCGGTAGGCGTCAAGGGCTGTCAGAGCCGCCGGCAAATCTCCGCCAAAGGCAAACCCGAACGCGGCTTCGTTATGCAGCGCAGCCCACTCCGGGTCTGCGCGCTGCGCACGCCGGAACGCTTCGGCGGCCTTGCCAAATTGGCGTGCCTGCATGGAGAGTGTGGCGGCCCCATAAGCAATTTCGCTGTCGCAAGGAGCCAGTGCGGACAAGCCTTGCAGTGCTGCCAGCCGCGCCGGAGGTTCCGCGGGCAATGGCGCCAGCCTGCTGCCGGCCGCCTCGCCAAGCATCGCCGCCGGCGCCGTGCCAGCCATCGCCGATTCCAGCGCAGCCGGATCGAGCTTGCCTGCCGCAAACCCCGGCCTGCCCAGTTGTCCCGCCACCCCATCGGCCAGTGCGCCCGCGCTGGACCCGGCCACAGTAAAACTGCGCAGCGTCCGCGGGACCATGGCGTCTCTCAGTTGCGCATGCAAGGTCCATTGGCCGTCATGCGAGGTCAGATACCCGCTCATCACTTGCGTGGCGCGGCGCATCGGCGCGTCGGCGCTACTGGCCGCCACATAGGCAAACACATCGGGCGCGCCAACCAGTTGGAGCGAGGCAATCCGCGCCACCCGGCCCCCCAAGGGACCCGCCTGGGCATCGGCACTCTGATTGTCAAATTCCACGATCGCCACGCGCTCCACCGCTCGCCGCGGCGGTCCAGGGGGCCCGGTCAAAACCCCGCAGCCCGCCAGGAAAGCCGCGCTACAAAACGCGAGGATTGCTGGCGAGTAGTTCTTTGAATTCGGGCAGTTGCTGGAGCGCGGCAAATTCAGGGTCTTCAACAAACTTCTTTCTCTCTTTAAAGCCTTCTTCAAGCGCTTTGCGCATGTACTGAAGAGCCCGATCATTGGCCCCCGCTTTGGCATAGGTTTTGGCCAGGTAGTAGTGGAACTTGGCCCGCTCCACCACGCTGCGTTCCTGGAGCAGTACACCGTTGGTGCTGCGATGTTCAAACACTTCCGGGTCCAGGTCGAGCGCCTTCTGGTATTCAAGGGACGCCTTCTGGTAGTTCTTGCGCGCAAACCAGGCCGTGCCCAGATTGCTGTGAATGCTGGCCGAGTTCGGCGTCAACTTGAGTGCGCGGCTATACAAACTTACCGCGCGGCGATAGCTCTTCTGGGCGTAGTAGATCGCCCCGAGATTATTGATCGCCTCCGGATAGTCCCGTTTGGCCTTGGTGGCGCGCTGATAGAAATGGGCGGCGGTCTCCATATCGGTCAACTGGTGATAGGCGATGCCAATCTTGTTATAGATGACGTGCGTGGGAGGCTGCACTGCTTTGTAGAGGTCGATGGCTTGCCGGTATTCCTTGCGCGCCATCGCAATGTCGCCGCGCATCTCGGTGGACAATTCACTCTTGGACCGGCTCTGCGCTTCAACCGCCGTGGCAGTCTTGGTGTCGTTAAATGCCGCCGCGGCGGGCGGGTTCACCTGCAGAGCGAGAAGGGACAGGATTGCTATGTTTCCCATTGACTGCTCCTTGCCTTAATTAGAGCACCAACGAACGGCGGGTTCAATCGGCCTGTTTACTTGAACACTTCCAGGATCCGTCCGAAGAATCCGCGCTTGGGTTTGTCGGCGCCAGCCTGTTGACCATCGGCCCCCGCCTCGATCGGCTTGACCGGGATTGAATCGACGCGACGCGACGCGACTTTGCGCGGGGCGTCACCCGCTTTCGCCGCACCGCCGTCGACCGCAGCCGGTGGATCGGGGTCCCACGAAGACACCTGCGTCAACCCTCCGCCTCCGCATGTTTCCAGCGGCTGCGTGCCGGCCAGGAATATTTCCATGCGCTTGTTGCCAGCGCAACTGGCGGTGGCCAGTTTGCCGGTAGCCGAATCCACTTCCACACTCACCACGCCTTCGGGAGCGCTAAAGGCGCCAGCCCGGTTGTAAGGGCGATAGATGTGGGCCCGCTTCATGAACTCAGTCCAGATGGGCAGAGCCGAGCGGCTGCCCTCGAGCCCGATATCGCGATTGTCGTCGTAACCAACCCACACGACGCAAATCAGCTTCGTCGTAAACCCGGCAAACCAGCCATCGTGCGAGGATCCCGTCTTGCCAGCGGCGGGAAACGTAAACCCGCGTGACCGTACGCCGGCTCCGGTGCCAGCCCGCACGACATCCTCCATCAGATTAACCATCATGTAGGCCACGCGATAGTCGATCGCGTCGCGCTTGACCGGTTTGGAGTTGAACACAGTGCGGCCGTCGGAGTCGCGCACTGTCTTGACCCACGTGGGCTGCAGATAGACACCGCGATTGGCAAATACGGTGTAGGCCGCGGCCATGTCGATGGGTGTCGCCACGTACGAACCCAGCGCCATGGCAGGAGTAGCGCCAATCCCGGGCAAGCCCGCCCGCCGCGCGACGGCCGCTGCCTGCCCGTAGCCAACCTGTTCGGCCAGCTTGACGGTGGGGATGTTCAAAGACTTCATCAACGCCTGGCGCATCGTAACCGGGCCATTAAACGTGTCGTGAAAATTGCCTGGTTCGTAGGGTTTTCCCGCATGCCAGAATGTAGTTGGTTCGTCCACCAGCTTGGTAGCCGGTGTGATGGAATCGGGTCCGCCATCGAGACCGGTGGCGAGTGCCGCCGCATAGACGAAAGGCTTGAAGATCGAACCAGGCTGGCGCTTGGCCAGGGCGCGATTAAGTTGGCTGGCCGTATAGTCCCGGCCGCCCACCAGCGCGCGGATCTCGCCGGTTTCCGGATCGATCGCCACCAGCGCGGCCTGCAATTCGGGCCAACCTTTGGCGGCCGTTCGTCCGCGTTTGATCTGGATCTGATCCACTTCCTTGAGACC
>JAYTKJ010000393.1:0-9063 GCA_043730365.1 Acidobacteriota bacterium | reverse complement strand
TCCCGGAAGTCGACCGCGAGACGATCGAGCAGTTCCGGATGAGTAGGTGGGTTTGTCGACCGGAAGTCATCAACAGGATCCACCAGGCCCCGGCCGAAGAAATGGCTCCACATCCGATTGACCGCCGCTTCGGCGAAGTAGGGATGTTTGACCATCCACTCGGCCAGCGCTTTCCGCGGATTCTCCCGGTCCGAGCCCTGCAACACGGTCCCATCGAGCAAGGCCGGCTTCAACTCTGCCTTGGTCCGCGGATGAAACAGTTTGATCGACCCGTTGACATCGCCGTTCCCCATGGCTTCCTTGGCCGGATGGTCGAAAACCACATACTCCGCACCCGTGTCTCCCATTTTGAAAACGCGGCCGAAAAATGCCGCCAACCCCCAAAACTGATCCTGACTCCAGGCTTCGTAGGGATGGTTATGGCACTGCGCGCAATCGAGCCGGCGGCCGAAGAAAACCCTGATCTCCTCCGCCATTGTTTCGCCGGCCGGCCCGATCACGTCGTAAGGAAGATAATGCCGCGTTGGACCGTCGTAGCCCTGCGCGGCGATCCGCTCACGGGCCATCTGGTCATAGGGCTTGTTGGCCGCGATGCTGTCACGGACCCAATCGGCGTACATCTGGCTCCACTTGGCGTTGATCCCGTTAGGGAAAACTCCGACACGGAAAAGGTCGTCGAACCGATAAGTCCAATAGTCGACAAACTCCGGCGTGCCCATCAGAGTGTCGATCAACTTACGGCGCTTGGCGGGATCTTTACTGGCCAGAAACTCGCGCGTCCGCTCGGGCGGCGGCAGCGTGCCCGTCAGATCCAGGCAGAGGCGGCGAAGGAACTCCTGATCGCTTGACGACGCAGAGGGCGGGATGCGGAATCGCCGCAGCTTGTCGAAAACAAAGCCGTCAATAAAGTTAGAGCGCGGAGGATCACGGTATGCCGCGAGCGTGGGGCCGATCACCCCCACTGTAGCGCTGGCGGCGAGGCCGGCCGCGCGAACCAGCACGGAGGTTTCCCCCAGCCGCCCTGCCTTGACGACGCAGGAGTTCACCGTCGCCACAGACTTATCATTCGCCGAACAAAGAGCCTGTCCCGAAAAGTCTTCCTTCGTCCCATCCGCAAAGCGCGCGGTAATCAGGAGGCGATGCTCCCCTTCCCGCTCCAGCGTCACGATGCGGGGAAAAACGTCAAGCGCAGTCACCCGGTTCTCGCGGCTGTCTTCCGGACCATACGGCGCTCCGGCGGCGACCCACTTCATGATCGTCTGGTACTCAGCCGATCCAATCGCGAACCGCCGTCCGCCTCCATGCGAAATCGAACCGGTGGCCTTCAGCAAAATCAGACTCTTGGCCGGATCCTGAGCGTCGATTCGCGGAGTCCGGACGCCCTTCACCTCGGCCGTAAGCACTTGGTAGCTGCCGCCCTTGACGATCCACTCATAGTCGTCCTTGGGATTCAACAAGCCGGGTGAAAGCTTGAAGCCGCCGCGTCCCTTCACGCCGCCGTGGCAGCCCGAACCATTGCAGCCCTGGCGCGTGAGTATGCTGCCGATCTCGCGGCTAAATCGAAACTCCCGCACGGCCTGGACGTCTTCGATTTGGAGTGTGGCTGCCGCCGTTCTCCCTGCAGCCGAGGCTGTCGCGTTCACGGCGCCATTTTTTACCGCAGCCAGGCGTCCGCCGGATTCCATCACCGCCGGCGAAGGATCGGAGAGCTTCCATGCCGCCTCGCCCGTCAGGTCTCGCTCCCCGCCGTCAGCGTAGGTTCCGATTACGAGTAACTGCTGCGAGGCTCCGTTACCACGCAACGTAGCCGCCCTCGGCTCAATGCGAATGGAAACGGGCGATGGCCCGGCGCCGAACATCGGCAGTATCAGCGCCACCAGCAGCAGCGGCGCTCTCACAACGGCCTCCGCGCCAGCACCATGAGCGGGATATCGGCAACTCGCACTGGGACGCCCAGCTTGCCATTGACTACCGGTCTGGCTACCACTCGCACCACCACCGGCTGCTCCAAAGCAGTCGCGTCCGGCGCAGCGATGATCAGCAGAGAAGCCGTCTGCGGCTTGGGGGTGTAGCGCTCCAGCTTTCCTCCGTTCGGCAGGGGGGGTCGCTCCACGGGCTTCTCCATGGCGGCGATGGCAGTTACTCCGGCTGGTAGGTCTTCGACAGCCAGCGTCACCACACCGCTGAATTCCTCTTCCCGGTCCAAGGTCACGCTGATCGTGCGCGTCTCTCCGGGCCGTAGGTTCAGATGATCGGTGGAACAAGTCATTTTCCCGATGTGGGGAATTTGCGGCCGCACCAGCACCCGATAGGAGAAATCTTCGCCACCCCGGTCGGTTGTGATGTCGCGAATGTGCAGCGTGTAGACGCCGGGAGCGCTCAACGAAAATGTTGTCTTGGCTTGGATCATCTTCATCATGTAGAGCCCGTTGTTATTCAGCTTCGTGTAGACGTTGGTGACGATCTCATTCCCGCCGGGCTCCATTAGCCGGACCACTGGATTGAACCGCGGCATCGTCGCTCCGGGCGTTTCAATCTCAATTGTCAGATCTTGCGCTTTGTCAATCTTTACCTGAATAACATGCGTCTCGCCCGGCTTGGCGATCCGGCCTTCGACGATCCCCGGCGGTGACATCACGGGAATAGCAGCCGAGCCTTCCTGAGCCGCCCGGAAGCTTTCAACCTCGGCCGCTGGCTTCTCTACTCCACCGCGGCCCGCTACCCGCGCCATCCAGCCCGAACCCATGGCGCGAGTAAACTGGCGCTCATCCCAGAAGCCGGAGAAGCGCGGATGAAGATCCGGCGAGGGAGTAACCATCGGAGTGATCCGCAAGTGGTAAACGTAGTCTGGACCACCCTGCCCCATGAACGCCGAAATCTGAATCCAATATCTCCCCGCCTTCTCAAAGCGATGCACCAGACGCGCGTCCTGCGAGAGTCCCGGGAAGTACAGGGGCTCGTCGTTCGCCGCCACACGATTCAGCCGCTCGGCGTCAAACCAGCTTCCCGATTTTTCGGCGATCGCGATCAACGGATCAAACCCGCGGAAGCCGGACGTAACTTCGAACGTCAGTGTTTGTCCGCTCAACACGTCCAGCGGGTGACTGTTCACGGCGCCCCGCTTCTCAAGCCTGCCGTCCACGCTAACGGGAAAGTGAGATAACGCCGCGTCCGAAGGTCCGGTGTGAACCGGGAGGACGGGCAAAACCTGCAGCTCTATTTCGTTGGAAACGCCTTCGCCGGTCGCCACACGCAAAGCCCGCCGGCCGATTGGAGCTGACTCTTCCACCGTGACTTCGGCATAGAGGATGTCGCTTGAAGCCTCCAGCGATTCCACCTTGACCACGCGCGCCCGCAAGCCAGGTTCGCGAAACCATATGCCGCGCGCCGTCTTAAGGTCTCGACCCCGGATCTGGGCGGTGTAGGTTCGTCCCGGTTGGCCGCCCAACGGGAAGATGCTCGTGATCTTCGGCTCTTTCGAGGGCTCCGCAGTCGCGGCGCCGAGGCCGCTGGATAGGACGGCGAGTGTGCAGATACTGACTGTCTGGATCATCCCCACAGGTAACGAATCCCGTCCTTATTGTATAGACTACGTCAGTTTTCGCTGGCCTCGTGTCCACCCATCGGGACGGAAACAGGCCGACTCGCCGTTATCTCGTTTAGCGCCGACAGGGTCTGCCCAATGTGGCTTTCCATGGCATGCTGAGCCACATCCGGATCGCCAGTCCGCAAGGCCTCGAGCAACCGCCGATGCGATTGGTACTCCTCAAGCCGATACTCCTGGGTGGGGCTCTGGCTCTCGATGAGCGCGCCCCCCGCTGCCATTAGGAGGTGAAAAGAGGCGACTATCTTTTCCAATACTTTGTTGCCCGTCGCTCGGGCCACCGCTACGTGGAAAGCCGGAGTGACGTTAAACATGGGGCGATCTTTCCCTACGGCGCGCTCAATCTGCCGCAAGGCTTCCTCGATTTCCTCGAAATCCTCCGGCTTGGCGTTGAGTGCTACTTGGCGAGCCACGGCTCCCTCAATAAGGCGGCGCGCCGCCACCACTTCGGCGATCGCATCCATCCCCAACAACGCGGCTATCACATCGGCATTCAGCACCAGTTCGCTGGGAATATGGTTCACGAAGCATCCCAAGCCCGGCCGTATTTCGATCAAGCTCATGCCCACCAGCGATTGCAGCGCCTCACGTACCACCGTGCGGCTGACTCCCAGCCGTTCTACGAGTTCGGGAACCGAAGGCAGGCGGCTTCCCGCTGGGTATTTTCCATCGCGCAGCCACCCGAGCAACGTCTGCTTCACTTCCTGGGTCAGACTTTTCGAGATCGGACTAGTGGCGGTTCTTAGGAGCACACAATCCTTTTATGTCAAGCATTTACGTGAGTGTACAAGAGCCCGCCGGCGGAAGTCTCTTGACAATGAGATATTATACATGTTACCCATAATACCTGATACTCGGTGCCGCAATGTCGAATCCACGACGATCCCTCAGGTTTGCCTCGACCGATATCGTTCAGCATGCTGAACGTCACCGATGCAGTGGCCCCCAAATCGCACTACCATAGGCCCAACGGTGGTCTCGCTCCATGGGGCTGCATGAATGTTGGGTTCTTCGTTTGAACTAGGTCGTCTCCCGTCGGGCTTGGCCAGATGAGTTTTCGAAAATAGTTTGTGAGGAAACGTTATGCAAAACTTTGTCCGATCTCTTCTCTTCCTGGCCTGCCTGGTCCCGGTGTGCGCCCAGTCCACCGCGACGATCGTAGGCCGCGTGACCGACCCTTCCGGGGCGGTTCTCCCGGGCGCCAAAATCACGGCCAGAAATCTGTCCACCAGCTTGGAGCGCACCACCGTTAGCTCGGATTCCGGTGACTTCGAGATTCCCTTCCTACCCATCGGCGGTTCCTACACGCTGACGGCCGGAAGAGACGGTTTCCAGACTCAGGAACTATCGGGCATCGTGCTGCAGGTTGACCAACGCGCTCGACTCGACGTCGTCATGAAGGTCGGCAGCGTTTCCGAGAAGATCGTCGTCGAAGACGCCGCGCCCATCGTGAACACCGAGAGCGGCTCCATCGGTCAGGTTATTGGCAACAAGAAAATCGTCGATCTGCCTCTTAACGGTCGTAACTTCCTGCAACTGGCGAGTTTGATGCCCAGCGCCATTGTGGGCACTTCCGGTACCGTCGGATCACCGGTTGTGTCGGTAAGCGGAGGCCGCCAGAGCAAGACCGAGTTCCTGCTGGACGGTATTAGCATCAATGAGCAGCTCTTTGACGGAGTCGTCGTCCGGCCGTCTGTCGATGCCATTCAGGAGTTTAAAGTTCAGGCCAACTCCTTCTCAGCCGAGTATGGCCGCGGCAATGCCATCGTGAACGTATCCATCAAGTCGGGAACCAATGAAATTCACGGCACACTCTTTGAGTTCCTGCGCAACGACAAACTGGACTCGCGAAACTTTTTCATCGCCCGCAAAGCGCCCTACCGGCAAAATCAGTTTGGGTTCGCTTTGGGCGGGCCGGTGGCGAAGAACAAGAGCTTCTTCTTCCTTAACTACGAGGGCACGCGCATCCGGCAGGGCCGCACCTTCAACCCCATCGTGCCGTCGGCGGCATTTCGCGTGGGAGACTTTAGCGCAGTCGCCGCTCCGGTCCGCGATCCGCTCACCGGAGACCCCTTTCCCGGCAATATCATTCCCACCAACCGCATCAACCCTTCCACGGCCTTTTTTCAGAAGTTCATGCCGGATCAGAATACCGGCATCGGGACCTTTTCCTATGCGGCGCCTTTCAGCAACGGTCAAAACCAAGGCAATGCTCGCTACGACCACATCTTTAGCCCCAAGGATCTGATGGCGGTCCGCTACACCGTCAACCATCTGGAGGCGTTTAACCCTGGAGCTTATCCTCAAAACGGCGGATCAAACCAGCGGCAGCGTGTTCAGAATCTGGTCTTGAGCGAGACGCATATTTTTTCGCCAACCGTGGTCAATGACTTACGCCTTGGCTACACTCGCATGCACAACGCCAACCTCAATCAGGGCTTGGGCACCAACCTGACTATCCAATCCGGCATTCGCGGATATGAGGAGACCAGCCAGAACTTCCCGGGCTTCCCAAACCTGGGCATCACCGGATTTCAAGGGATCGCTGGAAACTCGTTCCAGCCGCTGGTGAATCCCACCAACATGTACCAGCTCACCGACAACCTGTCCATCATTCGCGGCAGCCACACCATCAAGGTTGGAGCTGACATCCGGAACTACCGTCTCACCTCCACCAACTCGGCAAACTCGCGCGGGGCCTTTTCCTTCACCGGTGCCTATACCGGTCAGGGATATGCGGATTTCCTCACAGGCTTCCCCACCTCGGGCAACCGCAGCTTCCCGCGCAATCTTTTCGGTCTATATGAAACGCGGTATCACTTCTTCGTTCAGGACGATTGGAAAGTATCCAGCCGGCTGACGGTGAACATCGGCTTACGCTACGAGTTGAACATGCAGCCCACGGCTATGCTGGGCCAATCGGCTCGGTTCAACTTTGAGAATGGCAAGTGGGAAGTGTCCACCTTCAAGGGCCAGATCAACACCGTCTCCCAACAGGTGGCCCAGTTCGCCTTTCCCCGTTTCCAGAACCTGATCGTCAAAGCCACCGACGTGGGGCTACCGAACAAGCTGCTCTACAATCGCTATAACGATTTCGCTCCGCGCCTCGGGCTAGCCTGGCGTCCGTTCGGAGACAACAAGACCGTGCTGCGGGCCGGCGCGGGAGTCTTCTACCTGCTTACCAGCGGCAACAACGCCGTGAGCGCCCCCATCATCAACGTTCCCTTCATCGTGGATGAATCCAAGCAGCAGCCGGTGGTGAATGGCCGTCCCACCCTGGGAGTGCAGAACTTCTTTGAGCCGTTCAGCGTCAACGCGAATTTCACCACGCCACTCACCTTCGGCTTCAACCCCCACATGAAAACGCCGACCATGTACCAGTGGAACTTCGCCATCCAGCGCCAACTCACCCGCGACATGTCTTTGGAAGTTGCCTACGTCGGCAACAAAGGCACCTTCCTGGAACGATCGTTGCCTACTAACTTGCCCCAGATCAGCTCCACCGATCTTCGGCCGTTCCAGCAGCGCCGTCAGCGCCCCGAATTCGGCACGGGAAGCTTTTACGATAACCGCGAGAACTCTAACTACAATGCGCTGGAGATGAAGCTGGAAAAGCGCTTCGCCCAGGGAGTGAACTTCCTGATGGCCTACGCTTACAGTAAGTCGATCGACGGTTCCACCAATGATCAGGGTGGCGGCGATGGAGCTGACAATCCGTTCAACCTCCGTACCATGCGAGGCCGCTCTAACCTGGACGTTGGGCAGCGATTTGTGTTCAGCGGCGGTTGGGATCTACCGTTCGGAAAGGGCCGCGCCTATGGCGCCAACATGTCCAAAGCGGCGGACATGATCGTGGGAGGCTGGCAGCTCGGCGGGATCATTACGCTCCAGGGCGGCTTTCCGTTCACGCCGGTTATCGCCAGCGATCCGGCCAATGTCGCTTTCACCTACGCCCGACGGGCCGACGTGATCGGCACCGGCAAGGTGGATAAGTGTACTCGCGAACAATGCTTCAACATTGCGGATTTCCGCGTGCCTGCCCCGTTCACCATCGGCAACGCGGGACGCAACATCCTTCGTGGACCTGGCATCGCCAACGTCGATCTTTCCATCTTCAAGAACTTCAAGCTCAGCGAAAGAATGTCTCTGCAATTCCGGGCCGAGGCGTTCAACGCTTTTAACCACACGCAGTTCAACAATCCGAATAGCAACATCGAACTTCTCACGCAGGGAGGCCGGATTTTCTCGGCCAAGGATCCCCGCATCGGGCAGTTCGCTCTGAAGTTGTATTTCTAGCCGACACTGTTAGGGCCGGTTCTCCGCTTTGCCACGGAGGACCGGCCTCTCTCCGTTTCTATGAACAGACGCACGCTCATTGCCGCCACCGCGGCAGCCTGCTTCCCCGCCCCCGCAGGTACCGTAGGCGGCTTCCGCTACCGCGGCTATCTGGGCTGGATCACAGACCTCGCCACGTTCGCAGACACTTACGCCGAGTGGCCCTCCATGAAGCTGGACGACCCACTCCTCAAGGACTACAGCGAGACGTTCGCGCTGATGAAACAATTGGGAATCGAGGACCTCTGCATCTGGGGCCTCTATGTTTCGCAAGCGTGGCCGCTGGATCTTGCCAAATCCGTCCCCACCGAAAGAGCCAAGCTGGTGGACCGGCTGATCGCCTCGGCCCAGTCCAAGGGAATCCGCGTCGTCTCCGGACTCGGCGTCTACTCCTGGGGCTTTCAGGACATTCTCAAGGCGAATCCGCACCTGATGAAGGGCAATGCCAAGACGATGTGCGGCAGCGAGGAAGAGTCCTGGGAATGGATGCGCAGAGTGATTGACTACGTTTTCACCCGCTTCCCGATCGACGGCGTCAGCATGCAGTCGGCCGATCAAGGACGCTGCCCCTGCGATAAGTGCAAGCGCTTTGGCGAAACCGAATATCACGTGCAGTTGAACATCCGCTGCGCCAAATATATCCACTCCCGTTGGCCGGGCAAACGCGTGGCCGTCAGTGGCTGGGGCATGCGCTTTGATGACCCTGCCAGCCTGCCCCACGTCGTCGAGTTGAGCAAACACATTGACTACCTGATTGACGTCCGGGACACTTCGCGCCGCAAGGACCGGACCGCCCGGCCCCGCCTCATCGGTTCGCTTGCCTGCGCCTTCGGCACGCTAGGAGGGCCTCAAGTGGAGCCGCCTCAGCACTGGCCGCGCGACCGATGGTTTCTCCCAACTGTCCGCGGTGCTGGTGAGCATCTCGGCGACTTGTACCGCGACGGCGGCCGCGCCTGCGAGTGGTTCTACCACCTCATGGCGAATCCGGGCTGTGAGATCTCGACGTGGGTCGTGGGCAAAACCCTGGCAGACCCAGCAACGCCGTGGCGGAAGCATCTCGACACCAGCGTCGAGCAGATCTATCGTGTCACCAAACCATCTTTACGCGACGCGCTGAGTGAAGC
>JAYTKJ010000392.1:0-7891 GCA_043730365.1 Acidobacteriota bacterium | reverse complement strand
ATCACGATGAAGCAGATTGAAGAGATCGCCAAGCTCAAGATGCCGGATCTGAACTCGTTCACGATCGAATCGGCCATGGAGCAGGTGAAAGGCGCTTGCAAGAGCATGGGCGTCGAGATCGGGCTGTAGCTTACTCGGGCGGGATATCGTTCCGTATCCCGGGCCTCGTGATCCGCCTGCCATGAATTATACTTTCCGGTAAGGATACTCATGGCGCTGCCTTCCACCATCACCCCGCCCGACCGGCGCCAGCGCTTCAAGTCTTTCATGCGGCGCTTCAACCCGAGCGCCTCCCCGATCACGGCAATCGACGATGGATTGATCCACGAGCAGCCCGAGCGTTCGGTTTTTAGAAGCCTTGCCACCGGTGCCGATTTGTCACCGGGCAGCCAGCGACTGGTTGTTGGGGGGATCGGCTCTGGAAAGACCACCGAACTTCTGCTCGCCCAACGTGAACTCGCAAGACACGCCGAGATCATTCCCGTTTTTGTTGATGTCTCGGCGGAAACGGATTTAAGCGGGGTCAATTCGGGTGCATTGATTGCTAGTTTTGGCCTACGGCTGTGGCAACACGTTGACCGACAAGGCGCTATTCTCCCGGGACTGAAGATCGCCTACGATCAGATCAGGAAAGCCGCATATGGCTACGCGGAACTCCAAGCTTTCGAATTCAAGTTGCCCGTCATCGAATTGAGTAACCTCCTTGGACCAAGGCGACACGTGCCAGGCAAGCTTAAACCGCCGTTCCCCGCGCTGAAGCGAGACGTGGAGGAATTGGCAAAATCAGTCGGCGTGCTAAACGCTTTCCTGAAGGCGCAGGGAAAAGATGTCGTCGCGATTTTCGATGGCCTTGACCGCCTCGGTAAGGCCGAGCAATTTTGGTCCATCGTCGAGCAAGACCTTCGCGCTCTGCGGCCCATCCAGATATCGGTACTGGCGGCGGGACCCCTGTCGGTCATGTACGGTCAGGGACGGGTCGTCCAAGATTATTTCGATGGAGTCCACTACCTAGCCACCGCGATAACGAGTCCAACAGACTCGCCATTTCTGTTGGATGTTCTGCTACTGCGCGGAGCCGGCGAACTGATGTCCGAACAGCAGATGTGGCAACTCTGCCTGTCCTCGGGGGGAGTACTTCGGGATCTTATCTCTCTCGCGAGAAGCACGGCCGAAAGTGCCTACTTGAATGATGCCGACGCAGTGACAAACCTGGATGTGGACAAGGCAGTTCAGCAGCTAGGAAACAGTTACCTCCTGGGACTCGGCACCGATCAGATAGATATTTTGCGGAAAGTTGTGAAAGGGGCCGGCTTTGCTCCGTCCGACGCGGTCAGCATGGAACTTCTAATCACCCGGCGTGTGCTCGAACAACCTGGCTCGCGATATGAGGTTCATCCAGCACTCGCGCCCCTGCTCTGACCATGACCGGGCGACCAAATGATCAAGTCGGCTTCTACCTTTGACCTCGTCCGCCTGATAGACGTTGAACCGGTCGCGTTCTGCGTCCTCCTGGTACCTCGCGAAGATCGGAGCGTGGTCGAGGATCTTCGACAAGAACTCAGCATTCAGACGGGTTCCGCCCTGTTAGCGATCGAAAAGGACGAGGGCGGCCTCGACAACGTCCTCGAAAGAGTTCGGACGGCCGCTGAGCCCGTCGTCGTGATTTCCGGGCTTGAGAAATGGAGCGATCACGATTTTTCCGCTCTCGACATCAATCGCAGCAGACTGGAAACCGGTGCCTTTGTGATATTCGCCGTGGATTTGGAAACCGCTGCCCGGCTGCTTGACCGAGCTCCTAACCTGCGCAGCATAATCGGAGCCAACGTCTTTATCTGGGCACCTGACGCGGCACGAATGTTGCCCGGCGAAATCGATGTGCGCTTACAACAGTTGCGGGATCACTACGGCAAGAGCGACGACGAAATACTAAGCGAAGCGAGTGCTGGCGCCCTATCGCCGGAGCCCCAGTTCGTTGAGTGGCTCATCCTACTTGGGCGAGGCGACCTTGTCAGGTAAGGCCTGGGACCCGCATGGGGCGGCGAGGTCGCGCGAGGCAAGAGTCGCGGTGGAGCTTGATGGGATCGATCTTCCTCCAACTCAGCAATTCTTCGGTGAGCTTCGATTCTACTTGCAGCGGATGACGGACCGGGGAAGGCTCACCAAAGGAGCCCGGTCGCTGTCGCAACTCGAGACCGCCGAGGGTCACACCCAGATCAACGTGGGCCCTACGATATTTCGCGCCCCCTGTGAAAACTGCCTCATTTTCAGATCGGGAGCGCAGTTGTCGTTCGGCATCACGCTCCGGGTCGACGGCTCGCACAGCCGGCTCTTAGCCTACCGGTTCCATCTGAATCTGATTCAATCCAGCGGGCTGCGATTCATTCGAATCGACTTGAATACTCCAAAAGCAGAGTATGACCCAATGCATATGCCCAGATCACACATGCACCCGGGGTTCGAACATGTGCACATCCCGTTTCCGGCGATGCATCCAATGGAGGTGTTGGACAGGATCTTCCACGTGATAGAACCGCATTTCACATCGTAGTGGTCCGTCGATGCTATCTCAACATCATGGAGTTCTGCAAAGCGTTCAACGCCAAGATGCCGAACCGAACCGCAACAAGGTGGGCAAGATCACGATGAACCAGATTGAAGAGATAGCCAAGCTCAAGATGCCGGATTTAAGCTCGTTCACGATCGGGCAGTAACTTTCAAGCGACGGTCGCTCGACAACGCCGGAGGCCGAAAGCGGTTTCCGGCGTTGTCGTGTCTGAAGCTCTTGGCCCAGGCCTTCGGTCCCGGGGGGAAGCTGCTTTGTACGGAGCTAAGCTGGCCGCTGGAGGCGGCCATCTAGGTGCTTTCGCCAAAACCCCCTAAGGGTAATGGGCCACTAGTTAGGGGGTAACATCCAGTAGAACCGCAACTATGCCTGGTCTAGTCTGGAGGAGGAGGAGAGCATATGAAGACTAGACTGATTGCAATTCTAATGGCAGCGGGCGCCCTTGGGGCGGCCCCGATCGTGATCAATAACACGGGCTTGGCCGCGCCCGGCGCGGTGGACCCCAATTGGACGATTAGTTCGCCGGCGGGCTCGGCCTTTGTGACTGTGGTTGATGGTTTCCCGATTGGTCCTTGGCTGGCCAATTCGGCGACATCGAGCTGGGTTCAGCCGGGCGGTGGATCAGTGGACGAACACGCGGCGGGAACGTATACATACCAGACTACCTTCAGCCTGGCTGGCCTTAACGCCGGTACCGCCCAGTTGAACTTCCGCGCCGCCGTGGACAATGACATTACCGCGGTTCGCCTGAACGGCAACGTTGTCGGTTTCACGAATTCGGGGTTCGGCGCTTTCAGCAGCCTTTTCGCGGTCACTAACGCCGCGTGGTTCAACGCTGGAGTAAATACGCTCCAATTCGACGTGGTAAACGCCGTGGGCCCTCCTCTCAATCCTACCGGCTTCCGTGTGGAGATCTCCGGAACGGCCGATGTGGTGACGACCCCGGAACCGTCCACCCTGCTGATGGCCGCCCCGGCGCTGCTCGCGCTGGCCCTTCGCCGCCGCCGCTAGAAAACGCCGGCACATTCCAAGCCCCAGGCGCCGGAAGCTTTCTCGCGAGGCTTCCGGCGCTTTTCATTTCTGCCCCTTCAATCTGCCCGTACAATAGGACCAGGAGGGAGAAACTTGCTCACCCGTGGGCCCCTGCTGTTTCTGGCCAGGCAACAGTGGCTGCGTCGTTGGGCCGAGGCCTCTCCCATAGCCGCTCGTCGCGTCCGGCGTTTCGTGGCCGGGCAGACCCTGGACGACGCCATTGCCGTCGCCCGGAGCCTGGATTCCCAAGGCCTGCTGTCCTCGCTGGACCATCTGGGCGAAAATGTCACCTCGCTGGCGCAGGCGGAGGCGTCTCTGAGCAGTTCGCTGGAGGCCGTCAGGCGTCTCCAGGCTGAGCGGCTCGATCAAACCACCATCTCCATCAAACTCACCCAGTTCGGCCTCGACGTCAGTGAATCTGAGTGCCGCCGGCTGGTTAATACCCTAGCGGCCGCCGCCCGGCAGACCGATAGACGTATAGAGATAGACATGGAGTCAACCGTCTATACGGCGCGAACACTCCATATCGTGCGTGAGCTTCACCGGCAGTTCGGCAATGTGCGTGCCGTGATTCAGGCCTACCTGTTCCGCAGTGAAACAGATATAGAAGATCTCAGTCGAAACGGGATACCCGTGCGTCTATGTAAAGGGGCGTATCTGGAGCCTCCGGAACTAGCGGTGGCGGATCGGAACGAAGTGGACGGTAACTATCGGCGTCTGATGGCACGTCTGCTGGATGGCGGTACTTATCCAGCGCTAGCCACGCATGATGAGGCGATGATCGGAGAGGCGTTGGAGTTGGTGAAGAGCGGCGGTATCGATGCGAGCCGTTTTGAATTCCAGATGCTGTACGGAATTCGGCGAGATCGCCAACGTGAACTGGTGCGCCAGGGATTTCGGCTGCGGGTGTATGTTCCCTACGGCGAGGCGTGGTTTCCGTACTTCATGCGGCGGCTAGCTGAGCGCCCGGCCAACGTCTGGTTTTTGCTCAAGAGCCTCGGCCGAAGCTAAGGGCCGGATTTTCGGAAACGTTGTCGGGTGCGGGAGAGTCAACTTGATCGGAGGCATCTTGTGAAGTATTGGAGCTTCTTGGCGGCTAAGCTCATGGCCATCGGAGCGTTGCTCTGGGGGCTATGGATCGGGCTGGCCTTTGTTTGGCAGCCGCGGCCTGAGCCGGTCTTCATACAAAGGCACATGGTCAAGTTGAATCCTTTTGGAACCCATCTTGGCTATACCGCTGCGATGATGGCGCTCTGGCTGGTGGCCGTGGGGCTGGTCTATTTGGCCGTTCTGGACCAGCGCTATCGCTGCCGCGCCTGCCTCAGGCGCTTGAGAATGCCGGTATCCAGCGGTGAATGGGATCAGATTCTACTCGGCCGGCCGCGCACCGAATACATCTGCCTGTTCGGCCACGGAACGCTGCGAGTCCCGGAGTTGCATTTGGCTAGCCCTGAATTGGTCAAGTGGAAGCCGATCGACGACATGTGGAAAGAGCTCAATGAGCTTGAGGAGACCCGCCGCTAGACCCTCTGAGTCTTCCAGTGCCCCTTCCGGAACACGATCGCCGCAGCGAGTGCGAAGACGGAAAAAGCGATCATCATGGCCCAAAACACCCCGCGCGGCCCCATGTTGAATTGGTAAGCCAATAACCAAGCCAGCGGTAGTTCAAATAGCCAAAAACAAAACAGGTTGAGCAGCGTGGGCGTGCGCGTATCGCCGGCGCCGTTGAAGGACTGGGAAATCACCATTCCGTACGCGTAAAACGGAAACCCAAAGGCAATCGTGCGGAGGCTGGCGGCAGCGTAGCCCAGCACGATGGGGTCTGCCGTAAATATGCCCGCCAGGGTCTCCGGAATCAGGGCGAATACCACGCCGACCAGACCCAGGAAAATGAAGTTGTAAAAACCCGCGCGCCAAACGGCGGACTCGGCCCGTTCCGGTTTGCCGGCGCCCAGCGACTGGCCCACCAGCGTCGCCGCGGCGTTGCCCATGCCCATTGACGGAAGCAGCGCAAAAAGAATCATACGAATGCCGATGGTGTGGCCAGCCACCGCCTGGCTTCCAAAGCCGGAGACAACCCGGGTGAGAAACACCCAACTCGCCATGCCAATGAACAATTGGACAATACTGGACGAGCACAGGCTAAGCATGCGCCGCATCGCGGCCAAATCCGGCGTGAGATGCCGCGCCTGAACATGCAACCGTGAGCCGGGCCGAAGCAGGTGCGAGAGCGCATAGAGCGCGCCGATCCCGCGTCCGCATGTGGTGGCCACCGCCGCGCCCGTGACGCCCAGTTCGGGAAAGGGACCCAGGCCGAAGATCAAACAGGGCCCCAGGACTATGTTGAGGGAATTAGCCAGCCAAAGCACCCGCATCGCAATCGCCGCATTACCGGCGCCGCGAAAGATTGAATTAATGAGGAACAGGAAGATCACCACGCCGCAGCCCCCAAACATGATGCGGGCAAAGGCCGATCCGGAGGCGATCACGGAGGGGGATGCCCCCATCAGGCCGAGCAACTGCGGCCCAAACGCCGCGCCGAGAGTACCCATGATCAGAGAAGCGGCCGCGCCGATATAGAGCGCCTGAGCGGCGGCGTGGGCAGCGCCATCCGGGTCCTGCTCGCCAATACGCCGTGCCACCGTGGCCATGGCGCCGATGCCCAGACCGATCCCAGTGGTGTAGACCAACGTCATGATGGACTCGGTCAGCCCGACTGTCGCTACGGCGTCCGAGCCGAGGCGGCCGACAAAGAAGACGTCGCAGACAGCAAAGATGCTCTCCATGGCCATTTCAAGGACCATGGGCACGGCCAACAGGAGAATGGCCTGACCGAGCGAGCCTTCCGTGAAATTGCGGTGTGATCCGCGGATCGCCTCGCCGAGCAGCGACCACGTGGATTGCTTCTCCATGAGATAATAGCCTTAAGGGTAACCTGTGAGCCGTCGCCAAGCAAAACCCGCCACGGTTTCTAACATATTTACGGCTTTGCGCCTTTCCCTGGCCCACTTTTGGGCTCACCCTGCCGGTAAGGTCTTCACAATCGTGGGCGGGTCTATTTTCCTCGGCGGACTCTCTACCTTCCTTTACTTCTACAACTACTACGCCGGGCTGGTAGACGATAAGCTAGCCCGCGGAGCCTACTCGAATACCTCGCGCCTGTTTGCGATGCCGCAAACGTTGTCGGTGGGAGACAAGATCACCTCCGAGCAGATTGCCAATGCCCTGGTCGCCGCCGGCTATAGTACAGCGCGCGAAAATCGAGTGGGCAGGTACCAGGTGGACGGCGGCGGCATCGAAGTCTACCCGGGGATCGATTCCTATTTTCAGCCCGAAGCACATGCGGTAACCATCGCCGGTGGCAAGGTGGAGCGAATTCTATCACTCAAGGACAACACCGAGCGGACGCGGTTCTCACTGGAGCCGGCGTTGGTCACCAACTTGTTTGACCGCAACCGGGAAAAGAGGCGGATCGTCAAGTTTGCCGATATCCCGCCCATCCTGCGCAACGCGGTGCTGTCGGCCGAGGACAAGCGCTTCTTTCAGCACGCCGGGTTCGATCCATTGCGCATCGCCAAGTCTGTGTATGTAGATCTCAAGACCGGCTCCAACTCCCAGGGCGCCTCCACGCTGTCGATGCAACTGGCGCGCGAGTTGCTCCTGAGCAAGGAACGCAGTTGGCGGCGCAAGATCCCGGAGACGTTCATGACGCTCCACCTGGAACGGAAGCTGACCAAGGAAGAGATCTTCGAGCACTACTGCAACCAGATTCCGATCGGGCGCGTGGGCAGCTTTAACATTCAGGGTTTCGGCGAGGGGGCGCAGGCGTTTTTCGGCAAAGATCTGCGCAAGCTGACTCTGACCGAGGCGGCGCTGCTCGCCGGATTGCCGCAAGGGCCAAGTCTGTTCAATCCGTTCCGGAATCCGGAGCGGGCCAAGAAACGTCGCAACATCATCTTGCTGATGATGCGCGACAACGGATTCATCTCGGCCACCGAATACCAGCAGGCGATTGAGGAACCTGTCGGAGTCAAGCTTGGCTACAGCGGGTCCGAGGATGCGCCGTATTTTGTAGACCTGATTAACGACTATCTACAGGCCAATCTGGGTGAGCACGATTTCCAAGCCAACAGCTACGGCGTCTACACCACGATCGATGTGAACCTGCAGCGCGCCGCTGGCGAGGCTATGGCGGCGGGTCTCAAGGAAGTGGATCAGATCCAGATCAAACGCGGACGAACGGCCGCCAAAGGTTGGCCCGAATTGCAGGCCGCGCTGGTGGCGATCGATCCGGAA
>JAYTKJ010000391.1:0-1758 GCA_043730365.1 Acidobacteriota bacterium | reverse complement strand
TCTTCACTGGCGGCCCCTGTCGCCCGCTCATATGTCTGCATCGCCTGCTGCTCCTCCATGTGTGTTGGCATGATCAGCCTCGCCCGCTCGCACCGGCCCGCTCGGCTAACGGCCTTCGGTCCGCGCGAGCGCCTTGGCCCCCTAGGAGATTCGCGGCGAGCGTGTCGCTACTGGCTGCTTTCAAGTCTTCTGGGATTCGCGGTCCGTTGCAGAAAAACGCCATGGGTAGTCCGGACCATTCCGCGGCGGACCAAACGGCTCCCCAATGATTGGTTTCGGCTGTTCGGCTGAAAACGAGGCGCCGGGGGCGATATACGCCAAAGCGCTCTACGAGCAGCCTCAGGTCCGAGGACCGCAACGCGGCCGGCAACACCAGCCAAGTTTCAACGCCAATCGGCGGATTGCTGGAAAAGGCGGCCAATTGCGCCGCTCCATCGTCACAGGCCGGCCCGACACCCGGGCCATCAATGATGGTCAAAGTATCTTCGCCCCGAGTCGCCAGCAGATTGGCCAGATGGTCGGCGCGGCGGGCCAATTCAAAGGGGGCTCCCAGGACGGCGGCATACGAGCGTAGTGCCTGGGCGGCGGTCAGGCGTCCGGGCTCGAAGGCAATGATCCGAGGCTCCAGATTCCGGCCAATCGCGTGGGCCGCCAATTGCATGGCAACGGTGGTCTTGCCGGAGCCCGGAGGGCCGGTCAACATCACTGCTGGCCGGCGTCCAGGTTGGCCGAGCGTGGCATCGGAAACCCGCCTATCGACAAGTTCCCGCTGAAGCGGACTCCTCCAACGTTCGCCGCCCTCGCGGTCCTCTTGGCCGCCGCCGGCGGCGCGAACCGAGTCCCGCACGCATTCAATCACCTCGAGCACGTGCTCCGGATCCATGTCCGCCTGCAGCAGCCGGCCCGCCAAGGCCACCCCAGGCAGCAGACCCGGTTCCTCGCCCCAATCGGCCAAGAGGCGCCACGCTCGCCGGTCTGCCGAGGTCACGAAGTCTTCCAGACAACGGCGATGCGCGGCGACATCCTGCCGAAGAGAGCCGATCTCGTTTCTTAGATCGGCCAACGCCGAAGAGGCCGAACCAAACTGTTCGCTCACCAGCTGCGTGACGTGCCCGCGTTGCACGGCCGGGGCCGCATCCATCAAGGCGGCTTCTGGTACCGATGTCAGGCGGTCGGACACGGTTTCCGGTTGCCCAGCCGCAAACACAACCTCATACTTGCCCAGATAGTTGGTTTCAGACGAGGCCTCTCTTGAGTAGACGAGCAGCGCGTCTTCGCCCAACTCTCGGGCCGCCAGATTCATGGCTGCCTCGACGGTGTCGGAAAAATACGATTTTAATCGCAAGGCAAAAATCCTTTCTGAACCAGACCATCGCTTGTGGCAAACGTCATCGGGCCACTCATCATTGAACGACTCCCATCGACAGGACCTTGACGCCTGGCGGCACTTCGGCATGGGCCAGAACCTGCAGGTTGCGAAGCGACGGTTCAATAAGCTGGCGCACGAAGTACCGGAGCGGCGAACTGGTCAAGAGCACAGCCCCGGAATCTGCCGGCCCGGCCAGACGGGTGATTCGATCAACCAGTTCTCGAATCCGAGTGGGAGCAAGGTTTAGTTGCGACCCGGTCTCGGCGTGTTCCAGTGAGGCTTCCAGAGTCTGCTCAAGCGCTGGATCGAATAGAAAGGCGGCCAGCTGACCGGAGGCGTTCAAATGGGTGCGCGTCACGGCGCGTCGAATGGCCTGCCGGACGAACTCG
>JAYTKJ010000390.1:0-12648 GCA_043730365.1 Acidobacteriota bacterium | reverse complement strand
ACCCGCGACATCCCAGTCAGGCGCGACAGGTAGCTAATGCCGCCCCGTCCCAGTTGCAGCGCCTTCTCGGCTACGAACAGCCGCGACTGGTACTCATTCAATGTTCCCAGGACTCGCATCCATGTCTTCTCGCCAGACGCTGGACGAGCAACCCGGTCTTGCCTAACGTTCGCCACTCTATAAAACATAACCTACAACGTCTGTGTTGTACAGGTTATTGTTTAGCAGCGCCTTAGAGGATCTGGAAGCCAAACTTGGGCACCGTGAAGAAATCGACTGAGACCAATGACTTAATGTGATTGTCGAGGAAGGTTCGCCAAGTCTGAGAGGGAAGCTGGCGGAGCCGGACCATGTAGTTGCCGGCGCTGGTCTGGCCGATGTCGATGCCGGCTCTTCAACAACTCGCCGTGGATGCGAGGAGCACCCCAGAGCGGCCGAAGCCCCGCCGATGCCAGGCAATGACCGTGGCGGGCTTGACGATCACCAGAGCGGAATGCCAGACTCCGGACAGCCAACCCCACAGGCCGATCCGGGGTGGCCAGCTTCGGCTTCTTGACCGAACGACGCAGGACGCGAGTTGGTGCCGAACCGCGAGGTTCTCCAACTGGAGGGCGGCTCGGGATTTGGCGGTTGCCGAGGCGACGGCGGCCAACAGGCGGAGAGCGGTAAGTAACAGCCAAACGTAGGAACTGAAGGCTGGCAGACAAGCTTCATGCAGTTCGAGATTTCCGGTAGGCATAGACTCCGTTGACGGCTGCGTCGTAGCACTTGCGAATCGCGATGGCGCCGAAGATTTCCTGCGAATGGTCCCCACAGGTAACGGCCGCCCAGCTTTGATTCGGGTTTGTGTTTCGTCCTGAGGAACTGCGTGCGGCTAGGCCTTGTTCCGAGGGGCAGCGCCGTTTTGCCTCCGCCGTAAGATCAGCCTTTTCAGTTCGGCCAAAGACAATGGGGCATGGCCCAGGTCGCGGTTGGCTGCGCCAATCTCGAACGCTACGCGCCACATCTGAAACAGCGTGCGATAGGCCTCCCACAAGCTAACGGCGGGGTCATAGATATGCGTCGCTTCGGCGGAAACACCATTTAGTTCGATGATCTTAAAACGGCCCGCCTGCAATTCCTCGACGCTCGACGCGCGCACATCGTAGCGGCCGAAATAGAATCCGTCGTGCGTATGGCTGGCACGCTCGATGGCAGCCTGCAAGGCCGGCGTCACCAGTCGCGCACCGTCCAGAAAGATCGCGCCGCGGCAATGCGAACCAATCTCCACCAGTTGCATTCGCTTACCTCTGGCAGGCGTTGCATCAAGGCTGTGCGCTGTGAGCCGGAAGTAAGTCTGGGCCTGGCACTAGGGCAGGGTCAAAGAACGACCCGGCCGAAAAGGGAGTATCGGTGGACTTCGTTGGACTGATCGCCGCCCATGGTTACTGGATTGTGCTAGCGGTAGCCTTCGTCGATCAATTCGGCACACCGGTGCCGGCGATTGCGATTCTGCTGGCCGCCGGCGCCGTAGCCGGGCAAGGACAGCTCAGCTTCGCAGGAGTTCTGGCGGCGGCTTGGGCAGGTACGGTGGCAGGCGACGCGGTGCTCTATCAGGGCGGCCGTTGGCGTGGTGGCCCGCTGATGCGGGCACTCTGTTCGTTCTCGTTGGCCCCCGATACATGCATTCGCAAGACGGAGTCGTCGTTTCAGCGGCTCGGCTGGAAGGCTTTGGTGGTGGCGAAGTTCGTGCCGGGTCTGGCACTGTTTGCCGCGCCGGTGGCTGGCGCTCTCCACATGCCCGTCGCGCCATTCCTCGTTTTCGATAGCCTCGGCAGCCTCCTCTACAACGTGGTCATAGTTGGCCTGGGCTATGCGCTTCACAATCAGCTGGATCGCGTCGTAGGTTGGTTTAGCGCGCTGGGCAGCGCCGCCATTCCCTTCGTAGTTGGGGCGATCCTCGCGTATTGGGCTTGGCGTATTTTCCAAAAGCGCCGCACCACTCATTCGCTGCGTACCCGGCGACTGACACCCCAGGCGCTGCGGACGCGCTTGGATTCCGGCGACGCGCTCCGGATTGTGGATCTGCGGACCGCCATCGCCTATGATGTGACCCGGCAGACTCTGCCCGGGGCGATTCGCATAGATCCGGAAGAGTTCGAGGCGCGGCACAGCGAAATACCCCGCGACCGCGATGTTGTGCTCTACGGGACCTGCCCGAACGAGACCACGAGTGCCCGGGTCGCACTAGCGCTAAAGAAGCGCGGCATCGAACGCGTGTTCCCTCTCGAAGGCGGCCTGGAAAACTGGGTATCGTGCGGCTATCCGGTCGAGGTTCGGCCCCAACAAACCGTCGGACAGGCTGAATGACGAACGGCCGAACCTAAAACTTAGGGCTCACCGTTTCACACTCCTTGATCGACAAGCGCGGGAAGGTGTATCCTAACTCACCAAGGGGTAGTTGCAAATGAAATGCTTGTCAGGCTTGGTCGCGCTGTTGCTTGCGGTGGCCCCGGCTTCCGCGCAGGTTCTCTACGGCTCATTGACCGGCACCGTTACCGATAGCGGTGGGGCCGTCGTGCCCCGCTCCAAGGTGACGGCGCGCAACACGGGTACCGCCCAGGAAACCTCGGCGCAGACCAACGAGGTTGGCAGCTACACGTTTTCCAATCTCACGCCCGGCAACTATGATCTGACGATCACGGCGAACGGGTTCCGCCCGGTGACCAGGCGCGGCTTGCCAATCTCGGTGAATGCTGTTCGGCGCGAGGACGCTACGCTCGAGTTGGGACAGGTGACCGAGTCCATCGTGGTGCAGGCCGGACAGGTGGCGCTGCAAACCGACAAGGCCGATCTTCACACCGAACTCGGGGCCAAGGAAGTGATTAACCTGCCGCTGCCGCGTTACCGCAACTACCAGAGCCTCATCAATCTGGTGCCGGGAGCCACGCCGGGCCGTTTGCAGAATTCGATTCAAGCGGCTCCGGGCCGCGCGCTGGAAACCAACGTGAACGGGGTGAACCGCAACAACAACGCCACGCGCATTGACGGCGCTCTAAGCGTGTTCCTTTGGTTGCCGAGTCACGCCGCCTACGTGCCACCCGCCGAAACGATCGAAACGGTCAATGTGTCAACCAACAGCTTCGACGCCGAGCAGGGCATGGCGGGGGGCGCGGCGATCACCGTTATCACCAAGTCCGGCACCAACACGTTGCACGGCTCGGCGTGGGCCCTCAATGACACCGCGGCCCTCCAGGCCAAGAACTTCTTCAACACCAGTGCCAAGCCCAAAAACATCAACAATATTTTTGGCTTGACGGCGGGTGGCCCGGCTGTGAAGAACAAGCTCTTCTACTTTTTTGGATGGGAAGCTACGCACGAACGCCTCGGCGCCACGCAACTGCTCACTGTGCCCACTGCCGATCAGAAGGCGGGAGATTTCTCACGCTACGCCAATGCCGCTCTCTACGACCCCGCTACCGGGGCACCCACCGGCGCCGGGCGCACGCCGTTTGCCGGCAATATCATTCCGGCCAGCCGCCAAAGCGCGGTTGTCCGCAAGATTCAGGATCTGATTCCCTTGCCGACTCAAGGGGGCACGGGGTCCAACTTCCTCGCCAATGGTTCACAGCGCATGGACAAGAATCATTACGACACCAAAATCAACTGGAATCGCAGTGTCAATCACTCGGTCTGGGGTAAGTATTCGATGATGAATGCCGTGGTGTCTTGCGCGCCGGCTTTTGGCGCTGGCGGCGGCGCTCCGTTATGTCCGGCGGGATCCAGTATCGGCGACGGCCAACTGCGTACTCAGGTAGCCACCGCGGGCACCACCTATATTCTTTCGCCGACCTTCCTCTATGACGGAATCTTTGGCTGGACCCGCCAAGGGCAAGCGGTGACGGGCCTCGGCTACGGCTCCGATCTCGGTCGCCAAGTCTACGGCATCCCGGGCACCAACGGCCGGGATGTGCGAGCCAGCGGCGCGCCGGTGCTCAGCATCGCCGGCTATACGAATCACTTGAGCGACACCGATACCCGCCCGTTTTTCATGCACGATACTTCGTTCACCACGAGCCACAATTTTTCACTGTCACGCCCCAAGCACGACATCCGCTTTGGAGTTGAAGCCGTGCGTCACGTGTTGAATCATTATTCGCCCGATGGCGGCGGCAACGGTGGGCCACAAGGGGCGCTGCTGTTCACGCAAGGGATTACCTCCATCCCGGGCGCGAACCTCACCCAGTACAATTCGTACGCCGCTTATCTGCTGGGACTGCCCGAGACGATGCGGAGGTCCGAGCAATTCGAGATCATGACGGCCTACAACAACCAGTCTGGGATTTACGTGCGAGATCGCTGGCAGGTGTCGCAGAAACTCACGATTTCGGCGGGCGTGCGCTATGAGCTTTATCCATTGCAGACGCGGTCCGGCCGCGGCGGCATCGAAGGCTACGATCCCCAAACCAACGAAGTGACGCTGGGCGGCGTCGGCAACATCCCCAAAGGTGTTGGAGTCCACACCGGCAAGAAGATGTTCGCGCCGCGTTTCGGCTTCGCCTACCGACTCAACGAAAAAACGGTGATCCGGAGCGGCTATGGTCTCACCTACAATCCCATGCCAATGGCGCGCCCGCTACGCGGCTTTTTCCCGCTCATCTTCGCTAGCAGTTTCAACTCGGCCAACTCTTTTTCGTTTGTCCGCACGATCGAGCAGGGGATTCCTGAGATCAACCTGCCTGACACCAGTTCGGGTCGCGTGCAACTTCCGCGCACGGCGCAGATGCGGTTCATTCCGGATTCGGAGTTGACGCGCGGCTACGTCCAGTCGTGGAATTTTATGCTCGAGCGTCAACTGCCGGGCCAGACCGTCGTATCCGTTGGCTATGTCGGCACACGCACCGTGCACAGCTTTGGCGACTACGAGATCAACGCGGCGGCTCCGGGCGCAGGTACCGCCGGCCGCCCCCTCGCCCAGCGGTTCGGACGCACCGTGGATACGTGGGCGTGGGACGGCTACCTCAACGCCAACTACCATGCGCTGCAGGTCGCGGTGAACCGGCGCGCGGCCGACGGCCTCATGCTGAAGGGCGCTTTCACGTATTCCAAGTCGATCAATCAGACCGACGAGGACGGCTGGACCGGCACCATCGCCTGGAACTGGGCGCCGGTCTTCGGCCGCAACCGCGCTCAGTCAGGCTTCAATATTCCGCGCATCATGCAAATGGGTTTTGTCTACGAATTGCCGGCCGGTAAAGGCAAGAAGTATGCGAGCTCCGGGGTGTCAAAATGGGTGCTCGGTGGATGGCAGGTGAATGGCGTTTTCGCCTCCTTCATGGGCCGCCCGTTCACGGTGGGCGCAGCCGCGGGCGCTTTGAACGCTCCGGGCAACACGCAGACGGCGGACCAAGTGAAGCCGGTGGTGGAGAAATTAGGGGGCATTGGCGTGGCCAGCCCGTTCTTCGATCCGGCGGCTTTTGCGGCGCCCACCGGCGTCCGGTTCGGCACCAGCGGACGGAATCTGTTGCGGGGGCCTGGCGTTGTGAACCTCGATCTCGGCCTCTTTCGCAAGTTCGTGATCACCGAGAAGGTCACCCTCGAATTCCGCAGCGAAGCAGCGAATGCCACCAATACGCCGCATTTCAACAGCCCGAACGCTAACATCAGCGGGGCGAACTTCATGAGGGTCACCAGCGCTTTGCCGGATCAGCGTCAGTTCCGATTGGGATTGCGCCTGTCCTGGTAGCCGCCGCCAGTAAGCTGGGAGGAGTTGAAGATGGCAGCAACACCCAGCTACAACATCATCGACTCCGAAAAAGGTGTGCCGATCAAGGCTTGGACCGAGGGCGTCCCGGTGGAGGATCAGGCTCGACAACAGCTAATCAACGCCGCTCAACTCCCGTTCATCTTCAAGTGGATCGCGGCGATGCCGGACGTGCATTGGGGCGTGGGCGCCACGGTCGGCAGCGTGATTCCAACCAAGGGAGCGATCATCCCGGCCGCCGTGGGCGTGGACATCGGTTGCGGCATGATGGCCGTGCAAACGGACTTGAATGCGCGCGATCTCCCGGACAATTTGAAGGGCATTCGCGCCGCGATTGAAGCGGCAGTGCCGCACGGGCGCACCAATCATGGTGGGGCAGGGGACCGCGGCGCCTGGCACGATATCCCCTTGCGGAATCAGGATGTCTGGGGCGCCGAACTGAAGCCGCGCTACGACGCGATCATGGCCAAGCACCCGAAGCTCGATCGCGGTAATCACGCCAATCACCTGGGTACGCTCGGCACCGGCAATCACTTTATCGAGGTCTGCCTGGACGAGTCCGAGATGGTCTGGTTCATGCTGCACAGTGGTTCGCGCGGGGTCGGCAACCGCATGGGTTCATATTTCATCGACCTGGCGCGGCAGGACATGCGGAGATTCTTCATCAATCTTCCGGACGTCGATCTGGCCTATTTCCCCGAACACACGGATCACTTCAACGACTATGTCGAGGCCGTGGAATGGGCGCAGGACTACGCTCGGCGCAACCGCGACCTGATGATGGAAAGGGTCGTGGGAGCGGTGCGCGGTTCCGGCCACCTCCGTCCGTTCGGCGCCGAGTTGAAAGCGATCAACTGCCATCACAATTACGTCGCGCGCGAATCGCATTTCGGCGAGAACGTGCTGATCACGCGCAAGGGCGCGGTGCGGGCGCGCGAGGGCGACATGGGGATCATTCCCGGGAGCATGGGGGCGCGTTCCTATATCGTTCGCGGCAAGGGCAACCGCGAGAGCTTCTGTAGCTGTAGTCACGGCGCCGGGCGGGCGATGTCGCGTAACGAAGCCAAGCGGCGGTTTACGGTTGAGGACCACATGAAGATGACTGAAGGCGTGGAGTGCCGGAAAGATGCCGAGGTGATTGACGAAACTCCGGCGGCCTACAAATCGATCGACGCAGTGATGGCGGCGCAAACGGACTTGGTGGAGATTGTCCATACGCTGCGGCAGGTTGTTTGTGTGAAGGGATGAGGGCAAGGTTCCGCCAGCGCCGCGGTTGATTCGTAGGGGAATACTGAAGTTTCTGCTTGACAATTGTTTCGCCTGGGTCAATACTGAAGTACAAACTTCAGTATTTGCACGCAGCGAGGATTACTCATGGAAGAACGACCCGTTATTCACAACACCTTCGTCATCGAGCGCCGCTATGCGAAATCACCGGACACTGTGTTCGCCGCTTTTGCCGATCCAGCCCGCCAGCGCCGCTGGTTTGCCGAAGGCGCAAGCCACGAGGTGGAGGAGTTTGCGATGGACTTTCGCGTCGGAGGCGCTGAGCGGCTGCAGTATCGCTTTAAGGAGGGCACGCCGTTCAAGGGCCTGGTCATCGCCAACGAGGGAAGTTATCACGACATCGTGCCCAACCGCCGCGTCGTCACCGCATCCTCGATGAGCTTCGGCGGCAGGCGGATTTCGACCACGCTGGTTACGATTGAACTCTTGCCAACGAACGAGGGAACGGCCCTGGTCTGCACGCATCAGGGAGCATTCTACGAGGGCGCCGATGGTCCTCAAATCCGGGAAGCTGGGTGGCGCTCGTTGTTCGATGGACTGGCGAAGGAACTGTCGTTTTCCTAAGCCGGCGTACCACAATGCCCAAGTCAAAGGTCAGCATAGACCGGGTGTTTCACGCACTCGGGGACCCCACGCGCCGCCACATTGTGGACAGGCTCAGCCGCGGCCCCCTGTCGGTTTCGCTATTGGCGATGCCCCTCGACATGACTCTGACCGCGGTGGCGCAACATCTGCAGGTGCTTGAAGACAGTCGCTTGGTGCGCACCGAGAAAATCGGCAGGGTGCGCACCTGCCGCCTCGAAACGACGGGATTTTCGGTCCTCGAAAAATGGATCGCCGAGCACCGGTCGATGTGGGAACGAAGGCTGGACCGGCTGGGCGATTTGCTTGCTGACGACACGGGGCTAGGGTCAAAAGGCACTTAGCAATACGCAGATCACAGCACCAGCGAGCGTATCGATCCTAACGAAAACCTATCGGGTTTAACTCCAATAGATTTAAAGTACCTCCTCCCGCATACTGCTGATTCAGTACTTGAGTCCGCCAGGAGGAATTGGGATGAAGTTTGGCTCGCTACTCGTTTTCGCTCTTGTCGCCGCTGCTACGGCTGCCACGCAACCGGTGACGGTGACCGTTTCGCCCACCGCGGCCGACGTTCGCCTCGGCACTACGAAGGACTTCAACGTCAGCATTGGGAACAGCACCAATAAAGCCGTGGTCTGGAAGGTGAATGACATTGCCGGCGGCAACGCACAGGTGGGAACCGTCAACAGCGACGGGCTCTACACGCCGCCGGCCGCCATTCCCGCCGCCGGGCGCGTGACATTAAAAGTAGTGAGTTCGGCCGACCCGGCCAAGTCCGCCTCAGCCGTTGTCACGATCCTCAATCCGGTTCCTCGCCTCACCGAACTGGCGCCCTACAGCGTAAATCAAGGTCTCGGATTCACGCTGATTCTCAAGGGCACCGGTTTCATCCGCGGTGCGACGATTCAATGGGACGCCACCACGCTGCCCACCACTTTCGTATCCGCCACCGAACTGCGGGCCACGCATCTGACGAACGCCGTACCTGCCACCATGATCAACGTCATGGTGCTGAACCCGGGGCCAGGTGCTGCCAGTTCCAACGTGAAGCAGGAACGGGTGGTACCGCCCGTAGCCGTCGACGTGTGGCCTGATACTCGCACCCTGCGCGGCGGCGTGTCTTATGATTTCGGAGCCGGCGTCGCCAACCACAGCGACAAGTCAGTGACGTGGTTTGTGGGCGCGATCAAGGGCGGCAACGCCGCGTTAGGTACCGTGGATGCCGAAGGCCTCTACAAAGCTCCCGCCGTGCTGCCCGAAGGTAACGCCGTGGACCTGCGGGCGGTCAGCAATGCCGATCCCCGCCAATCGGCCACCGTCAAGATCTCTCTGCAGAATCCGCTGCCCGTTCCCACGCAAGTGAGCCCGGCTCCCGTGATTGCCGGTGCGGGAAGAACGATCACCATTACGGGCACCGGTTTCACGCCCACCTCCAGAGTGGCGCTCAATGACACCGAGGTGACGGCGAAGTTTGTCTCTCCCGTGCGGATCGATGTAACCGCGGACGTGAAGTTTCCACTGGGCGGGTACTCGCGTCTCGCCGTGATCAATCCGGATCCCGGCGCGGCGCGTTCAGCCGATTTTCCCGTCGAGGTAGAACCCGCCGGCCGCATGATGAGCTACGCCGCTGCGGCGCGCTTCCTTGAGCAGGCCAGTTGGGGCCCATCGCCTGACAGTATCGCTCGCGTGATGGAGATCGGCCGCCAGGCGTGGATCGACGAGCAGTTTCGCGAGCCGCTCTCGATCTACCCGGACCCGCCCGATACCGATCAGGGCCTCAGCGCAATGCAGAAGGTTTTCTTCCGCAACGCGGTCCTCGGCAAAGATCAACTTCGTCAACGCGTGGCCTTCGCCCTCAGCCAGATTTTCGTCGTGAGCGGCGTTGATCTGCCCCGCTACTGGCAGACGGTAGCCTTCCAGCGGCTGATGATGAACAGCGCCTTCGGCAACTATCAGTCGCTGATGCGCGAAGTGACTCTGAGCCCGGCCATGGGTGAATACCTCGACATGGTGAACAACGACAAACCCAATCCGGCGAAAAACCTGGTGCCGAACGAAAACTACGGCAGGGAGCTCATGCAGTTGTTCACGCTTGGCCTGGTGCAGTTGAAACCGGATGGCACGCGTAAGTTGGATTCGTCCAATCAGCCGATGCCGGCCTACACCGAGGATCACGTCAAGCAACTCAGTTTGGCGTTTACCGGCTGGACCTACCCGCCGCAGGCCGGCTTTGCGTCCCAGTGGAAGAACCCGGGTTACTACTACGGCCGCATGACTCCGTTTCAGGAGCACCACGATGTCTCCGCCAAGACCATTCTGCCCGGAGTGATTCTCATGCCGAACCAATCGGCTGAGCAGGACCTCACCGACGCGCTCGCCGCCATCTTCAATCACGATAATCTGGCGCCGTTCGTAGCGCAGAGGATGATCCAGAAGCTGGTCACCAGCAGTCCCTCGCCACAATATGTTGGCCGGGTTGCGGCGGCCTTTAACGCGCCGGTGAAGGGCGACATGAAGGCTATGATCCGCGCGATCCTGATGGATCAGGAAGCCGACGCAGGCAGCCATCTGCGTGAGCCGGTGCTGTTTGCCACTAGCTTGGCTCGCGCGTTGAACGCTACCGTGACCGAAGAGCCCAACCTGGCAAGCAGCACCGAGTTGATGGGACAGAAGCTGTTCTACTCGCCCAGTGTGTTCAGCTACTACTCACCGCTCTACCGGATTCCGGCCAACGGAGCCAACGCCCCTGAGTTTCAGACTCTCAACCCCACCACGGCGCTGGCCCGCATCAACTTCGTCCATCGCCTGGTGGGCAATTCGCTGAGCAGCTCGGTGAAGATTCCGCTGGCGCACTTTGCCGGATTGGCGTCGAACCCCGATATCCTCATCAAGGCCGTGGGTAAGGCGTTGCTGCGTGGTGACCTGCAGCCCGACATGCAGGCCAGCGTGCTGAAAGCGATCAGCACGACCACCGACAAGAATACGCGGGCGCGCAACGCGCTCTATCTGATCGGCACCCAGTCACGCTATCAAGTGCAGCGATAAGGAACGTAAGGAGAATTTCCATGATCATGACCAACAAGCTACGTCCAATGGATTCGCGCCGCCAGTTCATGCTGAAGAGCGGGCGCCTGCTATCGACGGCGTTTTCCGCCGCCGCGCTGGCGCCGTTCGGGCTCGTAAGCGCCCACGCGCAGAGCACCTCGAGTTACAAGGCGATGGTGTGCATTTTCCTCTTTGGCGGCAATGACGCCAACAACATGGTGGTGCCGATGGGCGCCGGCTACACGCCCTACCAGACGGTGCGGCAAGGATTAGCGATTCCGCAAGCCAGTTTGCTGCCGGTCACCAACTCGGCCGGCGCGACTTACGGTTTGCATCCGAGCCTTCAGCCCATTCACCCGCTTTACGCCACCGGCAAGCTCGCCGTGGTGAACAACGTCGGGATGCTGGTGAAACCCACCACCCGTGCGCAGTTCACGGCGCGCACCGTGCCCGTGCCCAACAATCTGTTCTCCCATTCGGACCAGCAGCAGCAATGGCAGAATGCCTCGCCTCTGGTGGCCTCCACCACCGGATGGGCCGGGCGGGTGGCGGACCGAGTCAACCTGCTCAATCAGCCTTCGAACTTCCCGCCTTCGGTCTCAATTAGCGGCAACAGCTTGCAGCTGATCGGGCAGAGTACGCTGCCCACCACCATCAATTCGACCGAATTCGGCATCGTAGGCTCGGACCACACCCCGGCCTCGGATGCGCGAACCGCGGCTTTGCAGGAGATGCTGGCGTTCGATTCCGGCGCGGTGTTGTTGCAAACCGCGAACACCGTGCTGCGCGACGCGATTCGAGTGGCGCAACTCGTCGAAGACGCCACGCGCAATTCGCCGGCCTTGGTGAGCCAGTTTCCCGGCACCGGGCTGGGCCAACAACTGGCCGAGGTGGCCAAGATCATCCAGGCCCGCACCGCACTCGGCATGCGCCGCCAGATCTTCTTCGTTACTCACGGCGGCTTCGACACGCACAACGGCCAGCTGGGCAGCCATGCCAATCTCCTCACGCAGCTTGCGCAAGGCATGGGAGCTTTTCACAATGCGATGGGCGAACTGGGCGTACAGGACAGCGTGATGCAGTTCACCGAGTCCGAATTCAGCCGCACCTTCCAACCCAACAACGGCGCCGGCACCGATCACGCATGGGGCGGCCATTGCCTCGCGCTGGGCGGCGGCGTGAAGGGCGGCAATACTTATGGCCGCTTTCCAGTCCTGGCGCTGGGCGGAGACGATGATTCGGGCAATCGCGGCAACTGGATCCCCACCACTTCGCAGGATCAATACGGCGCCAGCATCGCACAATGGTTTGGCGTTCCCGCCAATGAGTTGACCCAGGTGTTCCCGAATCTGGTCAACTTCTCCACGCCCACGGCGGGCTTCATGATGGACGCCTAGTGTCGTGTCGCCGCTAATTTTTCCACTTGATCGAGAGTCTCGCTCGGGGTCCGAAGACCGCTTGCTGGCGCGCGCGGCTCAGTAACGGAGCCGTGACCGCGAGCGGTTGTCAATAATTACGCGCGACACCACACTAGCTCGTTAGCGCCGCTATTGCAGCTCCATCGTCATCGTGGCGCCGCCCATCTGCGGCATCGTGGAACTTAGCTTGACGGGCTTGCGGGTCTGTTTATCGATCCAAATCGTAGACTTACCCGCGCTCCCGTCGGCCGGTGTGACTTCCACCTTGAAACTATCGAACGACCCGGCTGGCACGGTCACTGTCTCGGATCCGGAGACCGCCAGTTGAAACGTGGATTCCTTCATTTTCTGGGGGTCGAATCTCCGGTAGGAGGTTGCATACCCCTCGGCCAGCGGGAGTGTCGCCAGGGAGAACTGAGCGCCGGCTCCATCGCCGAATATAGGTCCGGTGAGGTTGGCATTCACTGGCTTGTTCTCGCCATTCATGCTCATGCTGCCGGTGACTTTGTCACTGGTAAACGAGAGGTCGATGACCACCGGACCCTGGTTGACGTTCCGCTTCACAATGGC
>JAYTKJ010000389.1:0-2683 GCA_043730365.1 Acidobacteriota bacterium | reverse complement strand
CTTGATACGGCAGGCTGCGGAGCCGTCAAGGCAACCCCTGCGGGGCTCGCTTCGCTCGGCCTTGACGGCACCACCGCGCGCCTGCCTACCGAGCCTTCGAGCGGGGCGAAGGCCGCAGAAGCGAAGTCCTGCAGCAGAAGCTACAGCGCTTCACCCAAACGCACGTTCTGTCGCTCTCCCGCAACCCACACCAAACAGCGAGGAAGCTGAATGCCCTTGAGCAGTTCGACGAGCGCAAGTGCAAAGTAATCGAGCTCCGTTTCTTTGGTGGATTCAGCGTCGAAGAAACCGCGGAAGCTTTGGGCATTTCGGTGGCGACCGTGGGCCGGGAGCAGCGTATCGCCGAGGCTTGGCTGGCGACGGAACTTAAACGGACTTCCAAGCTGGAATCCAGTCAGTAAGTAGGAGCCCGCTCACTCACGGGGCCGGCGGTATTCCCACTTTGCCAAATGTCGCCGTGAACCTGGGATGGCTGCGGATGGGGTCGTAGCGTGGGTCCATCGGTACGTAGAGTAAGTTCATGTCCCGCCGGGTCAGTGACAGTTCCAGCAGCGCCAGAGCCCGCTCGTGGTCGTCGGCTGCGACATGTATCAGCGCGATCACCAAGCTGGCACTCGTTTGTTCGACTTCGGCAAGTATAGCCATCGCCTCGACACGGCGCCCGTTGCTCGCCAGCAAGTGGGCCAACGACACGGGGTACCGCGCAGGGCTCGCCGGTAAGCCCCGCAGAAACTTCTCGGCTTCGGCGGCACGGCCCTGATGCTGGCAAGCAATGCCCAGCGCCAATCGGGCCATCGGTTGGTTCGCGTCCACAGCCAGCGTCTGGCGCGCTGCTTGTTCGGCCTGCGCGTAGCAGCGCCATCGTATGTAGACCGAAGATCTCGCCGCGCCAACCTCGGTATCGAGCGGAGACATGGCTTGCACGGTGTTCAGGGAAGTCTGCGCTTCTTCGAATCGCCCAAACATGCAGAGCACGTCGGCGCGCAGCCGATGCGAAGGGCCCCGATTGGAGTTCAGCTGCACCGCGCGGGTGAAGGAATCCAGCGCCCCCGGCGGTTGCCACGAACCGAAAAGCAGGGCCGATCCGAGCGAATGATGCAAGTCGTCCAATTTGTCGTCCAGCTTGAGACCGCGCTCGGCCGCCTCTTTGGCCAGCGACATATAGTCGTAGAACCTGGGAACGTCCAGATCGGCAATCCCCAGATAGGCCTCGCCAGACCCGATTGGATCTGCGCCGAATTGGGAACCTCGCCCGCCGCCTGTTGAAACAAGCGAATGGCCGCTTTCTCCCGGTACGCGTACTTTCAGGATCCGGTGGGCTTCGAGGAATAGCGGCATGGACTCGACGTTCACGCGTCGCGGCATTGGAACGAGCCATCGCCATCCGGCGGCGGCCGCAGCGGTGATGGCCAGACCGCCCGCTACCGCTACTACCCGGCGGCGGCTCCAAACCGGCGCGCCGTGGGAGAGCCCTTGTTCTCGGTTTATTACCCGCCGAAGATCCTCGGCCAACCGGTCCACGCTTTCGTAAGCGCCGCCAAGCCGGACTCGCCATCGCCAGCATCAACCGGCAACTGGAAGTCCTGCGGCGGATGCTGAAGCTCGCCGTCGAATGGGGCAAGGTCGAGAAGCTGTTACCCAAGGTAAGGTGGAGATGCTGAGCGGCGAAAACCATCGTGAACGTGTCCTCGGCCCCGACGAAGAGAACCGTTATCTGGCCGCGGCGTCGGCGCAAAGCTGCCTGCTCCGTGACTTGACGACGATCGTCCTCGATTGCGGTCTACGCCCCTCGGAGCGCTTCCGCATGCGCTGGGAGGATGTCCGCGATGGCGCGTTGCATATCCTCTGCGGCAAGAACCGAGAACGCGCGCCGTACGATCCCGATGACCCAGCGCGTGGCCGCGCAGCTTGACATGCGCCAGACCGATGCCGCATCCGAATGGGTGTTCCCCGCGCCGACGGCCACCGGCCACATCGAGAAGCCCTGAAGCAACACAAGAAGGCACTAGACTAGCAGCCGCCAAGGTGGAACCGTTCAAGCTTCACACGTTCCACCGCGCCTGACTGACGCGCTCGGCCGCGACCCGTACACGCTCGCCCGGCCATAGCGATTTCTCCCCCACGCGCCGCGATGTGCATCCGCAGACTTACACAATCAAAGCCGTCATCGAGAAAGCGAGGGGTGGGCATAGAGTTGGGCATCGTGAAAGCAAAACGACCGAGAGCACTAGGCACTCGGCCGCGAAAAGTCCAAATAATTGCAGTGGGATAGATGGTCGGGGCGGCAGGATTCGAACCTGCGGCCTCCTGGTCCCGAACCAGGATTCGGGGGATGAGGAGTGATTAGGCTGGATTGCTCGGGGTTGCGATGGGGTTTTGTTTTCTAATGCTTGCGGCGGGTGGGCGGTTGGGGCGTCGTAGCCGGTCGTAGTGGGTGGATGCAGGGGGTAGGCATAGTATCGGGCATAGGCTATTTCACCTCCCAAGCAAGTTTGGCGCTCGGGTAGCAGAGCGAGATCGGGTTATCTCCGGACTCCGCGTCGTCAAGTGAGCGGCGCACTTGATTGGCCACTTCAGCAACGTACGGTAATTGATTAGCGACCCAGCCGACCCCTGGGGAGGTTTCAGTAGCGGCGGAGCTTGGGCGGTCTGAGGTGGATTGAACAAATAGCACTGGAAATGT
>JAYTKJ010000388.1:0-30950 GCA_043730365.1 Acidobacteriota bacterium | reverse complement strand
GGTGTCTATCATCTGCACCAGACATCGTTCTCCGCGCTCACGTCGATGGGTCGCGGGCCATGGAACGTGGGCCTGTCGATCGGCGGCGATCGCCTGGCGCTGAGCTTGGCCGAGGTCAAGTCTGACGTGTGGATCGCCGAGACATCTCAGTAGCGATTGCGTAGAATGTAGGGTTGGGGAAGTAGTTCATACCCCAGTCAACTGCTTTCATGCGAACAAACCAACACCTGTTGATTCTGCTCAGTGCAACCTCCATTTTTTCCGCCTGCTCGCCCCCTGAAAAGCCGCACGTCGCGGTGACGCCCGCGCGCCCCGTTGGCGCGGCAATCCAGATCAAGGCCCCGCTCGGACTACCACCCGTGCCCGTGCCAGACTCGAATCCGGTTACGGCCGAGACCGTCGATTTGGGACGGCGTCTCTTCTATGAGATGAAGCTTTCAGCCGACGGCACTGTATCCTGCGCCAGTTGTCACTCGCCGGGTGCAGGCTTTGCCGATCCCAGACGCGTCTCGATCGGCGTCGGCGGCAAGACCGGCAATCGCAATGCACCGCCCGCGCTCAACGCCGCCTACCATCCGGTGCAATTCTGGGATGGCCGCGCCGCGACGCTCGAGGATCAGGCCGCTGGACCGATTGCCAACCCTGTCGAGATGAATCTTCCGCACACGGACTGCTCCACCAAGATCGATCAAGACCCGGTGTACAAGGCGCTGTTTGAAAAAGCCTTCGGCCCGGGGCCAGTGAACATGGACAAGATCACCAAGGCCATCGCCAGCTTTGAACGCACGTTGATCAGCGCCAACTCGCCCTTCGATCGATATCAATATGGAGGCGACAAGAAGGCGATGAGTGCCTCGGCCATTCGTGGCCTCGCCCTGTACAAGGATCCGAGTAAGGGCAATTGCGTGACCTGCCACACAATTGGTGAGAAGGATGCTCTGTTTGCCGACGGCAAGTTTCACAACCTCGGCGTGGGTCTCGACACGCGGGGAGAGTTGAAAGACTTGGGACGCTTCGACCAAACCAAGGTGGAGACGGACAAAGGTGCTTTCCGCACTCCGACGCTCCGCAACATCGCGCAGACCGGACCGTACATGCACGACGGTAGCCAGCGAACTCTGCGCGATGTGGTGGACTTCTACGTAGGCGGCGGCAGTTCCAATCCGCACCTTGACAAAGACATCAAGGAGCTGAAACTCAGCGGCGAGGAGCGCGCCGATCTAGTGGCATTCCTCGAAGCGCTTACCGGAGAAGCGCCGCCCAACTCCGGCCCGATCGTTGCAGCCAACCGATGAAGCCTGGGTGCGGCGGGCTAACCGTGTTGCTAGTGGCATGCGTTGGCTGTTCCTCCGGTCCGCCCGTCCCAGTGAAAGAAGCCGCCGCGCCCGCCCCGTCCTATTTTGTGGTGAATGCTCAAACTGCCGCGACCATCACCGGCAAGATTGCCTTCAAGGGCCCGCGGCCCCGGCGGCAGGCAATCCGGATCGATGAAGACCTGGCCTGCGTTCAGTTGAACAAGGCCGGCCTGCTCGAAGAGTCAATCCTCGTTCACGGCCAGGGCGCGGCGCTGGCAAATGTCTTTGTCTACGTCAAGAAGGGTCTCGAAGGCAAACAATTCGCGCCGCCCCCGGCCGTCGAGACCGTAACGATAGATCAAAAAGGATGCCGGTTCGGCCCCCATGTACTCGGCATTCGCGCGGGCCAAACGCTGCGCGTTAGCAACTCTGATCCGCTCACGCATAACATTCACCCGCAGGCGCGCCTGAACCGCGAGTGGAATCAAAGTCAGGAACCAGGCTCACCGGCTCTCGAACGGAAATTCGTGCGGCCCGAGATCATGGTGCGCGTCAAATGCAATGTGCATTCGTGGATGCGCGCCTATGTGGGCGTGCTGGAGCATCCCTATTTTGCCGTCACCGGCGAGGACGGCTCCTTCGCCATCCCCAATCTGCCGCCCGGAGACTATACAATCGAAGCCTGGCAGGAAAAGCTCGGCGTCCAGGAACTCGAGGTTCATGTCGAGCCATCCGCCCAGAAGTCTGTCGTATTCGCTTTCACAGGAGTCTAACGGTCATGAGATTGTTTTTGACGTCGTTCGCCGGTGTCGCGCTGCTGATGACGAGTTGCGGCTTACCGCCCCCGGCGACCGAAACCAAAAAAGAGCCTCCAACGGCGAGGCCAGGCGGCTACAACATCTACGTCACCAATGAGAACGGCGGTGATGTCAGCGTCATCGATTCCTTCACGATGGAGGTGACCAGCACGATCCCCGTGGGCAAGCGCCCGCGCGGCATTCACGCCTCCGCCGACGGACGCACCGTGATGGTGGCCCTCAGTGGATCGCCGCCCGCGCCTCCCGGTGTGGACGAAAGCACGCTGCCCCCGCCCGACAAAAGCGCGGACGGTGTGGGGTTTATCGACGTGAGCCAAGGCAAACTCGTGCGGACTATCAAGTGCGGTTCAGACCCCGAACAGTTTGACCTCAGCAAGGATGGCACGCTGCTGTTTGTCTCCAACGAAGATGACGCCAAGATCAGCATCGTGGACATCGCCACCGGTAACACGGTGAAGACGCTGGCCGTGGGAGAAGAGCCGGAAGGCGTCACCACCAGCCCGGATGGCAAGTTCATTTACGTGACGTCGGAGGACACCGGCACAGTCACGGTCCTCGATCCGGCGGCGCAAAAAGCGATCAAGACTTTCAAGGTCGGCCGCCGCCCGCGCTCGGTGGCCTTCCTGCCCAACGGCACGCGGGCCTACGTCACCAATGAAAACGATGGCGTGGTGACGCTGGTGGACGCCGTCAAGCACGCGCCGATCCGCCCGATCAGGCTTGGTGAGGCCGGCAAGATCAAACCGATGCACGTCATTGTTTCGACAGACGGCTCGAAGGCGTATGTGAGTTCGGGACGCGGGCAGAAGGTCTTCGTCATCGACACGGCTACGAACGAAGTGACGAGTTCGGTCGAAGTCGGGAAGCGCCCGTGGGGCTTGGCGCTTTCACCCGATGGCAAGATGCTGTTTGCGGCAGATGGCCCGTCCGGTACAGTCGCGGTGGTGGATCTCGCCAGCGGCGCGCTGGTCAAAACCATCAAGGCCGGCGCAAGCCCTTGGGGCGTGATTACTCTGCCGAGATGAGCGATCGATGAAGCACACCCTCAATCGCCGCACGCTGTTGGGCGCTGCGGTTTCTGCGGCTCTCCCCGCTGCGCCGTCTTCACGGCCGCACGAGTGGCGCTACTACGGAGGCGATCAGGGCGCCACCCACTACTCGCCGCTCAATCAAATCACTCCCGCCAACATCGCGCAGCTTGAAGTGGCCTGGGTGCATCACAGCGCGCGCGACGGGTCACGCTATCGCGGCTCGGTGGAATGCACGCCGCTCATCATTGACGGCGTCATGTACATTATCGGTGCAGACCTGCTGGTGCAGGCGCTGGACGCTGCGACAGGCAAGGTACTTTGGACGTTCAATCCACCCGGCGCCGGCGGTGGGAGCCGCGCCAGTGGCGTCTCTCGCGGGGCCACGTATTGGAAAGACGGCAAGGACGAGCGCCTGCTGGTGCCGATCCAGAGCCGGATCTGGTGCCTCCATCCCAAGACCGGCAAGGCGATTGAGACGTTTGCCGAACGTGGCTCAATCGATCTGGAGAAGGAAGTGGATCGCGACATGAAGGGCTTGTCGCTCGCGTCCACTACTCCCGGCGCGATCTATAAGGACACACTGATCATCACGTCGCGGACGGAAGAAGGTCCGCGGCCGGCCGCGCCCGGACACATCCGCGCCTATGATGTGCGGACCGGCAAGCGCAAGTGGATCTTCCACACCATTCCGCATCCCGGCGAATTTGGCTACGACACGTGGCCGCCCGAGGCCTGGAAGACCACCGGCGGCGCCAACTGCTGGGGTGGTATGAGCGTCGACGAGAAGCGCGGGCTCGTCTTTGTGCCAACCGGTTCGCCCACTTTCGATTTCTATGGCGGAGACCGCGTGGGCAAGGGCTTGTTCGGCAATAGCATCATCGCCCTGAAGGCGGAAACCGGCGAACGGATCTGGCACTTTCAAACGGTGCATCACGATGTCTGGGACTACGACATTCCCTGCCAGCCCACGCTGGTGACGATCACGCACCAAGGGCGGCGCGTGGATGCGCTGGCTCAGGTTTCGAAAACCGGTTGGGTATATCTGTTTGAGCGCGCCACCGGCAAGCCGCTCTATCCGATTGAGGAGCGGCCCGTGCCGCAGTCTGAGATTCCGGGCGAGCAGGTTTTCCCCACGCAGCCGTTTCCCACCAAGCCGCCCGCTTTCTCACGCCAGGGAATTTCCAAGGACGACCTTACGAATATCTCCCCGGAAGCGCACGCCAAAGTGGCGGAGCAACTCAAGGACTATCAGTTCGGCCCGATGTTTGCTCCTCCGGGCCGGCGCGAGACATTGGTGCTGCCGGGCTTTCATGGCGGCGCGCTGTGGGGCGGCGCCAGCTTCGACCCCGATACCGATTGGCTCTACGTCAATCACAACGAGATTCCCTGGAGCACGGCCATGTCCGAAGCGCGTCCCGAGGCCGGTTACCGCTTTGACTTTAGCGGCTATCATCGCAACGTGGACGACAATGGCTACCCCGTGATCCGTCCGCCTTGGGGACAGATCTCCGCTATCGATCTTCGCAATGCCCGGATCGCCTGGCAGGCGCCGCATGGCGAGTTTAAGAAACTGACCGCGCGCGGAGTACCTCGCACCGGCACTTACATTCGCGGCGGTAACATCGCCACCAAAGGCGGCGTGCTCTTTAGCGGCGGAACGCTCGACAGCGTCTTTCGCGCGTATGACTCGAAGACGGGTAAGGTGCTCTGGGAAAAGTATCTCGGAGGCGGCGCGTTTGCCACACCGAGCACTTACATGGCCGGTGGCCGCCAGTATGTCGTGGTGCCGGTGAGTGACGATCTGAATCCTGAGGAGCCAGCCGAACCCGGTCCCTATCGCATCGGCGACTTTGTGGCCTTCGCCCTCCCAAATAAGCGATGAGGCTCTTGCTGGTAGCCGGATGGTGCAGCCTGCTCCTGGCGCAGGAGCAGAAGAAATTCGCGCCCAAGCCTCCGCCCGAGCAGCCGCTTCCGTTCAGCCACAAGGTCCACGCCGCGGCCGGCATCAAATGCACAGACTGCCACACTATCCGCCCGCCCGGCGACCACGCCGGGTTGCCCGCCGAAGCCGTCTGCATGGGCTGCCACGCGACGGTTCGTAAGGATAGCCCAGCTATCGAGCGACTGGCGGCCTTCGCCAAAGCTGGCCAGCGTGTGCCTTGGGTGAGGGTGTACAAGCTCCCCAAGACGGTCTATTTTTCACACGAGATTCATTACCGGAAAGCGAAAGCAGAATGCGCCGAGTGCCACGGCCCGGTAGCCGAACGCGACGCCGTGGGCCTGGAAAAATCCATCTACATGACCGAGTGCATGGCCTGCCACGATCGCCTCAAGGCATCGAACAAGTGCGACCTTTGTCACGACTCGCACTGAGCGTGAGGCGGCTCAACGGCCGGTCACTTGCTCCAGATTTTCAGCCACGAGCGGCGTGGTTTCCACCCCGTGGGTGGTGGGCATCTGGTGGACCCATTTCACCTTCAACTGACCTGCATTCGAGCGGTTAATCTGTGCGCCGCCGCATCGTCAAAGTTGCGGCTCGTGGGCAAACAGGCAAAAGGACAAGCCGGTCTAAGGCGTACACCCGGTTGTCAGACGCTCATATCCTGCCGAACTCAAGTGTATGACAATGTTGGGGGTGCTGTTCGCGGTTGCTCTGTTTTCCTGCCTTGCGGTAATGTCACATTTCGCCAAGGAGAAACTAATCGAGCAGCCCATCAAAGCAGCGCGAGCGCGGCGCTCACCCGTTGCGGATTTCGTAGACGACCTACAGCGTCATCGATGGATCGTGATCATTGGGCTCGCTCTGTTGGTCGCCTTGGACAAGTCCTTCCGCTTTTCCGGCGGGTTACTACAATCCAAGCTTGCGCTAACGATCGTGATTACGGTGATCTTCGTCGGCCGTATGCTGCTGCGCCGGAGTCAGGAACAGCAGCGCTAGACCGACTGAGAATGGACAAGCCTACGGGATAGAATTGCCGGCCGCGATGGCCATCACCTGCTTGCCTTTGCTTGAATAACTGATGCCGTTGGCGCGGATGATGCCGCCGCAATACTGGCGCCAGGTCGAGAAACGGGTCAGTAAAGTGATAAAGATGTCTATGCTCCTATTCTTCCTCTAGTCGGAACTTAAAGACAAAGTCCATGCCGTATTCTACCCACGTTCCTATGTAGATGTCGTCAAGGCAAGTCCATTTCGCGTCGACCCTGACATCCTGGACGCCCTCATGCCGTCCAGAGTAGAAAACTCCAGTGGACTTGCCATGAATCAGGTAAGGAGCGAAGTCGGGGCAGTGTATGTCTAGCACCATCTCGTGGTCGCGGACAATGACGGTCCCGCGCAGGGATAGGTGCTCTGTCGCCCCACCCAAGAACTCGAACTCCAGATCCTTGAAACATTTTGGCATTGCATCACCTCAACTCTTGGTCTTAGTTTTCTGCTTGTTCGGCTGCTGCATCTTTAATCGGCTCGACGGCATCGAGCTACGGGGAGCGGAGAGAACGCACTTCAGGGATCGTTGAAACGCTGGAATGCTTCGACGGCCACCATAATTTCGTTGGCGACGATCTCGGTCATTACCGCCCCAGAGGGGACGATCTCTTCCTCAACTGGGTAAACTAAGTCCGCCACGCCCCCTGGATAGCCTGCATCTGTGGCAGAAAGTTTCTCCAGGACGTTGGCCTGTCAAAATGTTGTCGCCCTATGTAGATGTTGGAGTCGAGCTGGAACTTCAATCGAAGGAATCTCTCTCTTCAAGCTTGCCTTGTGACGGTCTTTTCACACTCCCCTTCCATTTGCCGGCTACCTTCTCAAAATGCCCGGTGGCCACTCCTCGATCACTGGCGATGCGAGGCTCACATGGTCGGCATTCTTTCTTATTCGTTGAGCCATTGTCACTTGCAAATATAGCTCACCCTACGGGAGCGCGAAGGTGAAGATAGAATTGCCCGCGGCGATCGCCATCACCTGCTTGCCTTTGCTTGAGTAACTGATGCCGTTGGCGCGGATGATGCCGCCGCAATACTGGCGCCATAGCTCCTTGCCCGTGTCGGCGTCGAGCGCAAAGTAGTGACCTTCGTCGCTGCCGCCAAACAGGAGCTTGCCAGCCGTGGTGAGCACGCCCGCCCACGGCTTGGTGTGCAGCTTGTACTCCCACACCTTGTCGCCGTTCGACGGATTCAACGCGCGAATGGCGCCATGGCCCGGCTCGTCTGGCAAATCGATGAGAGGCACACTGCCGATGTAACGATTGCCAGGTGTGTAGACCTGATCGCCTTTGCGATAGATACTCCTGTTCTCCCACACCGCCAGATAGAAAAGCTTGGTAAGTGGGTTGTAACTGGGTGAGTACCAATTGGTGGCGCCCTGTACGCCGGGATAGATCGTCACGCCCTCGGGCGAGGGATCGATGCCGGGCAGGCGGATCGGCCGGCCGCTATCGTCGAGCCCCTTGGCCCAGGTCTGGGTGGCAAAGGGCTTGCCGGTGAGAAACTTGCCGGTCTCGCGGTCCAGCACATAGTAGAAGCCGCCGCGGTGCGCCCAGTAGACGAGCTTGCGCATCTTGCCTTGCCAGGGCGCGTCCACCAGCACGGGAACCTGCACGGCGTCCCAATCATGCAGGTCATGCGGCACGAATTGAAAATGCCATTTGAGCTTGCCGGTATCGGCGTCAAGCGCGATGGCCGAATCGGAATAGAGGTTGTCGCCGGGGCGGACGTCGCCGTTCCAATCCGGCGAAGGATTGCCCACACCCCAGATGATGAGATTCTGCGCGGCGTCATACGAGCCAGTCACCCACGTGGAGCCGCCGCCCTGCTTCCACGCGTCGCCTGACCAAGTGTCGTGACCCTTCTCCCCCGGCCCCGGAATCGTATTGAAGCGCCACAGCCGCTTACCCGTGGCCGGTTCATACGCGTCCAGCCAGCCTCGAATGCCATACTCGCCGCCGGCGATCCCGAGAATAATCTTGTCTTTCACCACCAGCGGCGCGACGGTGACCGAGTAACCGTGTTGGTAGTTAGCCACCTCCACGTCCCATAGAACCGCGCCGGTTTTGGCATCGAGTGCCACCAGATGCGCGTCCACGGTGCCGACAAACAGACGGTCACCCAGCACGGCTACGCCACGATTGACTTGCCCGCAGCAGACGTTAATCTTGGCGGGCAGCTCCCGCCGGTAGCGCCAAAACTGGCGGCCGGTCTCGGCATCGAGCGCCACCACGTTACTGGGAGGCTCAGAGACATACATGACGCCGTCGGCCACTAGCGGCGTGGTTTCCACCATGTGGGTGGTGGGCATCTGGTGAACCCATTTCACCTTCAACTGGCCTGCGTTCGAGCGGTTAATCTGGTCAAGCGGCGAGTAACGCCAGCCCTTGTACCCGCCCGAATACGTCATCCAGTTACCGGGCTCGCGCTCGGCGTTGAGGATACGGTCATAGGTGACCTGCCCGGAGAGCAGGGCCGTCAACAAAACAGCAGGCAGAAAAATACGCTTCCTCATCGGGAACCTCCGGGACGCCGTAGCGAACTCAAATAAGCAACCAGGTCATCCAAGTCACTGGCAGGCAGTTTGGCGAAACCGGGCATCTTCGATTTCTTGGCTACGCTGTAGCCGCGCAAGTCAGATTTGGCTAGCGATTTGAGATTGCCCGCATCGTCGATGAACTGGACCGTGTAGGTGTCTTCGTTGAGAAGCGATCCCTGCACGGGTTTGCCGTCGCCAGATGTAGCCGACACCCGCCAATAGCGTTCGCGCACGTCGGCATCGGGATTGGTGATGGCGGCGCGCAGGTGGCGAAGGGAGCGGGAACTGCCGATCTGGGTGAGGTCCGGCCCCAGCCGGCCTCCCTGCCCCGCCACGCGGTGACAACCGGCGCACTTGGCGGCAAATAGCGTGGCGCCGCGGGCGTGATCACCGGTCGCATTTTCGCGCTGCGCCAGGGAACGTAAGTAGGCCACCACTTGCCACACGCGATCGGGCGAATAGAAGAGCCCAGGCATTTCGGTGCCGGTAATCCCGTCAGAAATATTGCGGAGCAGTTCTTCGTCTGAAGATCCGCGATAGAAAACGCCCTGCGCCAGATTTGGTCCGCGGCCGCCTTCGGCATTCATGCCATGGCAGGTTGAGCAGTGAGAGCGAAAGGTTTTGGCGCCGGCGTCGCGGTCAGCTTGGGTGAACTGGGCAGGGCGCGAGGCGTCCTGGGCCAACACCGTGGCCGCCGAGGCGCCGATGAGCATCAACATGGCTCGAGTGAGCATCGAGTCTCCTTTTCTGGGAGGTCGGACGGCCCACTATTCTATCGTTATTTTTTGACGGCGGCTTTCTTGGGTAACGGCACGGGCGGTTTGGCGGGCATCACAGCGCGGGGCTTGACCGGCGCGGCGCTGACCGCCGGTCGCGCGATTGGCCTTGGCGCCGGAGGCGTGACATTCGGATTGAGGCCAGGACCAACTCGCTCGATCTTCACCTTGACGATGGTCACGTCCTCGATCGGCTTGTCGTTCTGGGCCGGTACGCCGGCAATCTTGCCGACAATCTCCTGGCCCTCTACAATCTGCCCGAATACTGTGTGCAGTTGATTGAGATGCGGCTGTTCGGCGTCGGTCAGGAAAAACTGGCAACTACCGGTATTGGGTCCGGCATTGGCCATGCCAACCCGGCCCGGCCGATCGAAATTGAGCTCAGCTTTGAACTCGTCCGGAATAGTCTTGGTGCCACCGGTACCGGTGCCCAATGGATCTCCGCCCTGGATCATGAAGCCCGGAATCACTCGATGAAACGTGAGCCCATTGAAGAAGGGGAGCTTGGACGGCAGCCCGTTGCGCGGATCGTTGTAGGCTTGCCGGCCGAGGGCCAGATCGATGAAATTCTTCACCGTCACCGGCGTATCTTTTTCAAAGAGCTCAAACGTGATGTTGCCCATGGAAGTTTCCAGCGTGGCGTAGAGGCCGTTGGGCCGCGCCTGGGCAAACAGCAGGCCGGACGGAGCCAGGAGCCCCGCGATAAGTAGAAGGCGTTGAGGGAAGGTCATCAATTGATTAGACGAGCACCGTGAAATGCGTCTCGGAACGTTGCACCGGGCGATAGAGGGTGTCGCGCTCGAAAGGCTCGCGCCCAGCCCGGCGGATCAATTGCAGCAACTCCTGCCGCCGCAGGGACTGGCTGGTGGTAGCGCCGGCGTCGTGATAAATCTTCTCTTCCACCACGGTGCCGTCAATATCGTCGGCGCCGAAGCGCTGGGCGATCTGGGCGATGCGCGGTGTCATCATGATCCAGTAGGCCTTGATGTGCGGGATGTTGTCCAGCATCAGGCGGGCGATGGCAATGCTCTTCAAATCGTCAAACCCGGTGGTCTTGTCCACATGGTGCAGCGCGGTGTTGTCGGGATGGAAAGCGAGCGGGATGTAAGTAACAAAGCCGCTGGTATCGTCCTGCAGTGTCCGCAGTCTGATCAGGTGATCCACGCGGTCCTCGGGCTTTTCGATGTGTCCGTAGAGCATCGTGCAGTTGGACTTGAGGCCCACTTCATGCGCCACGCGGGCGATATCGAGCCACTCCTGGCCATTGATCTTGTGGTCACAAATAATCCGGCGCACGGGCTCGGCGAATATCTCGGCGCCGCCGCCGGGCATTGAATCCATCCCGGCCTCTTTTAACTGCTCCAGGATCTGGCGCACCGGCAGTTTCGAGCGTTGGGCGAAGTAGGAAATCTCCACCATCGTAAACGCCTTCAGGTGCACTTGCGGAAAGCGCTCCTTGAGGCCGCGCAGCATCTGGCAATACCAATCGATGGTCAGCTCCGGGTGCAAGCCCGCCACGATGTGGAATTCGCTCACCGCTTCGGTATAGCCCTCGCCGGCGCGATGCCAGACCTCCTCCAGAGACATGGTGTAGCCGCGCGGGTCCTTGGCTTTCTTGCCGAAGGCGCAAAGGCGGCAACTGGCTACGCAAACGTCGGTGGGGTTGATGTGGCGGTTGACGTTGAAGTAAGTGAGATTGGCGTGATGGCGCTCACGCACCAGATTGCCCATGTGGCCGAGCGCCAACAAATCGTGACTGCGAAACATCGCCACCCCGTCATCGAACGAGAGGCGATTCCCGGCCAAAACCTTTTCAAGAATGGGCTGGAGGCGCCGGTCTTCAAAAACGGGTTGCTGCATATAGGGTCAGATGCGGGCCAAGGAAGGTCCGAACCATTGTCCAGCCGTCCAAAACAAAAAGAATAACACGCCGATCCAGCCATTCACGGTGAAGAAGGCGGCGTCGACGCGGCTCAAGTCGTTCGCACGCACCAGGCTATGCTCATAGGCCAGGAGCAAAGCCACCACCGCCAGCGCGGCCAATGTCAGTGGCGACTGGCTAAAGGCGGCGTGAAACTGCCAAAGGCAGGCGAGCATGCCGAGATGGAAGAATCGCGAAATCCACAACGCGCCACCGATACCGAATCGGCGCGGCAGGCTGCACAAGCCCTCGCGCTCGTCGAACTCGTAGTCCTGGCAAGCGTAGATGATGTCGAAGCCGGCGGTCCAGAGCATCACCGCGCCGGTTAACCACGCCGCATTCCAGTTGAGTGAACCGGCCACGGCAATCCAGGCGGCGGCCGGTGCAATGCCGAGCGAAAGACCAAGGACGACGTGGCACCAGGAGGTGAAGCGCTTGGTGAAGGAATAGAGCAGCACCACGCCGAGCGCCAGCGGCGCCAGCTGCAGGCACAACCGGCCCAACAATCCGGCGGCGAGCAGGAAAACCGCGACGGCGCCCACGAAAAATCCCCAAGCAAAACGGGACGAGAGCGTCCCGGAAGGCAATTGGCGCTGCCTGGTACGAGGGTTCCTGGCATCGATCGCCGAGTCCACAATCCGGTTGAACGTCATCGCCGCGGACCGCGCGCCCACCATCGCCACCACGATCCACGCCAGCTTCCACAGCGCTTCACCGGCACTGAGCGGAGTGGCGCGCCAAGCCTCCTGCGCTCCGGTGAGCGCAAACGGCAGCGCAAAAATCGAATGCTCAAACTTGATCATTTCCAGCGTCAGCGTGAGCTTGCGCCAGAAGCGGGCAGGGGCGGGCGTTGGATTGGGAATAGCGGTCACGGGTGCGGCTCGGCTACACTCAACATTTTACGCTATGCGTGTTTTATTTCTCATCGCCACTCTCTGCGCGCTCGGCGCCTGCCGGTCGGCTTCGTCGACGTCAAACGGCGATGTCTTCACCACGCGAGAGGTGCGTCTTCCCAACGGGGCGAAAATTCTCACCGAGATCAAAGCGAACAATGACGACCGCGCCCAAGGCATGATGTTCCGCGATTCGCTGACGGCAGACCGCGGCATGCTCTTTGTGCACGAGCGTCCGGGACAGTTCGGATACTGGATGTTCAACTGCCGGATCCCGCTCGACATCATCTGGCTGGATTCGGGCAAGACCGTAGTTGAAATGTCGCCCGACACGCCGCCCTGCAAGACCGACGCCGCGCAATGCCCCAGCTACGGCGGCAAGGCCACGTCGCAATTCGTCGTTGAACTCCAGGCCGGCAGCATCGCGCGCCACGGTCTGAAGGTGGGCGACAAGATCGACTTTTAGCCACAACAACAATGAACCAAGCCAACCTAAAGAGCCTGCTGGAAGAAGTGCGCGGCGGCGCCGTCTCAATTGACGACGCCTTGACGCGCTTGAAGCACATGCCGTTTGAAGACCTCGGATTCGCCAAGGTGGATCATCACCGGGCGATTCGCCACGGCATGCCGGAGGTGATTTTTGGCCAAGGCAAGCAGCCTGAACATCTGCTGGCCATCGCCACCAAACTCCTGGATCGCACGCCCAACCTGTTGGCCACCCGTTGTGATCGTGCCGCGGCGGATCTGGTGCAAGCCCAGTTTCCATACGCCGAGTACCACCCGGTGTCGCGCGTCCTCCGGGTTTGGCGAGACCGGACGATTTTCGGCAAAGGCAAGATTGCCATCATGTGCGCGGGCACTAGCGATATCCCAGTGCTGGAAGAGGCGCAACTCACCGCCGAGACCATGGGGAACGAGATCGACATCATTCAGGATGTGGGTGTGGCCGGCATCCATCGCCTGCTGGCCAACAGCGAGCGCCTCGCCCAAGCCCGAGTGGCTGTGGTGTGCGCCGGAATGGAGGGGGCGCTGCCGAGCGTGGTGGGGGGAATGGTGGGCTGCCCGGTGATCGCCGTGCCGACCAGCGTTGGCTATGGCGCCAGCTTCCACGGGCTCGCGGCGTTGCTGGGGATGCTGAACAGTTGCTCGAGCAATGTTTCGGTGGTCAATATCGACAACGGCTTTGGCGCGGGTTACGTCGCAAGCCTCATCAATCGTTTGTAAGCGCCGCAACACAACTTTCCGCGGTAGGTGAAGTACCCCCAAAATAGAACCGGCTAGTACCAGCTTTTTTGTTGAGCAAATACCCCTACTAGGATAACCTTAGCCCAGAGGGAGTAATACGTTTGAAAACTAAAGTACTAGCTTTGGCCCTGGTCGGCTTTGGGAGCCTACAGGCAGCCATCATCAATATTGAGCTGACGGGTTTCGTGACGGGTGCCACCGTTACGCGCACCATTCTGGACGGCTTGAACGGCTTGCCCACGGCACCGCTGGCGCTGCAAGCTGGCCTGCTGACCTATGGCGGGTTGTTAGCCTATTGTTTGGAGCCTCAGCAATCGACAGGCCCGGTGGGCGGCGGGCTGATCCCGTACACCATCGATCCAACCATGTTGGCGGCACCTGGCAATGTCGGCGGAATGCTGCCAGTCACAGCCACCCGCGTTTCTGACCTCAGGCGGCTTCTGAATAACACCCCGGACGCCTTCTCGGGATCAATCTCGGCCCTTCAGGCCGCCGCGTTTCAGATCGCGATCTGGGAAATCCTCCGTGAAACGGCGGGCACCCCCTATGACGTGCTTTCGGGTAATGTGAGCTACAGCGGCGAGTCGATCGCGGGCGTTTTTGCCCAAGCGAATGCTTGGCTGTCGAATCTGAGTTCACAGACCGAACGCGAAACCGCGGCACTCACCAACGACACTTTCCAGGATTTGATCATCCCCACTCCGGAACCCGGCACGTTTGGGATGCTCGGGGCCGGTGCAGTGATGATTGTGTTCGGGATTCGCCGACGCCAGGGTTAATCGATAACCGCGACGCCGGCGGCTTTCATCTGTTCTATCGCCGCCTGCTCGTCACCCGGTTGCAGGTTCACCGCCTTGCATCCGGAGCGGACGAGGGTAACGTCGAGACCAAGTCCACGCGCATCCAGCGCCGTGAACTTGACGCAATAGTCGGTGGCCAGACCGGCCACGGTGATGGACTTGATCCCCCGGCCTCGGAGAAACTCTCCGAGGCCGGTTGCCTTTTTATGGCCGTTGTCGAAGAACCCGCTGTAGCTGTCGATGGCCGGATCGGTGCCCTTTTGAAAAACGTGGTGAATGGCGCGTGTATCGAGGCCCGGAGCAAACAAGGCGCCGCCCGTTTTCTGCACACAGTGGACTGGCCACAAGACCTGCCTGAGCCCGCCCAGATCGATCACGTCACCTGGTGTGTGTCCCGGATGGTTGACCGCAAAGCTGGCGTGATTGGCAGGATGCCAGTCCTGAGTGGCAATCACCAGCGGATGAGAGTGCGCCAGTTGGTTTGCTAAGGCAATCACCCGATCGCCTTCAGCCACAGCCAGTGAGCCGCCTGGAAGAAAGTCATTCTGCAGGTCCACGAGAATCAGCGCGTTCATAGCTCGAAGTTGAACCCTTTCCGCGTCAGCTTGCGGTACTTGGCCGCATCGAAGCGATACAACTGCGGCGCGCGGTGCGCCACTCCCTGCTGCTTCTCTTCGGTCTCTATCAGAAGATCCATGGCCAGGATCTTCTTTCGGAAGTTACGCTTATCAAGCGAACGCTCAAGCACTGCCTCATACAAACTTTGTAGCTCGGTGAGGGTAAACTTGCGCGGCAGCAATTCAAAGCCGATCGGTTGATACCGGACTTTGCCCTGCAGCCGCGCGACGGCGGTTTGGACGATCCGGTCATGATCAAAAGCCAGACGCGGTAGCCTGTTGACGGGAAACCAAGCCGCGTCGCTGGCATCGGTGGCTGCTTGCGGCGTGTGCCGATCCTGCCGCACCAACGCATAGTAGGCGACGGTGACGGTGTGGCCGCGGGGGTCGCGCCACGGGTCCCCAAACGAATAGAGTTGTTCGAGGAACACGTCGCGCAGTCCGGTCTCTTCTTCCAGTTCACGCCGCGCCGCCGCGTCCAGCGTTTCGTTCTGATCCACAAAGCCGCCCGGCAACGCCCAGGATCCGGCACATGGCGGCGAGTTGCGCTCAATCAGCAAGATCTTCAGCGCGCCCTGGTCCAGACCAAACACGACGCAATCCACGGTCACCGCCGGGCGTGGGTATTGATAGGTAAAAGGCATAAGGCTCAGCCCACCTCCGCACGGAGTTCGGCCAATTCCGCCTCGTAGCCACCCGACAAGATGGGGAAACGGCACCAGCTTTTGGGGTCCAGACTCTCGTCGTCCAAGTGGAACGATGGGGCGTAGCGCTCACGCTTCCATTGATTGCGGCACCACAAACGGAAGAACCGCTCCACCCATGCGCATAGCTGCTTTCCACCATATTGGGGAAACTCCCGGCAAACCGATTCGTAGATCTCTTTGGGCGCCAGCTTGTCGCGAATGGCCAGCCGCTCCACCGCATCAAGAAGATCGTAAGGCATCAGGTCCGCCTCGTCCGTCTGCGTCATTGCCTGAGGGCGAAGCTCGGCCGTAGGCTGCTGCTGGTTCACCACCGACACGGCCGGAATCGGGCCGAGCCCCTCGGCGCCATGATGCTCCAGCCACACCAGCCAGCGGCGTAAGTAGGCTTTATCGATACCGGCAATGGGCGACAGGCCTCCGCAGGTATCGCCATCCATGGTGGCGTAGCCGACTGCGGCTTCGGAGCGATTGCTGGTGGCCAGCAGCAAGGCATTGCGCAAGTTGGCGATCATCCACACGCCCGGCCCGCGCGTGCGCGCCTGAATATTCTGCAGCGCCAAGTCATCCGATCCCCAATCGAGTTTGCGTCCCAGCGCGCCGGCCACCATGTCCACGTAGCCGGCGTGCAAGGCTTCGACATTGAGCTCGAGATGATCGGAGCCGATCGCATGCGCAACCGTCGCGGCGGCGGAGCGAGTGACTTCTCCGGAATTGCGCGTGGCCTGGTAGACCGTGGTGAGCAGGCGATGGGTGAGCGCCTCGGCCGTTTGACAGGTGCCGATATCTTTCATATAGGCCAAGCGGCGGTGCGTCTCCTCAAGGCCGAGCTCGGCCAGCGCACGACGCAGCGTCATCTGAACCAGGCAGGCCACCGCGGTGGAATCGGCGCCTCCGCTCAGGCTCACGACAAAACCATGCGAGCGGCTCTTGCGCAGATAGTCGAACAACGCCAGCGTCAGCGCCCGCGTGAACTCTTCTTCCTTGAGATACGCGCCGCGTTCCCACGCTGCCGTCTGCACGGCCGCTTGCTTGGGCGGCTCAACCTTCGGAAAGACAAAGTCGGCTTCGATGACGCGATGGGTAGGATGACCGAGGTTCGGCTCAAAGCTCGCCGTGCGAGCCTGAATGGTGCGGGTGGCGTCGATATCGATGGTGGCCGTCGTCAGCACCACTTCGTCCAGCGAAAAACGCGGGCCTTGCGCCACGAGGCGCCCACCGGTGGCGATGAGCGAGCAGCCGTCGTAGATGATGCGGCCCGCTTCGTTGCCGAGAAGATTGGCGTAGATGTAGGTGGCCGCGAAGGCGCGCGAGCCTTCCAGCACCAACCGCTCGCGCACGGCCAGCTTGTCAAAGGCAAAGTGGGAGGCGCTGGGGTTGAGAATGATGTCCACGGCATCGGCGGCGAGGGCGGCTCCCGGACGATCGGCCACCCAGGCGTCTTCACAAATCTCATAGCCGATGCGCAGGTCTCCGAACTCGAAAAGGAGATTGCCGATGGGATGTTCTTCTTCACCGGCCGCGGTCCAGGCCAGTTCGATCGTATTGTGGCCGGAGTCCCGCCAAGGCTTGAACCAGCGCGGTTCGTAATGAATGCCATCGCCGGCCAGATTGCGCTTAGCGACAAAGCCGAGGATCTTGCCGTTGGCCAGCATCGCCGTCCCGTTGAGAAGCGAGTTGCGGAAGCGCAGCGGTAAGCCGACGCTGACAACCATGCCGGCCGTTGCCGCCGCCACCTGACGCAGCGAGAGAATGGCGCGCCGCGTCACGTCGGTGGAAAAGAATGCATCCTCGCAACCGTAGCCGGTGATGCACAGTTCGGGCAGACTCAGCACCGTGACGCCGCCGGCCCGGGCCATTTCGATCGCCCGCAGAATGCGACCCGTGTTCCCCGCCCAATCAAGCGGAGTCTGATTCACACTCGCCGCGCCTACTCGTATCAGTCTCATCGAGCCGCTCCTTTAAGGACGGCCGCCTCCTGGCGCGCCCTTTGAATATGATGCGTCCGCAACTCATGGAGATTTGCTTCCAGCCCCACCGGATATTCGTGCGGATTGAGGTGCCGCTTGATGGCCGGGTGCAAAGCCGCCAGTTGGGTTTGGACGCGGGCGCGGGCCTCGGCCAATGGTGCCGGTTCCTGCACCTGCCAGCCCTTCCGGAACACGGGAATCAGCAGATCTTCATGCTGCAGCCGGCCGTCGTTGAGAAGGCGCGTGCGCGTCGGATCTGTGGGATCGACTATCCGGACCGGATCGCCCAGGCCCTCCGGCTCTGACCACACGGCGTCAGCCACAAAACGGTCGCCCTCGCGAAAACGGCGGACTTGCAGCACGCCGGGGATGCTGATCTTGGCCACTTGCTCGGATAACTTGAGCTTGTACTGCCACGGATCGGCTGAAGAATTGCGCACGGCGCTCAACTTGTAAACACCGCCCAAGGACGGTTGATCGAACGCGGTAACCAGCTTGGTGCCGACGCCCCAGAGGTCAATCCGCCCACCCTGCTGACGGATGGATTCGATGATGGTTTCGTCAAGATCGTTGCTGACAAGGACCTTGGTCTCTGAAAGACCGGCTTCATCGAGGATGCGTCGCGCTTCGGCGCTGAGGTACGCCAAATCGCCCGAGTCCAGCCGAATCGCCGCCAGCCGCCCGCCGCCTCCCTCCCGCATGGCCACGCCGGTGGCAGCGGCCGCACGCACTCCGGCCAGCGTATCGAAGGTATCCACCAGCAGCGTGCAATTATTCGGTTGGACTTCGGCATAGGCGTCGAAGGCCTCGCGCTCTGAGTCAAAGCTGATCACCCAGCTATGGGCGTGCGTGCCCTTCACCGGGATGTCGAACATGCGGCCGGCCAGCAGGTTACTGGTGGCCGAGCAGCCTCCCAGGTAGGCGGCCCGCGAGGCCGTCAAGCCACCATCGACGCCCTGAGCGCGGCGCAGCCCAAATTCAAACACCGGCTGGCCCGCCGCCGCATGGCACACACGCGCAGCCTTGGTGGCCACCAGAGTCGGGAAGTTCACCAGGGTCAAGAGCGTGGTTTCGAGCAACTGTGCCTGGAGGATTGAGCCGGTCACCCGCACCAGCGGCTCATTGGGAAACACCACGGTGCCTTCGGGAACCGCGTCAATGTCCAGATCCCACTCCAGCTTGCGCAGATAGGCGGTGAAGCCGGGGTCAAACAGCGGCCGCCCGTCGTTGCCTTCGAGCGAAGCCAGATAGTCCAGGTCTGCGTCTTCGAAGTGCAGTGTGCGCACAAACTCGGCGACGTCAGCCAGGCCAGCCGCGATGGTGTAACCGCCTCCAAAGGGAGGCTTGCGGAAGTAGAGATGAAAGACGGATTGCTTGGAGGCCAGGCCGAGCTTCCAGTATCCGTAGGCCATGGTGATCTGATACAGATCGGTGAGCAAGGCAAGTCCGGTGCGATAGGTTTGACTGAGGCGGTTGTTCACTGTCGTTCTCTTAGTGTCCATAGTACACTAAGTCACCGGGGCCGCGCAAGAGGAAATCCTTGCTACCCTGGAGGAAGAGACATTAGATGGCTGTTCGCAACGCACACCGGATCGCCGAAATGACCGCGGAAGAATTGCGCGACGCGCTCACTCGCTCAACCCACTCCGATGAGCAAATCGCAGCTTTGTACCCTGATCTGGGTGAGCTCCGGGCGAATATGGACAAGGCAGTGCACGACCTGCAACAGCGCGGCATCCTCGACGAGAACGAGAGGTTGATTCCATCCGGCACCGTGCCGATTGACATGCGCCTCGAATCGGAAACCGACTGCTGATCCATGGCTCAGATGACTGTGATTGCCGGCCCTCCGGGCGGCGGCAAGTCAACGGGCTTCAACCGCGATTACTTCCAGCGCCGTAACATTCCTTAGTTCAACATTGACGACCGGTGCAAGACACTGCACGGGTCATCAACACAAATTCCCGAACACATTCGCAGGCAGGCGAATGCTAAGCTACGCGTGTTTAGCACTGATCACATCTCGGGCAATCTCAGCTTCGCCTTTGAGACGACGCTCCGCGCTGAGTTCGCCATCGAGCGCGCTAGGTTTGTGCGCCAGTGGGGCTTTGACACGTTGATGCATTTCTTTGTTGCTGATGAGGATACGCACATCCGGCGCGTCACGGGACGTGCGGAGGCCGGAGGCCACGCTGCCTCGCCGCCTCGCTTACGCGATATGTATCGAGCGAGTATGGCCAATCTCCCGAAGGCGATGGCCGCGTTCGACGAGTGCCGCATCTATGACACGTCTACTCGCGCCACACTTCAACTCGTTATCGAACGCGGCAATCTGCTTCTCACGCGAGCACCATTAGCAGCTTGGTTTCACGAGCCACTTGCGGGCGTTCCACCAACTCACTGAAGGTCGACTTGAACGGGATCGAGACAACTTCGAGCGATGACCGCCGAACTTCTCCCGGAAGGCCGGAACCGCACCAGCCTGTTACATCATTTGCCCGGCTGCGGATTGCGGCGACGGGGCCAACGTCGGTTGCCTATGCTTGAACGATCAGGACAACCGATCATGAGGGACCGATGGAACCGGCTGCTAATCCCGCAGCCGGAGTTGGGTGGACAGCGCGGGGGCAGCGATGGCGGCGACGCCGGTGAACAATTGCAGATGGTGTTTGTCCAGCCGCGGGCCGGCGTTGGCGGCCTCGATGACCACCGCGCCCAGAGCCTCACCATGCGCCAGCAGCGGCGCGGCAATCACCGTAGTGTCGCCCAGATACAGTAGCGAAACCTGCTCGGCGGCCGCACGCTTCACCAGTTCCTGCGCGATCGCCGAAAGCTGCGCTGGCTGTCCTTCGCGCGCTGACGAGGAAGAACTGACGACGCCGTTCTGGGCGCGGCGGATCACGGCAACGCCTGCGGGAAAGGCCGCCAGTGCCAGATCCAGCGTACGTTGCTCCACCTCTTCCACGGTTCGAGCCTGCAACATCGTCGAGGAGGCGGTCAACAGGACGCGCAAATCCTCCCAACTGCGGTTGGTGCGAGGCATGACGTTCAACGAGAGTTCAGGGCGCACGAAAGCGGCGTCCTCCTGCCGCATCACGATGGTGACGGGCGGCGGCGGCTCGAACGGTAGATCCGTTTGAACGGCAACCGGTTCGATTTCGGCAAACAGTGCTTCTGGGAACAAACGGAAATTGGCCTCCAAGAACGCTAACCGGCGATTCCTTAGTATACCGAACCGCTTGGGAGCCGGGTATAGAATTTCGCGGCATTTTCGCCAATAATGAGCGAGCGGTCATCCATCGGCAGTGCGCCCACACACTGTGTGAAGCAGGCCAGGGACTCTTTCCAAGTAACATCGGGCATGGAAAACGGCCATCCGCTGCCATAGGACAAACGGTGCGGACCGAAACTACCGAGCAGATGTTGAACCCAGGGCCGGTACCTGTCAGCTTGCCACGCAACGGGCCCGGCGAAATTGAGCAACCCATCGATCTGAATTAGCGCGTGGCTTTTTTGGAACGGCTCAAGCGAGAGCGCCCACGCGTCGAATTCCGGTTCGGCAAAGGCGAGCCCGGCCATGGCGCGCAGGGCGAGCCGCAGGTCTGGAGCCGCGTCCAAGGCGCGGATCGCGTCCGCCGGCGGTAGCGCACAGATCAACTCACGCTGAGCCAACGCGCCGGCCAATGAGGGACTGGGCGAGTCCACGCCGAGAAACAGGGCGTTTCGCTGCCAACGGTCCCACTCCAACTGGTCTTGGTTGCGGGTCATGACGCCGCGCACCCAATCATGTTGGCGCCCGAGAGCGAGCAGCCATTCGGTCTCAGCAGGATCTTCCAACTGCGCGATCAGGATGGCCCCGTCGAACCGATTGCGCGCCAGAATGGGCGCCAAGTCCGCAGCGGTGTAGTCGCGCCCGGGCGCCCACGAGTAACTGAATTGGGCGCGGTCGCACAGGGATACTGCGCAGTCGATTCTCATTCTTTGGGACATCCACAGTCTGTCATAATTAGCGGTAGGAGTGGGAGGGACAGCCGCTTGAGCGAGTACGCCATCCAGGCGCAAGAACTGGTGAAAATCTTCCGCACGCGCTGGTCCCGCCGGGAGGTTCGTGCCGTCGACGGTATTTCATTTACCGTCGAGCCTGGCACCACCTTTGGACTTCTCGGACCCAACGGCGCGGGCAAAACAACGTGCGTCAAGATTCTGCTTTCGTCCATTCATCCCACCGCCGGCCGCGCCACGCTGTTCGGAAAGGATTCGCGGGACCTGCTGGCGCGCCTGCCGATCGGCTACCTGCCGGAGAATCACCGGTTCCCAACTTACTTTACCGGCGCTGGCATGTTGGACCTCTACGGTTCGCTGTCGGGCATGGACAGCGCAGCGCGGGCGCGGCGCATCCCCGAATTGCTGGAGCTGGTGGGCCTCGATAAATGGGGCGACGTGCGGCTGGGCAAATACTCAAAGGGTATGCTGCAACGCGTGGGCCTGGCGCAGGCGCTGCTGCACGAACCGAAATTGCTGATCCTGGACGAGCCCACCGATGGAGTCGACCCGGTGGGGCGCATTCAGATCCGCCAGATCCTCCAGGCGCTCGAGGCCAAGGGCGTCACCGTCTTCATCAACTCGCATCAACTGGCCGAGGTGGAGACCTTCTGCCGCGACGTGGCGATCCTGCATAAAGGTAAGGTGGCGTTGACGGGGCGCGTGAAGGATCTCACCGCTACGAAGGGCTTTCGCCTGACGGCGCGCCAGGTACCGGAGGCGCTGCAATCGGAGCTGGGGGGAGTGGCTACCGGCGGCGCGGCCGTGAGTTTCCAGATCGCGACGCTCGAAGAGGCCAATGCGGCACTGGACAAACTGCGGGCCGGACGCAGTCTGATCGAGTCTTTGGTTCAGACGTCGAGCACGCTCGAAGAAGTATTTGTGAGGACGATCAACCCGTCATGATCGCCATTCAAACTCTGGCGTTGATTCGCGATACTTTCCGCGAGGCGATGGCGCGGAAAATTTTCTGGGGCCTGTTTGGCCTTTCAACGGCGATGATTCTGTTCTTCCTGTTCCTGCTGCGTATCGACGTGGTGGAAGGCGGCACGGCCACGCTGTCGATGTTCGGCCGCAGCGATCGCCGCATGGATGTTGATCAACTGGTGCGCGGCGTGCATGGCGGGATTGCCACGTTCCTCTATAGCTTCGGGATGTTCTTGTCGCTGTTTGCCAGCGCGGGCCTGGTGCCAAGTCTACTTGAGCCCGGACGCATTGAAGTGCTACTCTCCAAACCGGTGGCGCGCTGGCATCTGCTGCTGGGCCGCTATCTGGGCAATGTGCTGCTGGTGTCGGCCAACTCGGTGTGGCTGGTGGGCGGGGTGTGGGTGATTTTCGGACTCAAGACCGGCGTTTGGACGCCACAATTTCTACTGGCGATCACCTCCACCGTTTTCTTGTTCAGCGTCTTGCTCACGGTGGTGTTTCTGACGGGCGTATTGTTTGAGAGCGCGGCGTTGGCCACCATGATCCCGGTGGCGCTGATGATCATCAGCCCGATCCTGGCGCAAGAGAAGACTGTGGTTAAACTGCTGAGCTCGGACTGGGCCCGGGCCGTCTGGAAAGGCCTGTACCAGGTGCTGCCCAAGGTATTCGACATTGGCCATATCACGCTCAATCTGGTGCGGCGAGAACCGGTGGAAAGTTGGATGCCTGTGGCCACTTCGGCCGCGTTTGCGATCGTGGTGCTGGCCCTGGCCTTGTGGCATTTCGAGCGGAGGGATTTCTAGAAATGAAGATGGTCTCGATGGCCCCGGCACTGGTCGCGTTGTTCCTGATTTCCTGCGGCGGCGTCGCGCCTAAGCAGGAAGGCTATCGGCTCGACGCGTCACTGGCGCCGGCGATTCCCGCCGACACGGTGGCGCTAGTGGGCGGGCGCTGGGATCTGCTCAACAAGAGCCCGCTGTATGGCCGGTTCGCGCCGCTGCTGCCCGGCGAGGGCGCTGGCGGCATGGCGGCACAATACGGGCTCGATCCCGCCAAGGACATCAAGGAATTCGTGGCCGCCTACAACGGGAAGGATCCAGTCTTTCTAATCACCGGATCGTTCCGATCCAATGAGGTGCTCGACAAAGTGGCGAGCCAAGCGGGCGGACAACGGGCCGACTACCATGGCAAGGCATTGGCGGCGAGGGGTCCAAGCGGCATGGCCGCGATCTCGCCGGCAGTTTTGGCAGCGGGTTCGGTGCCGCGACTGCACGAGATTATCGACCGGCTGGCGCAGTCGGCCAAACTGGATGAGCGCTGGGCCGCCGGCCTTCGTTCCTTGCCCGGTCAGGCGCAGGTCTGGGTTCTCACCTCTGGCGGGATGAAGCTGAATCTGCCGGGCAACCTGGGCAATCTGGACAAGGTACTGGGTTCGCTGGAGAGCGTTGTAGGTTGGGGCGATCTCAGTAAAGGTGTGCGGCTCTCGGTGACCGGATCCACGCGCGATGCGGACTCGGCCAAGCAATTACACACGCAGCTGCGCGGGCTGATCGGACTGGGCCGGCTATCCACTCCCGATAACAAACCGGAGCTACTCAAGCTCTACGACGGGATCGCGACCAAGTTGGACGACAAGAAAATTGTGGTGGACGCCGAGTTCGCCGAGGCTGCGCTTGACCCGCTGCTCAAGCTGGTTCGTTAAGCCTCAAGCCAGCAGTCTCTTCAATTCGTCATCCCAAGGCTTGCGATAGGGCCGCTCGAGCATCGCGGCGGACTCCTTGTCTCCCACGATCTGTTCTTTGTCGGCATCCCAACGAATCTTGCGGCCCGTGCGCAACGCAATGTTACCCAGATGGCAAGCTGTTGCCACCTGATGGCCCTGCTCCACATCGGAGACCGGCAGATTGCGGCTCTTGATGCACTCTATGAAGTTGCGCACGTGCAAGTTGAATTGCTCGTCCGAGGAGCCCGGCTCCTTCATCGCCTGTGTCCATGGCTCAGGCTTGCGCCCGGCGCCTTTGGGACCGCCGCCCGGATGTCCCTTGAAGCGTGGGATGGCGCTCTCCGGATCGATCTGCATGTCGGGGAAAATCTCAAAGCCCGAGCGTCCGATCGTCATGCTGCCCTTGGTGCCGAAAAATTCCAAGCCGCCGCCCGCATCCACGCGGCCTCGGCTGATCTCGCGGCAGGAGTAGGTGGCGACGAAGTCCGGATACTCATAGAGCGCTTCCTGGATATCGGGAGTCTCGCCAGGGCCAGGCAACGCGACGCGGCCACCGGAAGAGGCAACTGACTTGGGCCCCTTCACCCCCAGGAACCAATGCATGATGTCGATGTGATGCGCGCCCAGGTTGGTCATCTGTCCGCCGGAATAATCCCAGAACCAACGGAAATGGTAGATGCCTCGCTGGGGATTGAACGGCCGCTTGGGCGCCGGCCCCAGCCACATGTCGTAATCGAAATCGTTGGGCGCGGTTGAGTCCGCCGGTGATCCGAAGCCAGGCATGACGTTGCGGAAGGCGGTCATCCGCACGCCCACGATTTTGCCTAGATATTCATTGCGAATCAAGTCGCGTGCCTTGGCGTAGTGGAGCCCGGAGCGCTGCTGGGTTCCGCATTGCACCACACGCTTGTACTTCCGCGCCACCTGCGTCATCCAGCGCCCTTCCCGCATGAATAGCGTCAACGGCTTTTCCACGTAGACATCCTTGCCGGCCGCGCACGCCAGCATCGCGTGCATCGCGTGCCAGTGATCCGGCGTTGAGGCCACCACGGCTTGAATATCCTTGTCCTCGAGCATCTTCCGGAAATCGCGATACGGCTTGGCATTGCCACCACACGCGGCCACGCCTTGCTCCAGACGCGGCTGATAGCAGTCGCTCAACGCCACCATGTCGACGTCTTTCTGATTCTTGAAATCCGAGACATGCTGCGCCCCGATGAGGCCGAAGCCGATGAAGCCGACGCCGACGCGATCGTTGGCTCCCTTGATGCGCGAGTATGAAGCGGCGGTCAGGGCCGCGGCAAAAGCCCGGCGAGTGGTGGTGATGGACATACCTTGAGAATTGTACACCGGCCCGGCGGCGGCTAGCGAGGGCCCGGCTGTGTTACTCTCGCCTCATATGCAAATGGCTATTTCGATTGCTGTGGGCGGGCTGTTTCTTATCGGCGCCGCCATCGCACAAGACCTGACGGTCAAAAAGAGTCTGAATCTCGCCGTGGCCAAGAAGATCGCCGCGGCGGCCGAGGCCGAAGCGCGCAAGAACAACTGGAACGTCGTCATCACGGTGCTTGATGACGGCGCCAACATCATCTATCTCCAGCGCATGGACGGCACGCAGATCGGCTCGGTCGACGTGGCCATTGCCAAGGCCGCCAGCGCGGTGAAGTTCAAGCGGCCCACGAAGGTATTTGAAGAGGCTGTCAAGGGCGGACGCAACGCGATCCTCAAACTGCCCGGCGCCCTGCCGGTTGAAGGTGGCGAGCCGATCATGTTCGACGGCGTCCTAATAGGCGCGGTGGGCGTGAGCGGAGTGCAATCGAATGAGGATGGGATCGTTGCTCGCGCCGGCGTGGCGGTGGTGAAATAATCTGATCACCCGGCGAGCTCTGTTGCTCGGCGCCTCGCCGGTGCTGGCGGGCGTGCCGCTGCTTGGCTACATGCGGCAAGTGGCGCCGTTTCAAGTGCAGGTACGGCGTGAGCGGCTGGCCGTGCGAGGATTGACCGCGACGCGGCCGGTGCGGATCGCCCACCTGTCCGATTTGCATTGGTCGCGCGACGTCCCCGACGAAATTCTCCTTCGCGCCTTTGACTTGGCGCTGGCTGAAAAGCCCGACGTGGCGTGCATCACCGGCGACTTCGTAACCGATGGGAAAATCTACCGCGCCGACTATCCCAGGCTCCTTCGCCGCCTATCCGACCATGTTCCAACCCTGGCGTGCATGGGCAACCACGATGGAGGCTGGAATGTTAACCTGGCCGGTTCCGGAGCGGTGAGAAGCGTCCTGGCTGACGGCGGTGTGCGCGTGCTTCATAACGCATCGCACACTGTGGAGGTTGCTGGCGGCGAGATCGAATTCGTAGGCCTCGGCGACATCTGGGCACTCGAATCCAGCCCGCAAGCCGCCTTCACCGAAGCGAAACCAGGGCCCGGGCCCCGTGTCCTGCTCTCGCACAATCCGGATAGCAAGACGGGCCTCTCGCCATACTGGTGGGACCTCCTGCTGAGCGGCCATACGCATGGCGGACAGGTAGTGCCCCCGCTGATCGGGCCGATCTGGGCACCGGTGGAAGATAGGCGCTATATTCACGGGCTCAAACGCTGGGAGGACCGTTGGATCAATGTGACCAGCGGCGTGGGGAACCTGCTTGGAATCCGGTTCAACTGCCCACCTGAGGTAGTCATCTTAGAACTGTCCGGCGCATAGGCTATTGACATGGAGTACTTTGTATTGTAAAGTGCAGGAAGTGAACCGCCGCCGTTTTCTTACTGTTTCCGCCGGTGCCCTGGCAGCGTCCGTCGCCCCCGTCGCCGCGTATGCCAAATGGGTGGAGCCGATCAACCTTCAAGTCCATCAGCATCAATGCCGGTTACCCGGGCTCGTTGCTGACCGCCCTGTTCGCCTCCTTCACTTCTCGGACCTACACGCCTCCCCTGACGTGCCCAACTCGTTGATTGAATCCGCCATCGGGTTGGCGCTTGAGCTCCAGCCGGATCTGGTATGTCTCACCGGAGATTTTGTCACGGACCGGTCGGGCTGGAACTCCGATTGGTATCGCCGCACGCTGCGCCGTCTGACTGATCGGCTGCCGGTCTATGGCTCGATGGGCAACCATGATGGCGGCTGGCGGCCCAGCCGGATGCAGTCCTCCGCGATTGTTCGGGATTTGTTGCGTGACGGTGGGCTGCAGCTACTGCATAACCGGACGGTTACGGTGATGGGATTAGAACTGACCGGGCTGGGAGACCTATGGGGCGGCGAGTTTCGCCCTGACGCCGCGTTCCCCGGCGGTCCCCGCTCCAAGCCGCGGATCGTTCTCTCGCATAACCCCGACACCAAGGATCATCTTGTTCACAAGACTTGGGACTTGATGCTGAGCGGGCACACGCACGGCGGGCAGATCGTGATCCCGGTCGTCGGATCGCCATGGGCGCCGGTAAAAGACATGCGATACCTGCACGGCCTCAAAGCCTGGGGACCGCGGCAGATCCACGTCACCAGCGGCGTGGGCAACGCGCGTGGGGTCCGCTTTAATTGCCCACCCGAGTTGGTGATGCTTGAGTTGACGGGGCGATCCGATTCGTAGCTCGACTTCTCCACGTTGATGGCCTACCATAGCCCCTATGGGGTCCTTTACTATCCTTCGAATTTTACTCTTGACCTGCTGCGCGGCCCTGGCGTCGGCGCAGACTCTGTCTCAGGTGAACGGCACGGTTACAGACAATACCTCAGCTGTCATTGTTGGCGCAACCGTTACCGCGCGGAACACGGGAACCGGCGCAAGCTCTACAGCCGCCAGCAACGAGGGCGGCACCTACCGCTTCCTCAATCTGCCGCCGGGACCATATGAGTTGGTGTGCGAATTCCGTGGATTCAAATCCGCGCGGCTAAGCGGGATCACGCTCGAAACCGGTATCGCGCGCGCGGACGACATCAACCTGCAAGTGGGCAATGTTACCGAATCGGTAGAGGTGAAGGCTGAGACTCCGCTGCTTGAATCCAGTAGCTCCACTGTCGGCCAGTTGGTGGAGCGGGCCACGGTGTTCAATATGCCGGTGGAGAGCCGTCGCAGTGCGTCGCTGGTCAAGATCATGGGCGCAGTGGCTTTCAACGTGGAGGATTCCGGCGCGGAGGCCATCCCGCGGTTCTCCATGGCTGGCGGACGCAGCGTCAATCAGATGTGGATGATCGATGGCGGCATCGCGCAGAACATGGCGATTAGCCAACCGCAGCTTTCGTTGAATCCTCCCGCTGAGTCCTTGCAGGAGTTCAAGGCGGAGTTCAGTAACTACTCGGCCGAATTTGGGCGTACCGGCAACGGACTGATCATAATGACGACGCGGTCTGGGACTAACAAGTATCACGGGGCTGTCTACGAGTTTCTACGAAACGACAAGTTGGACAGCCGCACCTTCTTCGCCGCCAGCAAGCCATCGTTGCGCTACAACGTCTTTGGAGGGTCGCTGGGCGGTCCGATCAATCACGACAAGCTGTTCTTCTTCAACTATGAGGGATCGAGACGGCGGACACCGGTGGTGGTCTTTAGCACAATCGTGCCGCACCCAAAGGAACTCACGGGTGACTTTTCGTCGAGGGTTGACTTGACGGTTCTTGATCCGCTGACTCGCCAGGCATTTCCCGGTAACGTAATTCCCGGCAGCCGCATTGATCCGCTGGCCGCCAAGTTCGCTTCCTATTGGCCGCTCCGAACGCGCCGAATGACATCACCCGCGCGCCGCGGAACAACTTCGTCACCACGGGCTCTTGAGCCAGAACTGGTATACCGGGCGTGTCGACTACAACATCAACGACAAGAATCGCTTGTCCGGGCGTTACATGCATTCGGTAGCGCCGGAGACCCAAATTAATGTCTACCCGACGGCGGCGACGGACTTCCGCGCTGCGGTCAACAGCAACCGCCATGCCAACGCTGTAGTAAGTTGGTTCCGGAATTTCACGCCAACATTGATCAATGAGGCCCGTTACATGTATGGCAACCGGCTCTTCAAGAATATTCCGAACAGCTTTGGTTCCAAAGTCAATGGCAGTCTGAATGTCGCCGGTGTCGATCCCACGCTTTTTCCCACCATTACCGTGACTGGTGTTTCGCAGTTGGGGGCCGGATCACATGGGCGGCTCCAGACTCCGATTCTCACGCAGCAGTTTACGGACTTGCTGACGTGGGTAAAGGGTAAGCACAGTCTCAAGACCGGCTTTGACTACCGCTACACCTTGAACAAAGACGACAACTTCTCGACGGCAGGCGGACGATTCGACTTTAACGATCGCGCCACGAACAGCGGGCTGGCGAGTTTCCTGCTGGGGTGGACCAGCGGCGGCAGCCTCGTGCGCCCGGACCTGATTGAATCGCGCATGGATTACTACGGAGCCTTCGTGCAGGATGACTGGAAGATCTCGCAGAAGCTGACGCTCAATTTGGGGTTGCGCTGGGAGATGGACACGCCGCGGTTTGAGCGAAGCAACAAACAGGGCTGGTTCGAGCCCCCGCTGCAGAATCCGGTCTCAGGGAATCTGGGCGCCATTGTGTTTTCGGGTCAAGGATGGAATCTCGAAATACGTGCATGACTTTGATAAGAATAACTTCGGACCCCGCGTAGGATTCGCCTACAGCCTGGCCAACGGCGCGGTCTTGCGCGGCGGCTACGGTGTGGCCTACAACGGGATTTACTATGGAGCCGTGGTTGTTTCCGTGGCCAATGGCTTCGGCCTGAACGGATCGTTTGCTTCGCCGGACGGGGGATGACCCAAGCCTTCGCCTTCCGGTCCGGTATGCCAGCCGTTCCAGCGCCGCAGCAGACAGCCGGATTTGGGGCAGTGCCAATCGGGACGGCGCCACGCCTCGCTCCCGATTTCTTCCTGAAGAAGGAGGTATCCAGCTACGCTCAGCAATGGAATTTGACGCTGCAGAAAGAAATGCTTGGTAACTCTCTCGTCGAATTGGCCTACCTGGCAAACGTGGGACACAAGTTGCCCTATCCGAGCCTGAACCTGAACATGATTCCACTGGTGGAAGGGCGTGGCCCCGCGCAGCAGAATCAGCGCTTGCGGCCCTATCCGCAGTGATTCTAATCGAATAACCAGGGAGCCTACTTCGCAAACGGATTTTCGTCAGCGCTCCCGCCGTAGATAGCGGGCACCTTCGCGCCCATCGGACGCAAGTACGACGAAAGCTGGCCCCGGTGATGGATGGAATGATTGAATGCCATCGTGACAAAGCCGCAAGCGGGCTGCTTGTAGGCGCCCATAAAATCGACCACTCTGGCCGCTTGCTGGCCCGTCATCGCAGCGCAGCGATCCAACGCGGCGTTGGCGTTGGCCGTGTACCACGCCGCCACTTGCGCCGGCGTCCCGGTGTCGGCGGGCCGCTCACGCTTAAAGTTGAACGTCCCGTCCACGGCGCCATTCAGAATCGCGACGTCCGCCGAGGCAATGTGCCAAACGAGTTCGCCAGCGGGCATGCAACGGTCCGAAGGCCGGTAGTCCAGCCGATCGGCCGGAACCGAGGCGAGGAGCTTGGCCGTAATGCCAATCTCTCCTCGTCCATAGCTAACCCAACCTTCGCAGCTAAACCCCATTTCGGGGAAAGATTGAGCAAATCGGCGAGCTAAGCCCCTCGCTGTCAATAAACCATTTCCAGAAGTGCTT
>JAYTKJ010000387.1:0-20247 GCA_043730365.1 Acidobacteriota bacterium | reverse complement strand
GGCGCGCCCGTCATCACCTTGGCGGGCGGAGGCCCGGACGGTTCGGAGTAGTGCAATCCTGCGGCAACTCGACTAGAATATCCAGCATAAGAAAGGAGGACTGCCCTCATGCACGAATTGGCTGTCCCCAATTGGTTCGGAGATCTCGTCGCACACCCCAAAGTGGTTGTGGAGGCCAAGTCCGAAAAGGACATCGTTCGCATATTGAAGGATCCTGTTAAGTTTCCCTCGCCTGTCCGCGCGGTCGGCTCCAATCACTCAGTCGCACCGTGTACGGCCGCCGACGGGGGGACCATGATCAGGATGCGCGGTATGAACCGTGTGCTGGAGATCACCGGCGAAACGGTCACGGCCGAGGCCGGCGCGATTCTGATCGACGTGGCGCAGGAACTCAAGCAACGGGGCATGCAGTTCTATGTCAACACCGAGATCGGCAACCTTACCATCGGCTCGGCCGCGTGCGCCGGCACCAAGGACGCCTCTTTGCCGGGTGAATTCGGACAGGTGAACTCATACTGCACGCGGATAAGAATGGTGCTGCCCTCCGGCAAGATTCTGGAGGCAACCGAGGCCAATGACCCCGGCCTCATGCAGTTGCTCCGCTGCAGCTACGGCGCTTTTGGTATCGTCACCGAGGCCACTTTTCGAATCCGCCCGATTCAACCCATGGAGGTCTTTCACGAGACGTTTTCGGTGAAAGACTTCGCCACCCGGCTGCCTGAATTGTGGGCCCGCGGTTACTCGATGATGTACTACCTGTTCCTGTTCGACGAACTCGTCACCGTCGAGTTTCGCAAATACAATTCCAAAGCCAAAGGCAAGCCGGACGAACATGTGTGGCCGCTGCGCAACTATCTCTGGGCGCAGGCTGGTCCAACCACCTGTTATCAGGCTGAGCGTGATATTGAGGACAAGATCGCCCGATACAAAGTGATCGACGCGTATGGCGGGCTCTGGCGCTTCAATCTCGAAACACTGATTCGCAGCAAGAACACGGTCGCCACCGATCAGATCATCCGCTATCCGGACGCACCGGGTGACAGCCGTTATACCTTCAGCCTCTGGGCCTTCCCCGAAGCAACGTTTCCGGCCGTGCTCCCGCAATATACCAAGTGGGTCAAGAACTACTACAAAACAACCGGCTATCGAACCAATATGCTACACGTCGGCTATCGCATCGCCAGGGATCAAAATTCGCTCTTGTCGTATTCGTACGACAGCAATGCCATGACCATCGATCCGGTTTCCACGGCTAACCCTGGTTGGGTGCCATTCCTCGATGCCTACAACGAGTGGTGCAGCGGACGCGGGGGAATCCCGCTTCCTAATCAGACGTTTGGAGTGACGCGGGTGCAGGCGGAGAAAGCGCTGGGTGCGCGGCTAGCCACCGTCGCGGCCAAGCGCGCCGAGCTCGACCCGGACAACCGGCTCTTAAACGAGTTCTTCCGCAACCTGTTCTAAATTTCGGCGACCGCCGCGAAGGCGGCTCGCACCAACCCGGCTCCGAAGGCAAGTCGACCGGCGACAGTGGGGAAGTGGCCCAGCTTGGGGTTCTTCGCAATCATCTGCTCCATGGTGAACGCCGGCAGTTTGCGCAGATGAGAGAGCCCCTGAGACGCCGTCATGCGGCCCGGTTTGCCTTCCGTGGTGGTGAATGCCCCGCGAAACAAGGGGCGCGTCGGCGCGAACGTGGAGTGCTGGAGGAGCGCGGCAAAGAATCGCTGGCTGAGTTCTTCGTGACCGGCGGGTGGCCCCTCCAGATACTCGCCGGTCTCGGTGTTATGCAATGTCAGGAACAAATCCAGGTGGCCACCGGCATCGAGCCATTTGAGAATCGCCTGTTTCCGAGCGGCGATCTCCGGCATCTTCGCGGGATCGTCTACGTCCCAGTTCCGATTCAGATCGAAGCCTAGCCGATTTGAACCGGACGTTGCGCAGGTGAACGCCGTCGGGGTCGCCATTAGGGCTTGCAGTCTATTTCAACACCGAGATCTTGTCCCAAAACTTGCCTACCGTGGGAAAGGATCGCCGCCAGCCCGTTGCCAGGGCGATTGCGTCGGCCCAGGGTAGAAACGTGCCCGTCAAGGTCATGCGGATAGGGGTCCCATTTGCCGAGGTCCGAGTGGTGTGCCGCGAACTGCAAGCTAATCCAGCACTAGTCCCAGTTTGCTTCCCGACTTGGATGCGCTCCCTCTGCTGTCAGTCAAGGACTGGGTGCGAGGACCGACCAGACCCGGCAGCCCGGCGACGCGCCCTGCTGCTCTGATCGCCAAAGCCTCCGGAGGCGGTTGAGGACGCTTTGCGGCCGGCAACATGGAGCAATTTTCGCGCTTACTTAAATGCACTGAGTCGTCGTACGAAATATGCGATAGACTATTCACGGTAGCGCATTCTGCGTGGCGGGGCGAAAGAATCCCGCCAGGCTAATAGCGGAGGTTGTATGACACTATTTCCCACTCTTTTGCTGATGAGCTTCGGCAGCCTCATCGCGTTCGGCGCCCCGATCACCTATCGCATCAATTTCACGGTTACATCTGGGATCGCACCCGCATCTGGTTCGTTCACTTACGACGCCGCCGTTCCAACTTTCACGGGGTTTACTGTCACATACCAAGGGATCATCTTCGATTTGACCAATGCGGCAAATTCCCCGATCACTGATACGTCGTGCCCGCCCGCCTGCGCCGCAGCGTCGTTCCTTTTCCTGAGCACCCACCCCGGCGGTTCCAGCTCTGGGAACGATGGCTGGGGCGCTATCTCTGATGCTTCCAACGACATTTTTGCCTTTCATCGGAGCATACCGCCGGTGGTGGGGTCGGTTTTGTTCTCCCAAATCATGACCCCCGGCACCGGACCGTTAGTCGCACCTGCTTCGACCGGATCGTTTTCGATAGAACCGGTGCCAGAGCCGACCTCGGGCGCTATGGTCCTTGCGGGAGCGGCGTTGCTGGGGTATTTCGTTCATCGACGAAGGAATTGGCGCCAGGTCGCCAGCGAGACGGTTGCGAGCCAGTTCTTCCGCAACCTGTTCTAGATTCCCCTGACCGCCGCGAGGGCGGCACGTACCAACCCGGCTCCGAAGGCAAGTCGATCGGCGACAGTCGGGAAGTGGCCCAGCTTGGGGTTCCTCGCAATCATCTGCTCCATGGTGAAGGCCGGCAGTTTGCGCAGATGATAGAGCCCCTGAGACGCCGTCATGCGGCCCGGCTTACCTTCCGTGGTGGTGAATGCCCCGCGAAACAAGGGGCGCGTCGGCGCGAACGTGGAGTGCTGGAGGAGCGCGGCAAAGAATCGCTGGCTCAGTTCTTCGTGACCGGCCGGTGGCCCTTCGAGATACTCGCCGGTCTCGGTGTTATGCAATGTCAGGAACAAATCCAGGCGGCCACCGGCATCGAGCCATTGGAGAATCGCCCGTTTCTGAGCGGCGATTTCCGGCATCTTTGCGGGATCGTCTACGTCCCAGTTTCGATTCAGATCGAAGCCCAGTCGATTGAACCGGACGTTGCCCAGGCGGACACCGTCGGGGTCTGCCATTGGGAAGATCTTGAAAATCGCGCCACGCCGGAACGTCACGGCCTCGGCCTCACTCGATAGTAAGAATCGAATGGCGCCCTCACCGGCCCATGAGGAACCGGTCTCCCAGGCGTGCTGGCGAAACATCAGCCAGATCACCTTCTTGCCGGCTGGCGGAGTCTTCGCGTCCGTGATGGTCCACAGCGGCATCGGGCCAGGCTCCACTTTCAGGTGCGCCGAACGACCGACTTCCTTCAGCAAGCGCTGCAAATGATCGGCCGTGTAGGGCGGCACGTGCGCAATCCAGACGCTCTGGCTGCGAGGCCTCAAGTGCAGGCGCAGGCGAGGTTCTGACGCGTCAAACTCGGTGGACTCGAAGTGGCGCCAATGTACGTTGTCCTCGCTCCATACCGGCACCGTATCCTTGGTCACCGCGCCCCGGTTGGGCTGATAGTTGTACTCGCCCGGGAGGCCCGTGAGATCAACGGTTAGCTCCTGGCCCTTTGCGCCATCGATTCGAAAGTAATACCAATTCGCCTGGCGATTGCGGCCATCCTGATCGACGTCACCGCGTAGGTGACAGCGGAAGTGCGTGGGCGTGACCGGCTCAACGCGTTCCAGCCGCGCGCCGGCAAAACCGGAGTGCACAACCTGAATGGCGGCCAGCAGTGATGGCGCCAACATCTCACGTCTCCTTCAATGGGCTGGCCGTGACCGGCCCCTGACCTTCCTGGCGGCCATGGAAGCAACTCACCACTGCAGTCAGGACCAGCAAAACCATACCGCGCAGGACATGGGCGATCATAGGCTCAGAGTCCACATTACCAATATTGGATGTGAGCCACCGGAGTGTTTCCGTCAGGCCGTGTTGATCTGGCGCAAGGTCTGGGCGGAAGGTCTCGGGTCTAAGTTGTCGGCGGCATGTGGACACACTCTGCTCCAGACGTGACAGTTCGTTGAGCCGCTTGGCAAGCTCAGCGCGAATTGCCGTACTTTCGTGCGGCGTGTCTCGGTAGAGGCGAGGAAAGTTGAGTACTTCATCCCGCTGCTTCCAGTGGGCTTGGCAGGCAGACAGGTTCCCTTGCCTTCTGACTTCCGGACCCCGGCAATGACTATCCCTCAGGAGACCTTCGTTAACAGCAACCAGTCTCTGCAACTCCTTCCTCTCAAAATTGTCAACCTGGAGCGTGATCTCCCCAAGTCGCTCCAATTCGAGCCTTTCGTTCACCAGGGATCTGCTGGAGTTCAGCGCTTGAATCACGATCGCGCTCATCAGGATTAAAACTAGAATCGTGCGAGTCGCCTTCAACAGAAGGTCCCGGAGGCGGGAGTAGGTTACCTCGGCCGCGACGAACGGCCCGAAGTAGATGAAACCCACCAGGAGCTGAACCGGCCAGGGACTGGACGAGCCGCCAAACACCTGGACGATTTCGGTGCTCTTCCAGGCGGCAATTCCAACTAATATCACTGCGGCCCACTGATTCACCAGGAGATCGATCATTCTTCTGAAGTCCGCTGCAGACACGTACCACCTCGACGGCAGTATTCAGTGTCCGAAAGCGAATTGCAAGACCGTCCGAATTCCAATTCGTTCCTTTGATAGAATTTCCGTGATGAAAGGGAATAGGAATGGACCAAGGGAGCGTAGTCTCCCGCATTTGCCTCTTGAATGCTTCTTGGCCGAGCTCCGCCGCGTTGCCAAGGTCCTGGTTCCACATCGTACCGTTTCGATTACAGGTCCGCACGAGCAGGGGATCAGGGCCTGTTTTCAACAGTTCGACCTGTTGAGTCGAGACGGCAAGCCGTCGCCGTTGTTACGAGAAATGGCGTCCGAAGGGGTCGATGAAGTGCTTCGGACACCCGCATTCCGGGAAAAGTTTCGAGAGATCTACCCCGCGCCCCTCCGTCAGCCACTCCAGGACCTTGATCGGGACGCGCTCGAAGAGGAGTTCCGAGACGTTAAGCCGTCCTACCGCGCTAAGGTAATGCGATTTTTTACGAAACTTTGCCTCCACTGCGGTATTCCTCTGCACAGGACCGTAGCCCGTGGGCACTACAAACTTGGAAACGCCACTCAATCGCCGCAGGGTCCAAATGTCCGCCGCCTGCTTTCCGATGAGAGTGCGTGGGTGATGCGAATTTGGGAACTCCTGGACGGCATGACTGCAAGTCTCGTCATATCTGGCGGCCGGCAGTTGTCGAACGAAGATTTGAAGTTTCTGGCGCGCTTCCCTGACCGCCGAAAAGGAGCTGCCAGGCAGCAGACTAGTTCCAGTGGCAAGAAGGTCGCCGGCTGAGCCCGGGACCTCGTTGCTTACATGTATTCCGGGATCGGAATGCCCAGCACGCCGGCCGTGCGCTCGAGTTGCTCGCGGAAATAGCTCGTCATCCAAATCAGGAACGCCCGGCGTTCTGGATCGGATTCGGACTTCACCGAGTACTTATCGTAGAACGCGCTGAAGGCCTGCGCCAGTTGGAAGGCGTAACGGGCCACATGGGCTGGTTCACCCGCTGTCACGGCCTTGGCGACGGCCATGTCCACCTTGGAGATGCGCGTGAGCAAGTGCCAGAAGTCGTCGAACTCAAGTTGACGCGCCAGCATCTCCGGCGTCAGCAACGCGAGGTCAAGCTGCTCACCTTGCTCGGCCAGTTTCTGCAAGATCTTTCTGGACCGCACGGCCGCATACTGCACATAGGGGCCGGTCTCGCCGGTGAACGCGAGCGCCTCACCGAGGTCGAACGCGATGACGGTGTTGCGCGTAAACTTCAGCATGAAGTAGCGCAGCGCGCCGATGGCGATTTGGGTGGCCACGTGGAGCCGCTGTTCGGCCGGGGCCGCGGCATTCCGGCTGTCCACCTCGGCCAGCGCCTTCTCGATGAGCTTGTCGATGAGATCGTCGGCCTTGACCCCGAGGCCTTTACGTCCCGACACCTGCACGTGGACCTTGGACTTGTCTTCCTCGCTGAGTTCGATGCCCAGTTCGGCGCACGTCCGGGGCGTGAGCGCCACCATCTCATACGAGAAGTGGATGGACTGAGCGGCCTGCGATGGATAACCTAGTGCGCGGAGGCCGGCCGCCACCACGTCCTGCAGATACGATTGCCGTGAGTCAATCACGTTGTAGACCGTCGTGCCGTCGCCGAACACGGGCGCTCCGGAAGGCTGCGGTTCGTCCGTTGAGACCCAGACAGGATGGCCGTTCGGCTCAGTAAGTAGCTTGCGATAGTAGAAGTCCTTGCCGAGTATGCCGAACTTCCACATCTGATAGGCGATGTCTTTACCAACGTAAGTAACGATGCCGTTGGAACGTACAATTACCTTGCTGTCGTCCTCGGCTGCGTCATCGGAGTAGTGTGAGCCTGCCATGACCCAGCAACCCTTCTTGAGGCCTTCGGTCTCAAGATAGATGGCCTGGCGTTGCTTCAGTTGTTCAAAGGCCGTGGCCCAGAATTGCAGATGCAGAATCTCGCTCTCGCGGGGCAGCACGTCGTAGCTCACACCCAACCGGCGCATCGTGCGGAGGTGGCAGATCACGATGGCGTCGGCCACCAGATGTCCCAGGTCCGCCATTTCCCCGTGGCCCACCTCAATGGCGTGGAGGGCCTCATGACGCCACGCTTTCTCGTCTTCCGGATGATCCTTGAAATGCTGCGACACGCGGGCGTAGACGTCCCAACAGAGGTAGTCGAACCGGTCGCCACGCGCCAGCTCCGCCACTTCCGCCGAACTCTTCCCCTCAAGATGGCGGAAGCCGCAGATTACGTCGGCTACTTGCACACCGGTGTTGTCGATGTAGTTCTGCACTTCGGTGGTGTGCCCGGATGACCGCAGCATGCGCACGAAGGTGTCGCCCAGGACAGCATTGCGAAGGTGCCCAATATGCGCGGCCTTGTTGGGGTTGATGTTGGTGTGCTCAACAATGATCTTGCCGGCGGCTGAGGTGGCCTGTTCCCGAGGTTGCACCAAGCCAGTGGCATAGGCGGCGCGCTCGAGCCGGATGTTGATGTAACCCGCGCCGGCAATCTCCATGGACTTGACGCCCGCGATGGAGCCGAGGTCATCCACCAGTTCCTGGGCGATCGCGCGCGGCGCCTTCTTCAGTTGCTTAGCAAGCTGAAACGCGACGGTCAACGCGAGCTCACCGAACTTGGGGTCGGCGGGCTCGTCCAGTATGATCGGGATCTCCACGCCGTAGCGGGCCTGAATGTGCGAGGACACTTCTTGCTGGAGACGGCTTTGGATTTGATGGAACACGGGTGGAAGAAATCAGTATAGCGTTGTTGATACGATATCCCTCACTATGCGCATCGCCACCTTGACCTTATGGGCCGCCTTGGCCGCCGCGGCCCAGTCCCCCAACACTCTCACGCCCCAGGAGATCAATGAGGGCTGGATTCTGCTCTTTGATGGCGAGTCGATGTTCGGCTGGCAGCCGCAAGGTGCGGCTGAATGGATGGTAGAGAACGGCGCTATCACGACCAAGCCCGGGCCCTATGGCTGGCTCAGGTCCGGCAGTCAGTTTGCCGACTATCAACTCAAGCTGGAGTTTCGTGCTTGTGAGAACTGCAATAGCGGCGTCTTCCTGCGTTCGGCCACCCAGGGCGAACCGCACAAGACGGGCTATGAGTTGCAGATCTGGACCGGCAACAAGAAGTTCCCGACCGGGAGTCTGGTCGATCACGTCGCGGCGAAGGCTAAATTCAAGGGTGACGTGTGGAATCAGTATGACGTCACCGTCCAGCAAGACCGCTTCATCGTCAAGCTCAACGGCAAGAAAGTCCTTGACGCCCGCGACGCCAAGAGCCGGGTAGGGCACATCGGTTTGCAATCGAACAAAGACAAGATTGAGTTCCGTAACCTCAAACTCAAGCCGCTGGGGCTGACGCCGTTGTTCAATGGGAAGACTCTGGCTGGGTGGCATGAAGTGAAATCGCCCCGCGCCAAGGAACCGCCCGAATGGAAGGCGCAGAGCGGCGCGATCCACGTGGAGAAAGGGCCGGGGCAATTGGAGACTGACAGCACCTTCGATGACGTGATCCTCCAACTGGCGATTCGAACGAATCCAAAAGACGACCAGCACCATCCGAACTCGGGTGTATTTTTACGCGGGGAGCCGAACGCCTTCTGGACCGGCTATGAAATCCAGATCCGCAACGAGTACAAGGACGGAGACCGATCCAAGGCGGTGGACTTCGGAACCGGCGGGATGTATTTCTATCAGCCGGCCCGCAAAGTCATGGGCGACGACGGAAAGTTCTTTGTCGAGACCATCGTGGCTCGCGGCCGCCACTTCAATACCTGGGTGAATGGCTATCCCGTCGCCGATTGGGAAGACCCGCATCCGGAGGGCGCCAGCGTGCGCGACAAACAAGCGCGGCTGGGGCCCGGCGTGATAAGCCTGCAGGCGCACGACCCGACCACCAATCTGGATTTCAAGAATCTGCGCGCCGCCAAGCTCCCGAAGTAGAGCCGAGCTTCAATTGCCGCTGACGACTTGCTCAAACAGACCTCGGCCCAGCGGCCAATTCCCTTGCACGGTGCTTTGGTCCTGGGCGAATTTGCCGGCCACCAGCGCGCTACTGAGCTCGCCGGCAGTGGCCTTTTGTCGATCGAGATCAAAGAACTTTTGTAGCATCGACGTGGCTTGCTCCAGCCTCGTCCGGCAGGCAGCGGCTTCCGCCGGGGACTTGAAAGTGGCCCGCATATGCGCCTCCAGGCCGCGTTCCTGGCTGGGAGAAACCGATAGGAAGACGCTGCGGGCGTCTTTGACCGCCGTCAAAAAGGCGCGTGTGCCTTCCGGAAGCCGGCGCGGGTTTTGGAGGAATTCCTCAGATAGCTCGGCCCAAAGCGGGTCTGGGGGAAGCTTTGGAATTGGCTGGGTCCGAACGGGCAAGACGGAGTAGACGACGTTCTTGTAAGTGCCGGTTCCGAGAGCCAGGACGTTGCTCGCCATCGGAAGGGCGGAAAGGTAGCGTCCGCGAGCGAGTTGCATCCAGCAAACGCCGTTGAGGCAATCGCCGCCGCTGGCACGCATGTGTCTGCTGATCTGTTGCCACGAGAAGCGGCCACGCAGCAGGAACAACTGAGAATCGACCGTAAAGTGAGCTATCACAGCGTCGAGGTCATCACGATAGTCAAAGCCTGTTTCGCGCGTGAAAGCCTGGTATTCCGGTTCCTCTTCGGCACGCTTGCCGGCAATGTTATCGAGCAGCCCTGATATGCGCAAGGCGTTGATGTCGAGGAATAGGTTGCTGCCTTCGCTGTCTGGCATGTGCGCCAGCAAGGTCTCATTGGAAAAATCAGCCGCGCGCCGGCGCCATTCGAGTAGCGACAGCACCAACGCACAGCAGCCGAGCACGGCCAGAGCCAGAATCCAGGGGCGAAGTCTCATGATGAAAAATAGACGGACGCACGAGCGCCAAACATTAGGGTACCCCGTCGCCACCGAAGCGATAGCTAGGCCTTGACCGGGACCGCTTCAACTTGGCGCATTTTCTTCCAAAGGGCCAGATAGGGCTGAAGGTCCTTCATCATGGCGGCGAACGTGGGCAGATGCAGCGATTGGGCTCCGTCGCTCACGGCTTTCTCCGGACAAGGATGAATTTCCAGCAGCAGTCCGTCGGCCCCGATGGCGACGGCCGCGCGCGCCAGCGCCGGGACTAGGCTGCGTTTGCCGGTGGCATGACTCGGGTCCAGAATTACCGGCAAATGCGTCAACTCCTGCAGAGCCGGCACGGCGACGATATCGCAAGTGTTGCGGGTGATCGTTTCAAACGTCCGTATGCCACGCTCACAAAGCATAACGTCGTTGTTGCCGTGGGCCACGATGTACTCGGCCGACATGAGTAATTCTTTGATCGTGGAACTCAAGCCGCGTTTGAGCAGCACCGGCCGCCCGGCTTTGCCGAGCGTCTTGAGCAACGAAAAATTCTGCATGTTGCGGGCGCCGATCTGCAGAATATCGGTGTACCGGGCCACCAGCTCTACGTCGCGGTCGCTCATCACCTCGGTGATCACGCTGAGCCCGGTAGCATCGCCGGCCTTGCGCAACAGTTTCAGGCCCTCCTCTTCCAGGCCCTGGAAGTCATAGGGGGACGTGCGAGGCTTGAAGGCGCCGCCGCGCAGCACCTGGCCGCCCGCCGCCGCCACGGCTTCGGCCGATTCCATGATTTGCTTTTCGGTCTCCACCGAGCAAGGTCCGGCCATCACCACAAATTCGCCGCCACCGATTTCGCAGTTGCTCAGTTTGATGCGTGTCGGCTCTTTCTTGAATTCCTTGCTAACGAACTTGTAGGGCGCTGAGATGCGCATGGCCCGCTCCACCTGCGGCATGGCTTCGAGAGACTCCAGGCAATTGGTGACGTCGCCCACGCCTATCGCCGCGATCACCACGCGTTCGACGCCTTCGATCGTATGGATCTTGTAGCCAAAATCGCGAATCCGGGCGCAGACTTCTTCCACCGCGGCCTGCGGGGAATGCTGTTTCATCGAAATGATCATAGTGATGTGAACTCCAAAAACAGTGTCATCAACGGCGTTGGACTGGTGTGGGTGGCTTGGGCGGAACCGGCAGCAACCGGAGAGAAGATCGCACGCATGCCACGACAGCCGCTTCTGCTCTAGAAGCTGCTAAATCGACCTGCAAACCAATCGGCGCGCCGAGGCATGAAACTCCATAGTAAGCAATCAACCCCGGCATTGCAACAGAACCACGTCCGCGTGGTTGGCCCTATGGCTTCGGCAGCGCGAAGGCGACATACTTGCCGCCGCTGGGCGCCCCGCTCTTGCCGCCCCCGCAGGCAATCACCACGAATTGCCGCCCCTCTAGTTCGTACACCGCGGGCGTGGCGTTGCCGGCTGCGGGCAGGAGCATCTCCCAAAGCAACTTGCCGGTGAGCTTGTCAAAGACGTGGAACTTGCGATCGTGATTGGTGGCGCCGATAAAGATGAGGCCGCCTGCCGTAACCACTGGCCCTCCGTAGTTCTCACTCCCGGTGTTGCGCATGCCCTTGGCCACCAACTCAGGAAACTCGCCGAACGGAATCTGCCAGCGGATCTCGCCCTTATCCAGGTCGATCGCCGAAAGCGTGCCCCAGGGAGGCTCCACCGCCGGATACCCGTCCGGATCGAGGAACTTGTTGTAGCCGTCAAAGCCGTACTTCATCTCGTACGGCGAGGTGGCGGCAGGCGCTTCGGCGGCAATCTCTGCGCCGGTCATCAGGTAGGCGGTAATTGATTCGGTCACCGCCTCGCCCAGATGCGCGAAGCCCGGCATGCGGCCGGCGCCTTTACGAATCACGTCGAGCACTTGCGCCTGCGACAGCTTCTTGCCGATCTCAATCAGCACGGGAAACTCCGGTGGGCTGCCTCCCATGTCCTCGCGATGACACCCGGAGCAATTGCGCCGGTAGAGCACCTTGCCGCTCACTTTCCCGCGTGTCTCGGCACGCAGGACCATGCGCATGATCCACGCCATTTCGTTGGCGTTGACGTAGAGCAGTCCGGTCTCGGGATCAAACCCCGCCCCACCCCATTCGCCGCCGCCATCGTAACCGGGAAACACGATGGTGCCCTTGGCGCTGGGAGGTTCAAACTGTCCGGCCGTCCGTTCGATCTGCTTGAAACGTTCCAGGACCAGGCGGTGAACTTCCGGCGTGCGCTTGGTCACCATGTCGGCGGTGAAGCGTTGCCGCGAAAACGCCGGAGGTCTGACGGGCAGCGGCTGGGTGCGGGCGAGCACTTCGCCTTCGATCTCCGATGGCGGCACGGCGCGATACTCGATGGGGAACAGCGGCTTGCCGGTTTCGCGCTCGAAAACATACACGTGCCCGGACTTGGTGATCTGCGCCACGGCGTCAATCAATTTGCCCTCGCGTTGTACGGTGACCAGGCTCGGCGGCGCTGGCAGGTCCCGATCCCACACGTCATGCTTGACGGTCTGGAAATGCCAGATTCTCTTACCCGTGCTCGCGTTCAGGGCCAGCAGTGAATTGGCGAACAGGTTGTCGCCAACGCGATTGGCGCCGTAGAAGTCATAGGAGGCAGATCCGGTGGGCACGAAGACGATACCTCGCTTTTCGTCCAGCGCCATTCCGGCCCAGTTATTGGCCGCTCCGGAATACTTCCATGCGTCCTTGGGCCACGTGTCGTAGCCGTATTCGCCCGGATGCGGAATCGTGTGAAATGACCAGCGAATCTTGCCAGTGCGCGTGTCGAAGGCGCGAATGTCACCGGGCGCCGCCGGCAGGTCTTCGCTCGTCATGAAACCCATGATCAACATGTCTTGGTAGACCACGCCAGGCGTGGCCGAGCCCACGGTGACCTTGCTGAGATCGCGGCCCAGCCCCGCGCGCAGATCGATTCGCCCGCGTTCTCCGAAGCTCTCAATGAGTTTGCCCGTGGCGGCGTTGACGGCGAAGAGGAAATGACTTGCCGACACAAAAACGCGACGCTCTGCGCCCTCTCCCCACACCACCACGCCGCGGTTGCGCGCGCGTCCCGACAGGCCCGCCGCCGTCGCCGCCTGGAAACTCCACTTCTCCCGGCCTGTTGCGGCATCGAGCGCAAACAGGCGCAAAGCCGGACTGGTGCCGTACAACACGCCGTCCAGCACCACCGGATTACATTGGATCTCGGAGCCCTTGGATGCGTCGCCAGTGTCGTACTCCCAGGCGACCGCCAGTTTATCGGCATTGTCGCGATTGATCTGAGTCAGGCGCGAGTAGCGGATACTATCGTTGCCACCGCCATAGATGGACCAGCCGGTGTAGCCGGATTTTGGCACTTGCCGCGGTTGGCCTCCGAGTGTGGAGGCCAGCAACAGTAGGATCGTCAGAACGCGCATGCATTTTACCATATCAGGGTTTCCCACCACTTTTCGCCGGGGTCGCGACGGCCCAACTGCGCCTGCTGCCTCTGCATCGCGGTGAGCAGCGCGTCCAGGCTGTCGGCAAACACCGGCAGCGCGCGATGCTGCGGCCGCAGGAATCCTGCCGCGGCCGCATGATCGAACATTGCGATCAGGTGTTGCCAGTAACCCTCCACATTCCACAACCCGCAAGGTTTGGAGTGAAACATCAATTGGCTCCACGTCAGGATTTCGCAAAACTCGTCGAAAGTTCCGTAGCCGCCGGGCAGCACGACGAAAGCGTCGGCCAGGTCTGCCATCATCGCCTTGCGTTCATGCATGGTGGATACCACGCGTAGCTCGGTGAGTCCCCGGTGCGACACCTCTTTGTCCACCAATGGCCGCGGCATTACGCCAATCACCCGTCCTCCGCTACCGAGAGTCGCGTCAGCGAGGACGCCCATGAGCCCCGTGCGGCCTCCCCCGTAGACCAAGGTGATGTCGTGCCTGGCCATATACTCACCCAGTTCCCGGGCCGCCGCGGCATAGGCAGGGCGGTTCCCAGTCGATGAGCCACAGAAGACGCAAATTCGAGAAAAGTTTTCGCCCATGCTCTCTTCGCTACAATAACCGATTCATGGTTACCTTTAACATTGCGGTGTTGCCGGGCGATGGTATCGGCCCCGACGTCACAGCCGAAGCGCTGAGGGTGCTGGAGGCGGTGGAGAGCCGGCTGGAAGGCGTGCACTTCGCTTTGGTGGAGCATCCCTGCGGCGCCGGCGAGTACTTGCGCAACGGTGATCCTCTCCCCCAAAGCACGCTCACGGCCTGCCGAACCGCGCATGCCACGCTGCTGGGCGCAATGGGACTGCCGGGCGTGCGCTGGCCCACCGGCACCGAGATGACGCCGCAGATTGATATCCGCGAGGAACTCGATCTTTACGCAGGCGCGCGCCCTATCAAGCTCTACAACGCTGCGCATTCTCCTCTCAAACCGCGCCCGGCCGCGATTGACTTCGTGATCTATCGCGAGAACACCGAAGGCCTGTTCTTCTCACGCAAGTCAACTTACGACCCGCAGGCTACCGAGGTACGCGACACCATGCGCATTTCGCGGCATGCGGCCGAGCGGCTGTTTCGCGTGGCGTTTCGGCATGCCGAGCGCCGGCGCAAACTGGTGACGCTGGTTGACAAAGCCAACGTGCTTCCATCCATGGCCTACTTCCGCGGCATCTTTGAACAGATCGCCCGCGAGTTCCCAGGCGTCCGCACCGAGGCCGTCTATGTGGATGCGGCGTCGCTCTACCTGGTGCAGCGGCCCGAGACCTTCGACGTCATGGTGACCGAAAACATGTTCGGCGATATTCTCTCCGACCTCGCCGCTGGACTCATCGGCGGCATGGGCATGGCTCCATCCGGAGATATCGGCGACAACCATGCCGTGTTTCAGCCCTCACATGGCACCGCGCCCGATATTGCCGGGAAGGGCATCGCCAATCCGATCGCCACGATTCTGTCAGCGGCTATGATGCTTGAGTGGCTGGGGCATCCGGAGACCGTGCGTGGCGCCCGCATGATTGAATCGGCTATAGAACGGCTCTGCGCGGATGCCTCGTTTGCTACGCGTGATCTCGGCGGCAGCCTCTCCACCACCGAGTGCGGCCGTCAAATAGTAGCTGCCCTGTAACTCACGGTTCGAGGGGTTCGGCGAGAGTTACATTGATGATCGCGTCGCCCAACGCTTTGGCGTCGACGGGAACATGCAGGCGGCGGAGTTTGGCATCGTATCTGGATTGAGGTTGAGCCGGCTCGATTAGAGTGGCCGGGCTGACATGGTAAACAATCCATTCATACTTTCGGTCCACGCGGGACTCGATCTCCAGACGCAGCACTCCGGCGGCGGGTCCGGCATGTACCTGTGACGGCAGCGAGTCTCCCTGTTCGGATAAAAAGAACTCGGCCCCCAGCCGTGGCAGGTAGTGAAGCTGGAGCGTGCCATCCGGTTGCAGCAGGGGCACGATGGTGCCGTTCTTGGCGTAGACGGGGAGGCCTGGGGCTGCGGCGACCGTAATCGACTGGCGACCCTTGTAAGTGACACCGGTGCGCATGTCAGTCCAGATGCCCATGGGCAGATAGACTTGTGGGCCGGTGGCGGCGAGTAACTCATCGCCAAGCATAAACTGGTCAAGGTGTGTCGCGGCGGCGACGTCCTTGGGATACTGCATAGCCATGGGCCGCAACATCGGAAAGCCACGCTCCTTGGCTTCGATCAAGTAAGTGTAGAGATAAAGCTGAAGTGAGTGGCGTTCGCTCGATGTCTCACCGCCAAAGAGCATGGGAAACAGCGCGGCCGCCGCCGGAGGCAAATTCGATAGGGCCAAGGCCGGCACCGGCAGACCGCTCATGCTGGCGTGCGCGAGCCACGTGAGCAATTGTGGCAGCGGCCTGGGCTCGACCTTGCTGGCAAAACGTGGCAGGGCCGATTCAGCCAAGACCTTTGTGTGGGCGATCGTTGGCGCGAAAGACCAGCCCGTCACCGCGTAGTTCTCCTCCAGAATTTCTTTGGGCGTGGGACCGTAGTGGAAATACAACTCAAGGCGGTCTGGAAACGGTGCGCGAATCGCCACCCGGTCTGGCGTCTTGCTGGCCAGATCGAACTCATAGTGAGTGGAGGCGCTGAACCATAGGCCGTAGCCGAGGCTGGAGATGAGCAACGGCCGATCGGTGGCCACGAGCTGCCCGCGGAGGTTGAGATCGGCGCCGGTGCGCGGCCCGAGCCCAAAAAGGCGCTCGCCGTCCGGAGCGCGCCGTTGAAAGAAGAGCCCCGGCGGGGGTGGGGTCGCCGCCACGATTTCATCAAGCATCTCCACCCCGTGGCGAGACTTCACCATCAGGCCACCGTCGTTTTTTCGCACGCGGATCTCGATGAAACTCGTGCGGAACTCGAAGGCCAGACTCGTTTCGGCGGTGCGGAACTCCACCGGATCCGGCGAAGGGGTGCGTCCCGCACAGGGCTTGATGCGGCAGCGGACAAAGCGAAAGGTGGATGGGTTGAGAATCTCGAGCTCGCCGCCACCGGTTTCAAATTCCAGCAGAGTCAGGTTGAGGCGGCGCTGCCAACTCACCAGCCGGTCCGCCTGAAGAACGGCCGGCGTGACGAGGAGTACGAAGAAGGGAAGCAGTCGATGCATCGCTACAGAATATTGACCAGGGCGGACTGCTTTTCGCCCGTGACGATGGCCTCGGTTTCGCCGACGTACATGTTGACTTCGCTGCGCACTCCAAACTTCGGAAGATAGACGCCGGGCTCAATCGAGAAGCAGGTGCGTGGAATCAGCGGACGCACGTCGTGGGTCTCGAGGTTGTCCATGTTGGCCCCGGTGCCGTGGACGTCCTGGCCGATGGAGTGGCCCGTGCGATGCACAAAGTATTCGCCGAAGCCGCGCTCGGTGATGTGGGCGCGGCACGCATCGTCAACCTGATAGCCGGCGATAGGTTGCTTGGTGGTGACCGCATGCCGGACGGTATTAATCGCCGCGTCACGCGCACCGGCGACGACGTTATATACGTTGACTACCTCTGAGGGTGGAGTGGGGCCGGCAAATCCGGTCCAGGTAATGTCGTAGTAAACACTGTTCGCAGGTTCAACAAGCCGTGCCCACATGTCGAGGAGCAGCACGTCACCCGCCCGGATCGGCAAATGGTCTTCCTGCGTAGGCTCGTAGTGAGGATTGGAGGCGTTGGCATTGACGGCGACAATAGGCCCATGATCGGTGAGCAAGCCCGCGCGCTGAAACGAGGCAAGTACGAATTGTTTGATGTCCCATTCGGTGACCGCCTCACCCGCCTTCAAGCGGCGTCCCACTTCGACGAAGGCGGCGCGGCGTACCTCGTCCACGCGACGGCCCGCCTCGAGGTGCCCGGCCAGTTGATCGTCGGACCAGCGAGCCTCGAAGAGCTGAACCAGGTCAGCCGAAGTGACTACCTCGGGGCCGAACGAACGCACCAACTCGATCGTGCCGGCATCGATCATCGATACATAAGGAATCGCGCAGAGAGCCGAGTATTGCATGGCGACGCGGTTGGCGCCAGAGAGCATGGCCTTGAGTCCGGCTGCTTGCGTCTGCCAACTCGAATAGGCCGCCTTGCTGCCGGGCAGGGCATCGAGCATGCCGGATTCAATGCGATGCACGAGGCGCTGCGGCTCGCCCTGCGCCGGGATGTAGTAGTACCAGCGCCGCGTGACGTGGCGGGCGGGCCGGAAGCCGAGAATGCGATAGGCGAGCGGATCTCGCTCGTGATGATCGAAGAAGAGCCAACCGTCCAGGGATTGCTGGCGGAGCGCGGCTTGGATTTCGTCTAGTTGCATAGTTGGTTGTCTAGGGTTCAAAAAACGGATTTACTTTTTCAGGGGCCGGAGGCGGTGTCAACAGGCTGACGGCAACAAGGCTGAGCACCGAAGCGCCCAAGGCCGGATAGATGGCGTCAATGTCACTGCCGGACCACTGCCAGGCGATCGTGACGACCGTCCCCAGGAAGATGGATGCGACGGCGCCCTGGCCCGTAGCTCTACGCCAGAAGAACACCGCCATTACCGAGGGCGTCACGGCTGCTCCGTAGATCGTGTAGGCATAGAGAGCGGCGGCTAGAATCGATTTGAAGTAAGCGCCTTGGACCAATGCCAGGATGCCCAGAGCGACTACGGTCAGACGCGACACCAGCAGGATTTGCCGGTCCGTAGCGTTGCGGTTGATGAAGCGGGCGTAGACGTCATGCACGATATTGGTGCTGGGCGAAAACAGGAAATTGTTGGCTGTGGAAATGACCTTGGCGAACATCCCCCCCAGCAGAATGGCTCCTACCAGAGGCGGCAGACCGAGTTTGGCGGTAGTGGGGAGAATCTCACGCGGGTTCTCCAGCTTGAACGCGCTGGAGCCAATCACGGCCACGGTTACCAGCAGGGTTTCCAGCACCAGAGCGCCGACGATCCAGCCGAACACAGCATAACGCGCGTCTCGCTCAGACCGCGCCGCGAAAAACTTCTGGTACATGCCCTGGTTGCCGATCAGCAGCAACATCGTAGGGATGGTGAAGCCAAGGGCTTGCCAGATGGTGAGGTGTCCGAGCACTTGAAAATGGTCGTCCGGCAGATGGGACCGCACGTAACTCCAGCCGCCCACGTGGTTGAGCAGCAGCGGCACCGCGACGATCACTGTGATCGAGACCAGCCCGCCGATCACCAGGTCCAGATAAGCCACCGAGGCCATGCCCGCCGCGGCGGTGAACAGAATCACGAAAGCGGCAATGATGTACATGCCCGTGGTCTTTTCTATCTCTGGAAAGATCAGGTGAAGAATGTCGCCGCCGCCGATGAACTGGTAGCTGGTGATCACTACGCAAGAGACTACGATCGCGATGCTGCCGAGCACGCGGGCCGTGGCGTTGTAGCGCGCCTCCAGCAAATCGGGCACCGTGAACTGGGCAAAGCGCCGTGCGCGGCCCGCGATGAAGGCTATCAGGATGAGGCCTAGCCATCCGCCGGCTGGTTGCCAGAGCGAGGCAAAGCCATTGCGATAGGCATTCTCGGCACCGCCAAACAGGCTGCCTGCGCCGATCCACGAGGACAGGAGCGTGAAGACTAAGACGTGCCAGGGGAGAGTGCGCCCGGCCAACATGAAGTCGGCTTTATTGCGAATCTGCCTGGTCTTGTAGATCGTGACGGCGAGGAGCGTCGAGACGACAATGGCAAGGACAACGACATAGATCATGGCGGGGTGGTGGTCCAGGTGACGCGAGTGGGAAGACTGGCCAGGCCGGCGGTCAGACGGCGGTCAGTCACGCTGAAAGAGATCGCGTCGTCCAGCCAATCCTGACTGGCGCCGTTGTTGTGCTGGGTGGCGGCTGTCAGCGTGTAGTCCTGTTGGGTGAGCCAACAGTCAAAGGCGAACTCCACCTCCAGCCGGTCTTCGGGCTGAAAAGCGCCCAACTGCCGGCCTTCCACCTTCGTATTGGTTCCAAACACATCGATGCCCAAGCGATTCCTGATCAGTATACCGACGATCGGGTTGTTCACCGCTCGGGTGAAGCGGGCTTGCACGCGCACCTTGAGTTCGGCGCCGCTCTCCACCGACGAAAGGTGCTGGCCCGTCGAGTCGTGGAGCGTGATCGATTCGATACGAGACGAGCCATCGCCGTGGCGATTGGTTTGGCTGGCGGTGGCGGGGTTGGGATCGAGGCCGGTGAGCTCACGGCTCTGCCACTCGTGGACCAGTCCGACGTAGCGGTTCACGACGTCTGATGGCGAGCCGTCGGTCGCCACGCGGCCGTCCAGCATGAGAATGGCGCGGTCTGCCAGACGTTTCACCAGGCCCAAGTCATGCGAGACGAACAACACGGTGACGCCGCGTTGCTTGAGGTCTTCGAACTTGCGTACACAGCGGGAGGCAAAGACTGCGTCGCCGACGGCGAGGGCTTCGTCAACGATCAGGATGTCGGGGTTGACGTGAATGGCGGTGGAGAAGGCGAGCCGCACGTACATGCCGGTTGAATACTCTTTGACGGGGCGGTCCATGAAGGCGCCGATGCCGGCAAAGCCGGCGATCTGGGGGAAAGCTTCGCGCATCTGGTCCGGCGAGATGCCGAGTATCTCGCTATTGAGCATCACATTCTCGCGGCCGGTGAACTCGGGGTTGAAGCCGGCTCCCAGTTCAAGCAGCGCCGCAATGCGGCCCTCGGTCAACACCCGTCCGCGGGTGGGCTGTAGAATGCCGGCCACCACCTGGAGCAGCGTACTCTTGCCCGATCCGTTTGGGCCGACGATGGCCACGAACTGACCTGCGGGTATCGCCAGATCGATGGCGGACAGAGCCCAGAAGTCGGTATGGCG
>JAYTKJ010000386.1:0-18170 GCA_043730365.1 Acidobacteriota bacterium | reverse complement strand
CGTCGTCGTTCAAATCGCGGCAAGGCATAAATCGTCGCAAACGACTGATAGTTAGGGTGTTATGAGATCGGACAAAGTACTTTACCGGACACTAGTGTTTGAATCTAACTGGTTGACATCAGCTTTTTGTTTTGCCGGCAGTCGATTCTTGAGATTTTAGCCACTTCGTATTTTCACCCGATAAAATTGAGTCGGCCCGCTCCGCATAAAGCCTCTCCGCCTCGTTAGCCTCAAGATACGGTCCAGCCTTAGCTGAATAAAGCAGATCTTCCCGCTTTAGCGCTTCTCGGGTCGCGCGATAAATAAGCCAGTTCTGTTGAAACTGAGCCAGTTGGCAATATCCCTCAATGAGGCCGATCAGAGTTCCGAGAGCCGCAGTTGTCCACGCTGCCGACCCCCGCTGCCCGAAAGCGCGAGCAACGGTATAGCAGCCGCAAACACCATTTGAGTGCTCTTTAAGATGATAAATAGGAGCTTATTCCTTTGGGCTTGCTGACCGTACCATACGCTTTGATTTCTAATGCTTTCAATATGAGAATTCGTTTGCATTTGATTTATCGCTGAGCAACAGTTTGGACGTTTGAACGATAGCGCGGAAGCGAAGGCACATTGACTCGCGATCTTACAAGAATATAGCACATAAGTAGGTACCGAAGCCGGGGCCGTTGCGTCTCCTTCGGTCGAACCGCCTACGCAGCGAAACCCGAGCGTAGCCAATCGGGTACGCAGAGGGAGCCACTGGTTCCAAACGCGCAGTCTTTCGCTTGGGGGCGAGATGACGGCAGCTTTCCAGAAGCGCTCGGCTCTTATTCTCAGAAACCTGCTAGGCGGGTTTCGGCGTCGCCGAACTCCTTGAGTTCGACGCCCATCCGATCCATAATCCCGAGATACAGGCTGCACAGCTTCCGGTTATCATCGCCCGCCTCGAAATAGTCGAGCGCTCTGCCCGTCTCCAGCTTGCCCCCCAGGCCGCCGATCGTGACCGCCGGCACCTTCTTGTTATCGTGCTTCGTTCCGGACCACATGTTAGACAGGAAAAGCAGGCAGCTGTTGCCGAGCACGGTGCTCTCGCCCTCTCGCATTGCGTCCAAGCGCTGCGCCAGATAGGCCAACTGGCTCACCTGGAACCGCACGATCTTCTGATAATCCTCCTCAGTGTCGTAATGAGAAGCCCCGTGATGCTGCTTGCTCACGCCGAGGAACGGATAGTAGAGCGCGGACAAGTCGCGGGCCAAAAGCAGCGAGGCCACGCGCGTCTTGTCGGTCTGAAACCCGAGGGCGATGATGTCGCACATCAGGCGAATGTGATCGCGGATATCTTCGGGCAAGCCATCTTGCGGACGCTTCATCGCCAGCAGCGGGCGCCCCGCGTCGCGGGCCCGATCTTCGGCCTTGTCCTTATCCGTTCGCATCCGCTCGATGCTACGTTCCACGTCGCGGACGCTGGCGAGATACTCGTCCAGCTTGAGTTTGTCGGTGGAACTGACCTTGCCGCTCAGCGCCAAGGCATGGTCCTTCACCCGATCGAGCACGCTCGTGTTGCGCAGTCTGCCGCCGTTCTCGAACAGGCTGTCGAAGGCCAACGAAGGATACATCTCGTTGGGTACCGGCGAATCGGCGCTCTGCCACGAAATATGCGAGCTGTAGGCGTTCGAAAAATTGGTTTCGTGGAACCCGGTCATCGCCCGCTCACAGGCGAGCACCATGCTGGCCTGCGGGGTCTCCTGCCCGATCCGGTTCGCCAGCACCTGGTCCATGGTGATGCCGCCTTGGATGATCGAACCCTTGCGGATCGGTACGCCCGACAGCATGTTGCCGGTCATCGCCGGATGAATCCCCTGTCCGGTGGCCGCCTTGTTGAACAGGCCGTCGATGACGTTGACCTTCGCCTTGAGCGGCTCAAGCGGCGCCAGTGATTCGCTTAATTCCAGCCCGGCGCCCGCCCCTTTGGCCCACCAACGGCCGGGACTAATGCCCGTGCCCATGAAGAGCACGGCAAAGCGTTGGGGCTGGGCGGAGGTGGTGGCCGCCAGCGACTCCAGCCACGGCAACCCCATGGTCACCCCTGCGCCGCGGAGAAAGGTCCTTCGGGACGGGTTCATCATAGATTACCTCTTGTTGAGAAACTGCCGGCTCGTAACGATGCTATCAACTACGGTTTCAAAACAGCAGCCGTCCTTACCCAGCTTGCGGCCCACGTCCTGAATCAGCAGGTCGTCCGAAAGCGCGAGGCTCCGGCCCAAGGCATAGGCGAGCAGCTTACTAACAAAGCCGCGCACGAAATTGCCCTCGCGATGGCCGCGAATGAATTGCCGGACTCCCTGCAATCCCTCTCCTTCGACGCCTCCCGGGAATGCCGCCCGAGCATCCACCTGGCGCCCAGCCAGATCGCTGGATCGACGTCTGCCGATGGGATCGAACGCTTCGAAGGCCAATCCGAAAGAGTCGAAGCGCGCATGACACGCCGCGCAACTCGGGTTGGCCCGGTGCCGCTCCAGCATTTGGCGTAGCGGCAGATCCATCTTGGCTTCGTCGGCTGGCAACTCGGGAACCAACGGGGGCGGCGGTGGGATTTGGTCGCCCAGTATGTTCTTGGCCACCCAGTAACCACGCTTCACCGGACTGGTCCGCAAGCCCGGCGCGTTCTTTGTCAAAAATGCGGCCATGGGCAAGAGGCCGCCCCGGTCGTAGCGGCCAGCGTCGGGGACCCGAATCCAGACGTTCGCTTCGCTCCCCACCGCCGGCATGCCGTAGTGACGGGCCAGCGTCGGATTCACAAACGTGTCGCGGGCATAAAGGAAGTCGAGGATCGAACGGTTGCGACGGAACACGTCCAAGAGGAAGCGAATCGGCTCTTCGAACATCGCCTCTCGCAATTCGTCGTTGAAGGAAGGAAAGCGCGCGCGGTCCACGGTGCCGATCTGCTCGAAATCGCGAAACCCCAGCCAGTTGCCTCCGAATTCAACCGCCAGCGCCCGGATGCGCGAGTCTTGCAGCATCCGCCGTGCCTGGGCTCTGATGACTGCGGGTTGGTGTAAGTCGCCTGCCGCGGCGTGCTGCAACAACTCCTTGTCGGGCAGGCTTGACCATAGGAAGTAACTGAGACGGCTGGCCAGATCGAAATCCGATAGCGGCTGAATTCCGCCGTCGCGGTTCTCCACCAGGTCGACGCGATACGAGAACTTCGGAGACGTCAAGACCAGCACGATCGCCTCGCGGATCGCCCCCTCATGGTCAAGCTTGTAGCGCTCCTGGGCCTCGCGATAGAAGGACTGCAAATCGGCGCGATCCGCGGGCGACAACGGCCGCCGATACGCGCGGGCGGCGAAATCGAACAGTGACTGCAGGTGACTTGCCTGCGCGTCGCGGCGGGCTTGCTTCACCCAGCGGATGCTCTCGTGGGCCTTGTCGAAGAAGCCTTTGACGGCTGCGAGCGCCACGTCACTGGCACCTTTGGCGACTTCCAGGTATTCGGCTTCCAGCTTCCTGAGCTTCGCCTCCGAGATGATCTGCTCCACCTCGATCTCTCGAACCTCGGGCTCACCGTCTTTGAAATCGTCCCGCGTTCCACGGGTACCCAGTTTGGCGAATTCGACGTAGGTGCGGATATTAATGGAAGCGACGAAATCCATCGCTCGCCACATTTCGTCCAAGGCCGCTTGCTGCTCCTTGTTCAGCAGTAACTCATAGAGCGGTTGGTCGTCGCGGAAGTAGCCCATGACGTTGTGGAAGCCCGCACTCAGATAGCGGCCTTCGTCCTTGCCCGTCTTGAAATAGTTTCGACCGCGCGATTCCTTGTAGAAAATGTCGGGAAAGACGCTGCAAAAGCGGCTCCACGCTGCTTCGTAGCGCGCGCGTTGACCGGCCGGGACGAAGAGATCCGAATCGCCGGGAGCGTTCTCGACCAGGATCGTCTTACCTGGACCGAACGCATTCTCCCATTCGGGTTCGACCACGCCGCTCTGATTGAACGGCGGCTCGCCCTCCACCTGCAACTGCCTGGGATCGAACTTTCGGCGATGCGTCGCGTATTGTGTATTTTTCCAAATCAATAACGGCTGCCAGGCCGCGCCGATGCGGCCCGCCGTGATGTTGATAAACCGCGGCTCTACCTTGCTACGCACCTTGGCGATGTAGGCCCGCATCTCCTCACACCCGACGCGCGAATCTTTCGGTGGCGCGGGCAAGGCCCGCCACATCGCTTGCAGCTTCACCATCGGGCCAACCGCTTCGACGCGCTCTAAGGTCGACCAGACTGTCTCCAGATATTTGGCGCTGACGCGGTTTTGCCGCGCGAGTCCGGCCAGCGTGGCGTTAGGCTGCCGGAGCGCCGCCCGATGCCGGAAGCGCCATGCGACTTGAAAATAATCGGCATAGTCGATGTTCTGCGCGTGATAAAAATCGATGATCTGATGTACGGCGAACTTGTCGCGGTCGGTTTCAACTAGCATCGGATGCGGGGCGAAGGCAAAGCCGCTCTCCCTTAAGTACATGTGGCTGGCCACTTCACGCGCAGCGGCCAGATACTTTTTCAGGAGGGTTGGCGACATCGTCAGGGTTTCGCCGGAGTTGTCAAAGCCCGAGGTATTGGCCGGATCGACAGGAAACTCGCGGGCCGGGCGGATGTCAGCGCCTGTCAGATCGCGGATCGTGTAGTTGTACTCGGCACTGCTGAGCCGCCGCGCCAGTACGACGCCCGGGTCGCCGGCATTGCGGCGCATTTCGTTCTCGCGGACGCGATGGAACCAATCGACGGCGGAGCGCCGCTCGAGCGTCGCCGGATGCCGCGCAGCTCCCTTGGGCGGCATCTCCTGCGCTTCGACGCGCTCCAGGATTTGGCTCCAACGACGACCGTCCTGCAGTAAGGCTGCCATCGTTGTGAATCCGCTCAGATCCATTTGCGCCGCAGGCTGCCGCGAGCCGTGACAGCTGATGCAATATGTTGCGAGGAAAGGCCGGACGGTCCGGGTAAACTGGCCCTCCAATTCGCCGCGCACATCCCCTTGGCCGCGCGCGACGACGCTGAGAATCGCCGTCGCCGTCAGGATTAAGAAGAAGCTTCGCATTGCCCGGTGCCAGACTCGATTGTCGGACAGCGGCGATGTGGCGTCAACTGTAAGTAGTGTCCTGCCCATTCCGCTTGCTGGCCCGCGCCTTCGAATCGCGAATGTGCATCATATAGTGGGGTGTTGCGATATTCTGGAGATACGCAGCGATTCTGGACAAACGGCTAGCCACGACAGCGCGGGTGGCCTGTTTGGGCTCCACCCGCTATGAGGAGCCGCCGGCGTTGTCGAAGCCGGGTCGGTAGTAGAATACAAAAGCTGATGGGTCAGTTTTACTGGGAGGGCCGCAGATGATGGAGCCGGTGTCGTTCCCCGGAGCGATGAGAGCTGGCTTTGCCGGACTGGCTGCTTTGACGCTGCTCGTGTCTGTGCCGGTGAAGGTATCGGCACAACAGAGTATTGCGGCCTTCCTGGATCGCTATTGCGCAACGTGCCATAACGATCGCCTGAAAAGTGGCGGCCTGAGTTTGGCCCAGGCCGAATTGTCCAGGCCGGGTGCACAGCCCGAACTATGGGAGAAAATGGCGCGCAAGCTGCGCACCGGCGTCATGCCGCCTCCCAACATGCCGCAGCCTTCTGAGGTTGATCGCCGCGCCATATTGACGTGGATGGAAACATCGCTCGATGCCGCATCGGCCGCCAAGCCGAATCCTGGCCGCACCGAAGCGCTGCGCCGTCTGAATCGAACCGAGTATCAGAACGCGATCCGCGACCTGCTGGCGCTTGACATCGACGCCGCCTCGCTTTTGCCAGCCGATGAGAGCGGTCATGGCTTCGACAACGTCAACGTAGGAGACCTGTCGGCGACGCTCTTGAATCGCTACATCTCGGCCGCCCAGAAGATAAGCCGCCTGGCGGTCGGGAGCACGCAATTCTCTCTGCAGAGCGACACCATTGGTCTGCCCGCCGATCTCACCCAGGAAGATCATTTGTCTGGGCTGCCGATTGGCACGCGCGGGGGCGTGTCGAGGTCCTATACGTTTGCCCAGGACGGCGAGTATGAGATCCAGATTTCGCTGATGCGCGATCTGGCGGGAGTCGTCAGCGGTTTGCGCGAGGCCCGTTCTCACGAGATGCTGGTGCTGCTCGACCGGGAACCGGTCCAGACCTTCACGGTCTCGAGGGCAGCCATTGGCGGCGACACGCTGAACGAAAAGATCTTGAAAGCGCGCATCGCCGTGAAGGCCGGTCCGCACAATATCGCCGTCACATTTGTCAAGGATGGCTCTTCGTTGATCGAGACCGCCAGGCAGCCTACCGAATCTCGTTTCAACGACCGGCGGCATCCGCGCACGGCTCCCGCCATTGACCAGATTTCGGTGACCGGACCCTATGCGGCCAAGGGCGCGGGGGATACACCGAGCCGCCGCCGATTATTTGTGTGCCGGCCAAGCGGATCGGACAAGGCAGAGGAAGAAAAGTGCGCAGGCACGATTCTGTCCGCACTGACGCGGCGCGCTTATCGACGGCCGATCGACAAAGCCGACGTGGACAAGCCGATGGCCTTCTATCGCCAAGGGCGCGACGGAGGCGATTTCGACGCGGGAATCACCGCGGCCGTAACCGCGGTGCTCACCAACCCGGAGTTTCTGTTCCGCGTGGAAAGCGATCCAACGAAAGTAGCGGCGAGCGGTGTCTACCGGGTCAGCGATCTCGATCTGGCATCGCGCCTGTCATTTTTCCTGTGGAGCAGCATCCCAGATGATGAGTTACTCGACGCAGCCGTACGGGGCAAGCTAAGTCAGCCCGGAGAGCTCGAGAGGCAGGCGCGCAGAATGCTCGCCGATCGCCGATCGTTCAATCTCGCGACGAATTTCGCGGGACAGTGGCTGCGGCTGCGCAATATCGACGCCGTTACTCCCAGCGGCAATCTTTTCCGGGACTTCGACGACAACCTGCGGCAAGCGCTCCGGCAGGAAACCGAGCTCTTCTTCGACAGTGTGGTGCGCGAGGATCGCAGCGTGCGCACTTTCATCAAGGCGGACTACACGTTTCTCAATGAACGACTGGCGAAGCACTACTCAATTCCCAACGTCTACGGAAGCCGCCTCCGCCGCGTAACGCTGACCCCTGCCAGCAGACGCGGCGGCCTCCTGCGGCAGGGCAGTGTGTTGTCAGTCACGTCGTACGCAACCCGGACCTCGCCAGTCCTTCGCGGAGTGTTGGTGCTGCGCAACATCCTAGGCGCGCCGCCGCCGTCCCCCCCGCCGAACGTTCCGGCCCTCGACGAGAGCACGATGGCCGCCAATCTTCCGATGCGCGAGCGCCTCGCTGCGCATCGCAGCAACGCCGCCTGCGCGAGTTGTCATAGGACGATTGATCCGGTGGGGTTTTCGCTCGAGAACTTCAACGCGGTGGGGCAGTGGCGAGACATAGAGGTAGAAGAGCAGCCCGTCGATGCGTCAGGAGCTTTGCCCGGCGACAAGGAGTTCCGCGGGATCGATGGACTCGAAGAAGCGCTGCTTCGCCGTCCCGAACTGTTTGTCACAACTCTGACCGAGAACCTGCTGACGTTCGCCCTGGGACGGGGAGTCGAGTACTATGACGCGCCGGCCGTTCGCAAGATCGTCGGCGACTCGGAGAAGGACGGATATCGGTTCTCGTCGCTCATTCTCGGAATCTTGAGGAGTGTTCCGTTTCAGATGCGGCGCGCGGAAATGACTGCGGTCGCCCGGCAGAAGAGCCCCGGCAACTAAGTGAGCGCCAACTAAAAGGATTACGCAATGTTTTTGACTAAAAAGGCGATTCCCCGACGAACGTTCCTGAGAAGCGCGCAGGCTGCTCTGGCCCTCCCTCTCCTTGACGCGATGATTCCCGCCGCCACGGCATGGGCTCAGACCCCTGCCAAGCCGGTTCGGAGGCTCGGTTTCGTGTTCGTTCCGATGGGTTGCGATCATTCGCGATGGACCCCACCCGGCCAGGGGACGCTCAGTGAGCTGTCGCCCATCCTTGCCCCGCTCCAGCCGGTCAAAGATCAGGTGACCGTGGTCACCAATATGCGGCTGCAGAATGCCTACCCGGGGACTCATGACACATCCAACTCGGCGTTTCTGAGCGCGGCCAGCGCCAAACACACCGAGAGCTCGGATTATTTTTCGGGCACGACTGTCGACCAGATCGCGGCCAAGCAGATGGGCCGCGAGACGCAATTGGCCTCGCTCCAACTCGCCATGGATCTCAACCCGCTGGCCGGCGTCTGCAACAACGGTTACGCGTGCGTCTATCAGAATTGCCTCTCATGGTCGTCGCCGACGACCCCGCTTCCGTCCGAGGCGCATCCGCGCGTCGTCTTCGAGCGCCTGTTCGGCGAGGGTGGCAATGCGGACGCACGCCGCGCCGCGCTGCGCAACCGGACCAGCCTGCTTGATTCGTTCACCAAGGAAATCGCCAGCATCAAGCAGCGTGTGGGCGCTCCCGATCGCGTGCGCTTGGATCAGTACCTCGACAGTGTCCGCCAAGTAGAGCGTGAGATCGAGCGTGCCGAGCAAGCGGTGACGGGCAATAAGATGCCCGATCTCGATCGGCCGGTAGGTGTTCCGGCGGCGTTCGCCGACCACGCCAAGCTTATGTTCGACCTGCAGATCCTGGCCTTTCAGGCGGATATCACGCGCGTCATCACCTTCCAGCTCACCCGCGAGCAGAGCAATCGCACGTATCCGGAGATCGGCGTCGCAGACCCGCACCATCCCACCAGTCATCACGGCAACGATCCAGCCAAGGTGGCGAAGATAGCCAAGATCAATACCCACCATGTTTCGCTGTTTTCAGAGTTCCTCCAGCGCATGAAGACCACTCCTGATGGTGACGGCTCGCTCCTCGATCACTCGGTCTACTTGTACGGCAGCGGCATGGGCAATCCTAGCCTTCACGATCACGAAAATCTTCCCATTCTGGTCGCAGGTGGCGCCGCCACAGGACTGAAGGGCGGCCGGCACATCAGGCATGAGAAGGCAGTGAACCTGGCCAACCTCCACTTGACGCTGCTCGATCGCGTTGGGATTCAGCTGGATTCATTTGTGGACAGCACCGGAAAAATCGAAGGCCTCTTCGAGCAAATTGATGTGGCTTAGAAGGACTCGCATGCGCTGGCGAAAAACAATTGGACATCTGCTGCTGGGCGCGAGCCTGGCGGCCCCAGCCGTGGCGGCGGCGGAGCGCGCCTTACTCGCTGACGCCGCCGAACTACGCGACAAGGCCACGGTCGGCAAGCTCATCGCGACGGGCACCGGCGCGAACGCCGCCCAAGTCGATGGGACCACTGCGTTGCACTGGGCCGTGTATCACGATGATGTCGAGACTGCCGCCTTGCTCGTGCAAGCGGGCGCCAACGTAAACGCGGTGAATCGCTATGCCGTGCCGCCGCTGGCCCCGGCATGCACCAACGGCAACGCTGCCATTGTGAAGTTGCTCTTGCAGGCTGGAGCCGACGCAAACGCCACGATGAAAGGCGGGGAATCCGTCCTCATGTTGGCTGCGCGCTCCGGGAATGTCGAGGCGGTGAAGGCGCTGCTCGCGCGCGGCGCCCACCCCAAGTCACGTGAGCGGCTCGGCCAGACGGCCCTGATGTGGGCGGCGGCCGAGGGGCACACCGCCGTCGTTCGCGCGCTGATCGAGGCTGGAGGCGACATCAACGCGACCGTCGACTCCGGCTTCAAGGCGTTTTTCTTTGCCGTGCGCGGCGGCCACCTGGACACCGTGCGCGCGCTGCTCGCCGCGGGCGCCGACGTGAATGGGATGATAGAACGTTCAGTCCCGCTGCGCCGGGGCGCGATGAAAGCACCGGCCACAAGTCCCTTGATGCTCGCGGTCCAGAACGGCCACTTCGAGCTGGCGATTGCGCTGATCGACGCGGGCGCCGATCCGAACGATGTGCGCACAGGATTCACTCCACTCCACATGATCGCGGGGGTGCGAAAGCCGGACTCGAGCGACGGCAGTGATCCGGCGGTTCCCATCGGGTCGGGCCGCCTCTCTAGCGCTGACTTCGTGCGCGAAATCGTGAAGCGAGGCGCGCAGGTCAATTTTCGCCTGCCAAAGGGCACCCCCAAGCAGCCCGCCACCTCGTCGAGCGTCGGGACTCAAGGGGCGACGCCGCTGCTGTTTGCCGCCGATCGTGGCGACGTTCCACTGATGCGGCTGCTCCTTCAATTGGGCGCTGATCCTCTCCTGCCGAACTTCGACAACACCACCCCGCTGCTGGCCGCAGCCGGTGTCGGCACGAACGAGCCACAGGAGGAGGCGGGCGAGGAGAGCGAAGCGATAGAAGCTGTGAAGATGCTGCTCGAACTCGGCGCTGACATCAACACCGTCGACAAAAATGGCGATACGGCGATGCACGGAGCCGCCTATAACATCTGCCCGCTGGTTGTAAAGCTGCTGGCTGAGCGCGGGGCCAACCCGCAAATCTGGAAGAATCCCAACAAAGCCGGCGGCACGCCACTATTCATCGCCGAAGGTTTCATCAGCCGTCTCCCGCGTCCCGATGCGCCAACTATCGAAGCCATTAGTAAGCTGATGCTGGCGGCGGGCATTTCGACGGCGGGCGAACGGCCTAAGATCGTCGATAGCTACCAGCTGCCCGTAGTCGCGCCCGCGTCTCCCGAATCGCCGAAGTGAGACTACTCCACTACGGCCTGCATGACCGCGTTTTCAAAATCGCGGTCCAACTGCCGGTTGGAGTTATCCACCTGGATCATCATCACGCCCACGATCTTCTCTTTCGGATCCACCCAGAAGTGCGTACCGTAGGCGCCGTCCCACCCGAAAGTGCCCTGTCCCACGCGGTAACCGGCGCGCACGGGATCGTTCACCACCTGCACGCTCAGCCCATAGCCCCGCCCCGGCTCGCGGCCCGGCAACGTATCGGGCACGAACACGGAGCCCATCAACTCGACCGTCTTTGGACTCAGCAGCCGCCTCCCATTCCAAGTGCCGCCCGCCGCCAGCATCGCCCCGAACTTTGCGTATTCTTCCGTGGTGGCCATCAATCCACCGCCACCTGAGAAGTAGGTGGGCTCAAACAATTCGTTGATCGCCTTGGTTGCCTTCAAGGCTCCATCGGCCCGGTGATAGACGGTGGGAATCCGCGCCCGCTGCGCTTCGCTGGCCGGTACGAAGAACGCTTCTTTCATGCCCAGCGGATCGAAGATGCGCTCACGCAGAAACCGGTCGAAAGGCATTCCCGAAGCGACCTCGACCAGACGGCCCAGCGTATCGAACGCCGCCAGTGGGCTGTAGGTGTAGCGCGACCCGGGTTGAAAATCGAGCGGCGTCCTGCCCCACAGCGGAATCACATCGGCCAGCGTTTTGCCGATCCGCCTGGTGTTCGTCAGCTTGGCGATCTCGGAGTTGCTGGCTCGGCCCGACCCGAGGCCCGACACATGTGTCAGCAGATCCTGAATCGTGATTTCGCGCTTGGCGTCTGCTGTCGAGAACTCGATCTTATCGGAAGGCGCCGGCGCCGCCCCGCCTTCGCTCTGCTGCAGCATCGCGACTTTCATGCCCTTGAATTCGGGAATGAACTTCGAGACGGGATCGTTCAGCCGGACCTTGCCTTCTTCCATCAGCATCAGAATCGCGACCCCGGTCACCGGCTTGGACATCGACCAGATCCGGAACAGCGCATCCTTGGCCATCGGCTTCTTCGCTTCGACATCGGCCATCCCATGCGCCTCAAAATGCGCGAGTCGTCCCTTGCGCATCACCAGCGTCACGGCTCCGGCGATGTCGTGCGCAGCCATGTGCTGCTGCATGGTTTCGTGAATACGCCGTAGCCGGTCACTGGAAAAGCCCAGTTCCTCGGCCTTGCCCGCAACCGGCAGATTCGCCGCTGGCGCTAGCATCGGCAACGCGCAAACCAGAGCGATCGCTCGCCGGCGGATCATAGTCTTCGTCGTCAGCATTAATGCCATGATTCCAGCAGTCTAGCGCACAGCCGGAGCTGACGCGCGACTGGCCGATGTCCGATCCGGGCAGCGAAAGCGAGTTACGCTTGCGCGTGCTTTACCACGAGCGCCGAATTCTTGCTGCCAAAGGCAATGCAGTTACAGACCGCATACTCAACGGCCAGGCGCCGGGCGCCCTCGCTGACATAGTCAAGGTCGCACTCCGGATCCGGGTGCTCCAGATTCAGCGTGCCATGCACGACGCCGTCGCGCATACCCAGGAGTGTGGCGGCTAGTCCCGCCGCTCCGCAAGCTCCTTGTGGATGCCCGATCAGGCTCTTCAGCGCCGACCCGGGAATTCTGGTGGCGTGGTCCCCGAAAGCGATCTTCATGGCCTTGGTCTCGATGCGGTCATTGAGTTCGGTCGAAGTCCCGTGGTAGTTGATGTACTGCACCGCGCCGGCTGGAATCCCCGCTTGGCGCAGCGCCAGATGGATGGCTCTGGCCGGCTCTTCGGCGGACTCCTCGAGCCGCACCCGGTGGTACGCCTCGCAGGTGGAGCCGTAGCCTCCAATCTCGCCATAGATCCGCGCCCCGCGCTCGATCGCTCTCTGCCGCTCTTCGAGCACGAAGAACCAGGCGCCCTCGGCAATCACGAAGCCGTCGCGATCGCGCGAGAACGGACGCGAACCTCGCTCGGGTTGTTCGTTCCAGGCCGTCGACATGATCCGCATGATAATGAACCCGCGTTGGATGAGCGGGGCCAGCGGCGCATCTACCCCGCCCACCACCATGGTGTCCAATATGCCTGAGCGAATGTGATGAAATGCGTAGCCGATGGCGTCGGTTGAGGAGGTGCAGCCGGTAGAGATGACGTGCGACAGCCCGCGCAGTCCGAAGTGCATGGAGATCTCACTGGCTAGCGTGCCGATGGTCGACGTAGGAATCGTGTAGACGCTGCAGTCCCGCCATTCACCGGCGTACCATTTGCGATACTGATCCTCGGTGAACTCCTGGCTGCCCCCGCCCGATCCCACCAGGACGCCAATCTCGCGCAATTCTTCGCGAGTCATCGAAGCGGTGTCCAGGCTGGCGTCTGCCAGTGCTTCGGCGGTGGCGCACCGGGCCAGCGGCACCACGCGCGACACGTGAGGCCGGTCTTTGGGCTTGACCCAGGCCAGTTCGTCGAAGCCCTCGATTTCGCCCGCAATTTGCGCGGCCATGGTGGCGGTGTCAAAGCGAGTGATGCGGCGCACTCCGCTTACGCCGGCTTTTGTAGCGGCCCAGAATGCTTCCCGGCCAATGCCGTTTGGGCTGACTGCGCCGATCCCGGTAACGACTACTCGCCGCCAAGCTGTCATCGTGACAGTATACGGGTTTGGTGGCTAGCCTCGTTTCAGGCGGCGACGGTCTTACGGTCAAAGCTCTCTACGGCCACCGCGCGGCCGGAGGTCAACGAGCGGTAGGCGGCGTCAATCGAAGCCGAAACCGCCAGCGAATCTTCTTCGGTCATCCAAGGCTCAGCCCGCTGCCGCACTTGATCGCGGAACTCGGACATCATCCGCCGATAGGCCGCGTCCATCGCACACTCGTTGAATATATGCACCGGATCTTCCCCGTTGCGCTGGACGAACGAGGCTTTCCATCCCAGGGCCAGCGTCCCCTTGGCCCCGTGTACGGTCAGGAAAAAGTCACTGGCCGCGCGCATGCTCCAGCTAGTGACGATCTGACCGCGGATCTGACTGCCGACCGTGACGAAGGTCATCACCTGATCTTCGACTTTCAATTTTTGCACCGGCCGCAAGCGGCTGGACTCTATCTGCTTGACGCCTCCAAACAGGAAGCGCACGAGGTCAAGGGCCGGGGTGCCCTGGTCGATTAAGACGCCTCCGCCGGACTGCGCCGGCTGAGACTGCCAACGGTTGGCCATCTCCACTTGTCGCGACAGCTCAATCTGGAAATGCATGATCTCGCCGATCGCGCCCTCCTCCATGAGGTCCTTGGCGAGCCGCACCTCTCCGAGGTTGCGGAACTGGGAAGCCAGTTGGAAGCGCGCGCCCGTGGGATGAGCTGAGCGGATCATCTCCTCGGTCAAACGGAAGTTGGGGGTGGCCGGCATTTCGCACAGCACACTGATGCCGCGCGCCAGAGCCATTTCTCCGATCGGATGATGCGAGGCGGTGGGCGAGCAGAGGCTGACAGCGTCCAGGGTTACCGAGTCAAACAAGTCCTCGGCGTCTGTAAAGCACGGAACTGAGGTGCTGGCCAGCCGGAGCGCCTGCTCGCTTCGCACGTCGCACAATGCCACTACCTGTGCTCCCGGAGTTCTGTTCCAGGTGTCCAAGTGAAGCTGGCCCGCTTCACCCAGCCCGATGATGCCTACGCGGAGGTCCTTCAATTTGTGTAATCCTGCCTCTGCTATGAGTTCATTGGCAGCTTACAGGTACTGGCCTGCTGGTCAAACAGTACTCAGGTACCAATTCGCACTTACCTCTTACCTGCTGTGTCGGGGGGGCAACAGCCTGAGATACGCAAGGAATCTTGGTTGACGCCTAGGGTCTTTCTCTTAGGCACTTCGTCGTCCCCGCTGATTCATCGCGAGCCATCCTGAGAACAATCTCTCACCTGGAGCATCGGGAAACTGAATCTGGGCACACGCCACCAATGGCCATCCTTGACAATCCCGGACGGAATTGGGGCGCACGATGCAAATACAGACCGGTAACGCTTAATTAAACTCGTTGGGTTCGTGCAGCACCCCAGGGCTATTCACCCGATCGCGATACTCTTCCTGAGGATCGGTAACGATCGCGAAAGGAACCGGAGAATCGAACGCAGCGGTCGTTCGAACTGGCCGCCGTGATGTGCGAACGGAGAGCACCAGTACGGAGCCGCCGATAGTCCCGGTCTCCGCTGCGCCTCGCGCGAGTCTGGACCTGGATAAACCGTCAAGCTGTGCGCCCATCCGGGATTCCGAGCCTCACAGCAGACAGTCGGCAACCGCGACGGAATGGGCTTCGTCCGAGTAGGGGACCATGAGGATGGCGATCGGCAGGCGGGCTTGGTATGGAAGGTTTTTGGGGAACCTTCGGGTTGAACCGCATCACACCGGTGATCGGCACCGCGCCCGTGAGACTCCATCCCCGCGCGATACCGGGACGTGCGCTGGAATATTTCGAATCACTCCAACTGGATAGTGACCTTCTGAAACGCTGACGTCGCTTGACCGGCGGCTTCGAACTCAACGCTCTGTGCGCCTGCGGGAGCATTCGAGGGAATGCGGACGTTCACCTGATAGAGTCCGCCGATATAGCCGGGGGCGGCTCCGGCGAACTCCACCGTCGCGGGCATCGCGGCGACACGGGCGGTGACCGGTTCGAGCGTGCGCTGGATGGTGATGGCGCTATTGAATGCGCCAGGACCGTCGAGCGGGGGCCGCAGCCCGCCGAGTCCGGTGAGGAAGAACTGCACGATGGAGCCCTTGGGGGCTGGCCGCTGCGGCGAGTTGACGCTGTTGTCCTGGTTGAGCGCGGCGGCAAGGCCGTCGCGGCCGGCCCCTTGCACGAAGATGCCAGGTGTGAGGGTCTGGACGCGGATGGGTTTAGCGTATTGAAGCAGCAAGCCATTCCAGGGCCAGTACAAAATGTCGAAGCTGGCCGGCACGAACGGTACTTGGACGGTCATTTGAGTATCGTTCGCGAACACGACAGGCAGCGGGATGCCCGCGAGCCCGCCGGTGATGAGCCGCTGACCGAGCAGAAGAGAAGGATACGGACCGGGCTGCGAAGTGGCGCGCTCCAGGCCATCTAGGACGATACCTTGCCCCTCGGGTGGCCCCAGCCCGGAACCGAAGACTGTCACAAGTTGCCAGATCGACACGGTATCGGGATACCCGAATCCCGCTGAGTTGAGCACGCCGCCTTCGGCAATTTTCGGTTGCGAAGCGCGCGCACAGGAGTCTGGATTTTCGAGCCGGTAGAAGGAGCCATCCCCAGCCTTAAGGACCAATCCGCGCGCGGTCGCGAGAACAAAGGTAGAGACGAGCGGGCGATCCGGTTCCGCCGGGTAGGCCAGATCGAGGAAGGCCTCGATGGAGCCGGGACGGCCGCGGAAGAGCCGCGGCGCGTTGACAAAGTAAGGCGTGTTGCCGGCGAGCGTGGCGCTTTGGAAGCCGATGCCTTGGAGGCCGGCCTCGACATCGCCAACGCGGGTCGGCTCCAGACGGCGGAGCGTACGTTCGAAGACACTGGGGCCGGCGATCACCGCGACGTTGCCGGTTGGCAGCCGCACGATGCCGTCGAAGCCATCCACGACATAACCGCTGAGGGTGGCCGTGCTCCGCGTCCAAACGGAGACGCGGCTGGCCGGTCCGGAGGGACCGGGCGGGCCGGGGAGAGCCCAATAGATGTTGCCCGCCGCGTCCACCGCGATGCGCTGGAGCGTCAGGAAGGCGCCGCCGAAGACGCCGAGGGGGACTGGCCGCTGGCTGGCGTCCTTGAGGCTGGTGACGGTGCCATCGGCATTTACGATCAGCACTCGCAGGCGCGAGGTATCGAGCAGCAGAAGGCGGCCGTCATTGTCGACGGTGAAAGCCGCCACTCCGGGGAGCGAGAGCGTGGAGAGAGGCTTGCCTTCGGCGTCACCCGTGTCGGTGCCGCTGCCGGCGAGAAGACGAGGGGGCTGCCCGGCGCGGGCTTCCACCAAGCCATAGACGCCATTGATCGTGCCGCGGTAGATCATGCTGGACGTCTGCTCAACCCAGACGCCAAACGCATCCGCGCTCGTACCGGAGATAGGCGCGCGTCGAGGCGAGGCGGCGATGAGGGTGGAGGCGCCGTCGCGCCAGCGGTACAAGCCGGTGACGAGAAGGACGTTGGCGTTGATGGCGTAGAGACCGGCGCTGCCGATGGCACGCGGGTTGCCGGTGAAGCCGGAAAACAGAAGCGGCGGTGTCTCCTGTCCCTTGGGGTCGAGTGGCGTCAGGCGGTTGGGTGCGGCGGCCACGGGGTTTCCTTCCGGCGTGAGCAGGATCTCGGCAGCCGGATCGAAGTTGGCGTTGAGCGCTCTGATGTTGCCGTCGGCGCTGACGGCATGCAACGTACGAAGATCGCGAATCCAGACCGTGCCATTGGGTAGCGGGATCACTTGACGCAGAAACTGGAAGGCCGCCCGGATCGCCGGGCCGCCATCGCCATTGGGCGTGCCGGATTCATAGGGAGCAGTGGAGCCGGCGAAGGTGCGCAGCCGTCCATCGGGATCGAGCCGGCGAATCCGTAAGAAGGAGTCCGCGAGGTAGAGAACCCCTGCAGGATCGAAGGCAAAGTTGACGATGGCGCCGAGATTGAGGTCGAGCGGTGGCGCGGCTTCGGCGTTGAAGCCCGGACGACCGGATCCGGCGACGACCACAATGCGACCGTCGTCAATGCGGTAGAGCCTGCCGCCCGAGGAGAAGTGGACCGCGCCTGCGGGGGAGACCGCGACCTGAGTGATGGCCGGCATGGGGGATGCGAGCGCGGCACCAAGTTGAATCGTACCGCGTTTGCCACTTCCGGCCAGGGTGCGCAGGCGTCCATCGGCTTCGATGGTACGGATGCGGCCGGTGGAGTCGGCAAAGTAGACGCGGTCGTTGGGGCCGAGAGCCATCTGCTGGGAAAAGAAGGCGTCCGACTCCGTGGCTGGTTCGCCTTCCTGGATACGCAGGGGTTCAGCGGAGGTGAGCGGCGTGAGCCGACACGGCTGCGCCACGGCAACCGCGCACAACGCAACCAGACAGCACAACAGTCTCATACTTTCAGTTAGAGCACGCAAGCCACCTTTGTTCTTGGCCGCTGCCCCAGGGCCTGAAACCGGCCCCAAAGACCGCGTATGGTAAGTTCTGGCGCAAGCACGGAAGGCGCACTCGTCGTGCTGGTTCTACCCCTCGCCCTTAAGACATCGACGGCATATGGTCACTTGGTGCGTCCTGGGTCAACCGCCAAACAGGAATCACTCAGATTCATGAATGGGTCTGCGATCACCGGTTTTCAAACGTCCCATCTTGTATCGGAAGCCAAGTGGCTCCAAAAAGTATCGATAAGCCGCACAGCGTTGAGCTTTATTTATAGTTACGTACCGCCTGCCACTAACCCAACCTTCGCAGCTAAACCCCATTTCGGGGAAAGATTGAGCAAATCGGCGAGCTAAGCCCCTCGCTGTCAATAAACCATTTCCAGAAGTGCTT
>JAYTKJ010000385.1:0-1519 GCA_043730365.1 Acidobacteriota bacterium | reverse complement strand
GAGCATCAGCGCTGCTACGGGCGAGGTCATCAGATCCTCAATCTCGAGCACTACCTGGATGTACTGGAGCGCAAGCCCGGCGCGATGGCCGGCTCCACCCCGCTCCAGCAATGGCGGCAAGCCGGGCTCTGGCCGGACTGCCTCGACCGGATTTGGCGGCGGTTGGAAGAGCGCCATGGGAAAAGTAAGGGGACGCGCGAGATGATCACGCTGGTTCGCGAAGGCACAGTCGCGGGCTGGAAACGCTTGGTCGTTGCGGTTGAGGAAGCGCTGGGACTGGGCGTCTGCGATGCGGCGGCGGTGCTGCACATTATGCGGACGCCGGATCCGGAAGAGCGTCGGCGGCATGCGGTAGCACTGGCTGAAGAACTGGCTCAGTTCGAGCGCCCGATGCCGGTGATGGACAACTACGATCTGTTGCTGGCGGACACGGTAGGAGACATTCAATGAAGAGCGCCACGGAAAACCTGGAACAGGCCAGTGTCCAGCAATACTGCAAAGCGGTGCGAGTGCCGACGGTCGGCGCCAACTTTGTCTCACTGGCCGAGCAGGCGGTGAAGGAGAACCACAGCCACATTCGCTATCTGGAAGCGTTGCTGGCGATGGAGTGCGAAGAGCGGGACCGGCATGCGATCGCCAGCCGGGTGCGCGACGCCCAGTTGCCGCGCGTGAAGGGGCTCGAGGACTTTGACTTCGCGCAGACTCCGCAAATTCCAGCGGCCAAGATGCGCGAACTTGCCGAAGGCGGCTACATCGACCGCAGTGAACCCGTGGTCCTCATCGGTGAACCTGGAACGGGGAAGAGTCACTTGGCGAGTGGGCTCTGCTTGGCGGCCTGTCGACAGAAACGCCGGGTGCGGTTCACCACGGCGGCAGCGCTGGTGAACGAGTTAGTGGAAGCCAAGCAAAACAACCAAGTGCGGCGGACGATGGCGCGCTGGCAGAAGTACGAACTGATCGCGATTGACGAAGTCGGCTATGTGCCCCTGGCCGACGTGGGCGGCGAGTTTTTGTTCCAGGTGATCTCCGAGCGGGCCGAGCGGGCGGCGATCATCGTCACTACCAACCTGCCATTCTCGGAATGGACGACCGTATTTCCCAATCCACGGCTGTGCAAAGCGCTGTTAGATCGGATCACGGATCGGGCCCACATCATCGAGACTGGGACTGAATCGTTCCGCTTCAAGCGGACGCTGGAAAGGAGGAAAAAGAAGTAGGACCGAGTGGGGCCGGGGTTCGGGCATTTTTTGTGCTGCCCCGGCGTCCGTTTCGCCTAAACGGCGTCGCCCTTCGGGCGCCGCCAGGCTCCACTCCCACCGGGGCGGCACAAAAAAGCAAGCCGGCCGGGTGAGAGAATATCAACAGTCCAGGTGGGCCAAATCAGATGAGCGAAGTGGGCCAGGCCGGATGAGCGAACGCATTGCGGGTTATCGTGTACACCCGCCAGCGCCGGCGGGGCCTGAAAGGGATCGTCCAGCCACGCCCACAGATCGCGATAGAAGAACAGTTGCTGCCGCAA
>JAYTKJ010000384.1:0-7269 GCA_043730365.1 Acidobacteriota bacterium | reverse complement strand
AACTGATCTGGCAGGGCTACGCTGCATTGCAGTTCATGTCGTTAGGGTTCGCGCTGAGCCTTCCATGATTGTCTGGCACCAGTTGCGGGTAATGGGCAGCCCTAGCCCATCGAACAGCTTCTTGCTGTCGTTGTGCACCGTCGCGCTTTCGTACTGCTTCCGGATCCGCTCGCGCCCTAGCCCATCGCTCGTTCCGGCTTCCCGGTTCCACCACCACCGCCTTCGGCCACCTCCGGATCAGACCCAACACAATCTGTCACCCGTTGTCGCACACACGCTAGTTGGGTTGACTGAGGTTGACTGACTCTCGGCCCGCACAGTGCAATTAAAGCGCCCGATCCAGGCTCACAGTTGAGTCAACTTCATGGTGCCTCGAGCCACAATTGGAGAGCACCAGTGACGACCTACTATTGGCTACAGAGTTGCGATACCCACAGGCGCTTGAGACGTTCATTTCTTCGCCCGTCGCTCGATGAAGTAGATCATTACCACCAGTACGGCTCCGGCAACGAACATCGAAGCACTAGCAGCAGCTAGATGCGACACAAGGGGCGCGATGGTTGCCGGGAGTTGAAATCTGGTGAGCTGTCTATAGTGGACCTCAGCGATCACGTTCGAAGCGACCGCCAGAACAGCGATGATTTTCATCCATTTCCGATAAACAGCCCGGGCATTTTGCCGGTACTCGCCTCCAGTCTGGTTCACAACTCCCTCCTACTGCCCATTGGTACCGGATACCGCTGCGCCTATCTGCAGCCTTCACTCGTGTCGCCCTGAGTGCAAGGTCTGAACTCGCTCTCTACCTTGGATTTGAGAGCCTGTGGCGGTGGCTGCGGGCGGAAGAGCCAGTCGAATACGGACTTTGTCAGAGGAGTAGCAATCCCGTTCTCTATTGCCTCACCCACCGCAGTGCTGATGCCCGCCCGCCAATCAAATGCCCTTTGCGCTGCTCTGGATTGGGCCGCCCTCGTCGACTGCCGATGGGCGAACCGCAGGAGTTCCAACTGCTTTCGAATGTTCGGCAGTGGGATCAAATGTTCGCCCAGCTTGCCGCCGATTGCCCCACCAATACCGCCTGAGATGGCATCCGCCGCAATCTCAAGCCCCTCGGACTGTGGGGCTTGTGCGTATCCCAAAGCCTCATCAGCCCGGCGTTGCGCGTACCCGCCGACAACAGACCCCGCCCCTTCGAGAACGGCCGTGGTCCCTGCCCCAACAGCCACACCGCCGACAGCTAAACCTCCCAATCCAAGGCCGGCAAGTGCTCCTCCAACAAAGCCCCCGCCAAAGGCCGTCCATATCTTTCCCGATTGGCGTTGTGACGGATCCAACCCCTGCTGCGCACGATACTCAACAAAAGCCCCCGCAACTCCGCCAATGATCCCACCGCCAAGCCCCGTTATCACAGGTAGCGGCACGTCACCGTCAGGATCAACGTGAGTGAGAGGACGATCGTTCACGTAGGAATATGCATTCCAGCTCTGCGGGTCAAAGAGCGACGCGCCCGCGCTGTTTGGATCAGGGCTTGTGAACCTACCTTGGGCAGCTGACATATATCGGAGCCCAAAGTAATCGAGGCCCGATTCCGTGGCCCCATCCCTCATTTGCCCCGTAAACCGCGGCCGCACCCCATCCACCGCCGCATACCCCATCCCCGCTGTCCGCGCGCCCCACCCCGCCGGGATCTCCTCCCCAAAAGGCAAATAGTCGTGCCGCGCCATCACCAGATTCGTCCCATCCCCCGTCGCCGTTCCCGCCGACGTCACCACGCGCGTCGACCCCAAATGGTCCGCCGTGACGTAGCAAGTCGTGCACGGCGCAGCAACCCCCGCCATTCCCGTCCGGTATTCCGCCGCCAAGCTTCCGAACGCATCGTAAACCCACACCGTCGTTGCCCCGGCCTCCACCATCTTGACCCGCCGGTCCTGCCCGTCGTAGCTATAAGTTACCGCGCTTCCGTTCACCGTTCCAATCCGGTTCTCGCCATCGTACGCGTAACTCTTCCCACACCCGCTCTCGAAGTTTCCCGACGCATCGTAAGCACCGGCCGTCCACCGGTTATTCGCCGCACTGAACGGCACGGTCGTGTCCATCGTCAACGGCGTGCACACCTGATCCACGTATTGGCTCGTGCTCTTCAATGCCCGGTTCCCCCACCGGTCGTACACGAAATCCTGCGTCCAGGGACTCACCCCAGGCTCCTCCGCCTTCAAAATCCGGTTCAGCCCGTCATAGCTGTACTTCTGCGTCACCGAAAAACCAGGCGCCGAGATCGTCTGCACCTGCAAATTCCCATTGTTGCTGCGCGGCGCATTCGCCGCGCACCCCGCCTCCAGCACGCCCCAGCAATACTCCGCCTTCCACGCCGCCGTCGAATTGCCGTTCACCCCGACCTGCACTGACCGCATCTGCAGCCGTTCATTGTACGCCGCTTGCTCCACCAGCCCATTGCCCAGCGTCATCTGCTTCATCGCGCCGTGCGGCCAGTATTGCACACCGCTGGCCCGCGCTACGCCGACCACCGCGTGCCGGACACCCTGCCACCGCAAGCTCCCGCCTCACCCCCGCGCACTCGCCCCGCCAATCCTGCCAAACTGAAAATCGTCAGCCAGCCAGGAGAGTCGTAGGCGGCTTTCGCACGCCGAAGCTGCTCCCATGCCACACGATGCCACACAATCGCGGAATCCAAAAGAGCCGCACCCTGTTGGTTTGCCAACCCTCGTTTTCTCGCCGCGACAGTTATCCCCCACTGCAAGGCCGACAATGACGATTGGGGGTTCTACGACGATTTGGGGTACTGCCTCGCGATTCTGAATTTATCGTAGTGAAACACGCCTGTCCAATCAGAACTTTTATGATGCGCAGGCGCAAAGACGTTCGCCTCAATACGGCCCGCTTAACGTCAATTTGATGCTTCAGAATAATCGAACCATCGCCTTGAAGAGTAAGAGGGCGATGACTACCCAGTACCCGGAATTGAATTCAATTTAGATCGAGCCGGTTCTAAATCTTAGAGCTATTCCGTTGATACAACCACTTTCCCAAAATGCGCGCCGGACTCAAAATAGCGCAAGGCCACGGGCAGTTCCTCAACTGAGAACACGCGGTCCACGACGGGCTTCATCGAATGCAGCGAGATCGCCCGATTCATCGCCTCAAACATCTCACGCGATCCGACGAAGATGCCCTGAATCCGCACGCCCTTCATAAGAGCAGTGGTGAGGTTCGGAGCATCGCCCAGCGCCGTGTCAGCACGGTTGCCGATGAGGGCGACATAGCCGCCCATCCGCACCACTTTGAGGCTCCGGTTGAAGGTGCCCGCGCCGCCAATCTCGATAACCTGGTCCACGTTGCCGGCCTGCTTGCGCACCGCGTCGTCCCAATCGGGCGTAGTGGTGTAGTTCACCGTGACGCTGGCGCCGAGCGCCCGCAGGCGTTCAGCCTTGGCCTCGCTCGAAGTTGTCGCCACCACACGCGCCCCGGCGGCGCGGGCGAGTTGTAGGGCAAAGATCGAAACTCCCCCGCTTCCCTGCACCAGCACCGTTTCGCCTGCCTTGAGCCCGCCCTGCATGAGCGCGTTCCAAGCCGTGACGGCGGCGCAGGGTAGCGTGGCAGCTTCGGCATCGCTGAGATGAGCCGGCGTGCGGACCACCGCCTCTTCGCTCAGCACGATCTGAGTGGCCAAAACGCCCGGCGTAAACGCGCCCATGGCCGACCGGGCGCCGGCATCGGTGCAACCGCCCGCCAGCCAGAGCGGCATGAAGATCCCGCAGACGCGATCACCGGGTTTGACGCGGGTCACGCCGGGTCCCACGGCCGCCACCTCGCCGGCGGCATCCGAGCATATCGTGAGCGGCAGCGGCAGTTTTTTCGTGTAGAGGCCCTTGGTAACCAGCAGGTCTCGAAAATTGAGCGAGGCTGCTTTTACGCGGATCGCAACTTGTCCGGGGCCGGGTTCTGGATCGGGATAGGTGTTCAGTTTGAGGCCGTCAATGGAGAAGGTGTCGGTGATTTGCCAGGCTCGCATAATGGAGCCTCTTATTGTATCGGTCGGAGCCGGCTCACCAGGTCCCCCGTGGCTTGGATCGGCCCGCACAATCTTAAGCACCGGTGGTGACGGTCCAGACGGAGGTAGGGACCCTGGCGGAAATGGCCTGGCAAGATTGGGGCTGCTTTTGAAACCGGCTCCACGCGAAGCCGGATCGCGCTCTCTCGCCCGCCGACGCGAAATTGCATAGCGACCCACCCCAGCGAATCGTTCACAGCGAAGGATTTTGGCCCAACGCCCATCGCTTTGGTGGGGTAAGATAGCGCTCAATGCGTCTGTTCTCGCTCATTGCATTCGCCGCGTCTCTGGCTCTGGCGGAGCAGGCCCCGGATTTGGTCTTCCACAACGGCAAGGTGGTGACGGTTGACGCCACTTTCTCCCTCGCGCAAGCCGTGGCGGTACGCGGAAACCGCATCGTAGCCGTGGGCGCCGACGCAGCCGTGCTCGCTTTGGCCGGGCCGTCCACCCGCAAGATTGATCTGCGGGGCCGCACCGTCCTGCCGGGGCTCACCGATAGCCATACACACGCCGCTGATGCCGCCATGTTCGAGTTTGACCACCCCGTTCCTGAAATGGAGACCATCGCCGACGTGCTGGCCTACATCCGCGCCCGCGCCAAGGTCGTGCCGGAGGGCGAATGGATCTTCGTCTCGCAGGTCTTCATTACGCGCCTTCGTGAGCAACGCTTTCCCACCCGCACTGAGCTTGATACGGCCGCGCCCAAACATGCCGTCTACTTCCGCACCGGGCCCGATGCCGCCCTGAATTCGCTCGCCCTGCAACGCTCCGGCATCGGCAAAGGCTATGCCATCACCGACGGCCGGCCCGGCCGCATCGAGACTGACGCTTCCGGCGAACCCAACGGCATCTTGCGCAATTGCGCCCGCCTAATCCCTTATAAGTCATCCAGCCTTGCGCCCACTCTCAGCCAGAAAGCCGCGCAACTGCGTAAGCTGATTGTCGATTACAATGCCACGGGCATTACCAGTATCTGCGACCGCGACGCCGGAGATGACGACGTCGCCACCTATAGGCAACTCCATGACTCGGGCGGCCTCTCGGCGCGCGTGTTTCTTAATCTTTCCGTTGATGGGCAGGCATCGATCGAAGAGATCCGAAAACGCATTGATGTGGCGGCCGCGCATCCGTTGCATACTTACTCCAACGAATTGTGGCTGCGAGGTATCAAGATGTATCTCGATGGCGGGATGCTCACCGGCAGCGCCTATTTGCGCGAACCCTGGGGGGTGAGCAAGGTCTATTCCATCACCGACCCCAGTTATCGCGGGATGCGCTACATCGAGCCGGAGAAACTATTCCAAGCGGTCCGCTATGCCTTGCGCAAGGGCCTCCAACCCACAGCGCACTCGGTGGGCGATGGAGCCGTACATGCCATGGTTGAGGCCTACGAGCGGGCGAACGCCGAGACGCCTGTGCGCGAGAGCCGGCCCTGCATCACGCATTCCAATTTCATGAGCCCCGAGGCGGTGGAGAAGATGGCCAAACTCGGCATTGTCGCCGACCTGCAGCCCGCCTGGCTCGAGCGCGACGGCGCGACGCTCATTAAACAATTCGGCTATGCGCGGCTCTCCTACTTCCAGCCCTACAAGGCGCTGGAGGACGCGGGCGTAATGGTTGGCGGAGGGTCCGATCACATGCAGAAGATCGGCAGCATGCGGTCCATTAACCCCTACAATCCATTCTTCGGAATGTGGGTCATGCTGGAGCGGCGTCCACGCTGGACCACCACCGTTCTCCACCCGGAGCAGCGCGTCTCGCGCGCCCAGGCCATTCGCTTTTACACGATTCAGAACGCGTTTTTGACTTTCGAAGAGAAAGAGAAAGGCTCTCTCGAAGCCGGCAAACTGGCGGATCTGATCGTGCTTGATCGTGACATACTCACTTGCCCGGCCGACGCCATACGCACGACGCAGGTACTCGAGACGTGGTTGGGCGGAAAGCAGATCTACGCACGCCCATGAGCATACTAAGTCGAATCAAAAAGTACCATCGCGGTCGCGAGCCAGAACGCCTGGCCCTCAAGTACCAAAAGTTGGCGACTGACCCGTTCGCTTTTTTTCGGGGCACGCCGAACCTGTTCTATGAAGACTGGCCAACCGCTTCGGCCGGTCCATCCCACCCCACTCCCAACGTGTGGCTCTGTGGCGACTTGCATGTTGAGAACTTCGGCAGCTATCGGGGTGACAACCGTTGCACCTACTTTGACTTTAATGATTTCGACGAAGCTTGTATGGGCCCCGCCGGCTGGGATCTGGCCCGCCTCCTGACCAGCGTCGCCATTGAAGCCGCCGAGCGCGAGTGGCGGCCTAAGCCTACTCGAGAGCTCTGCGAAGCCGTGCTTGATTCCTACGCCGCGGCCCTGACCAGCGGGAAGGCGCGGTGGGTGGAGCGAGAAACCGCCGAGGGCATTGTGAACGACCTGTTCGACGTGCTCAGCCTTCGCACCGGCCAGACTCTTATCGACCGGCGTACTGAGTTACACCGCCGGCGCCGCCTCATTCGCAAGGATGGCGTCAAGGCGCTCCCCCTCTCCTCCGAACGCGAGTCCAAACACCTCGCCACGCTTGTGGAGTCACTCGGCGGCTTCCGCTACCTCGACGCCGCACGCCGCATCGCCGGCAACAGCAGCCTCGGCGTTCCCCGCTTCGTTCTGCTGGTTGAGAACGAGGCCGAAGACGTCTTCCTGCTCGATCTCAAACAGGCGCGCCCGCCCGTTGCTCTTATGTTTCAAGATGGGCCTCGTCAACCCAAGTGGAAGTCCGAAGCCCATCGCGTAGTCGACGTCCAAGGGATGGTGCAGGCGATCCCTCCGGCCTTCTTGCGGCCCATCGAGTTCGAAGGTCATTGGTGGATTCTCCGTGAACTGATGCCGAGCGAAGACCGTGTCGCCATCGCCGACGCCTCCAATCGCAAGTTCTCCGAACACACGGCGAAGCTCGGCCAGATCGTGGCCTGGGGACACCTCCGGTCAGGCGGTCGCTTTGGATCGGCGACGACGGATGAACTTATCAAGTTCGGAGACAAACGCGCCTGGCGAGGTGAGCTTGCCCGCTACGCCGTAGAATACGCCACTCGAGCCCGGGCTGATTGGGAGACTTTCCGCGGTGAATACCGCCCTCCAGAAGTGTAGAGCGATTCTAGAAATACAACTTCAGCGCCATCTGTATCTGCCGTGACGTGCGCTGGTAAATCGGCGGGTT
>JAYTKJ010000383.1:0-8091 GCA_043730365.1 Acidobacteriota bacterium | reverse complement strand
CGTTGACGCAGGTCTGAGGCGGCATGGATGGGTTGGCCTGCCGGGCCGCCAGAGTAAAGACGACGGCTGGAAGAATGAAGATCGGTGAGAAACGAAATGCGCAAGGGCGACAGCCAGACAAGTCCGAAGCGCCTTGGCTGTTTCACGCGGCGCCTTCTTAGTGCGCCTGCGCAACGGTCTGCCGGAACCCCTCTGGGTCCTCCACGGTTACCTTGAGAGACGCCCGCTGTCCGTTGAACCAATCCTGGAAGCGCTGCTGTCGCAGTTCCTCGTAGATCTGGTCTTTCACTTCGTCGTATTTCCTGACGTCAACGGTGTCCACCTTGAACAGATAGTAGCCGTTAGGCATCTTGATTGGCCCGACTACCTCTCCGGCTTTGGCCGCGAAAATCGGTTGTCTGATGGCGTCCGGAAGCTGGGGATCGAGGTAAGAAATGGGCCGCATCACTCCGTCCGCTTTGCGAGAGACCGCATCTTCGGAGTACCGCTTGATATACGCCGTGAAGTCGTCCTTCTTACTCCGGTGCTCCTGCAGGATGCCTTCGATTTTGACGCGTGCCTCCTCCTCGTTGAGGATCTTGGGGGCGTTGGCATCGGTCTGCGGCGGTGGAGTCAGGCTATAGGAAACGTAAAGGACGCGGACGTTGGCGAAACGATATTTGTTGGGATCGGTGGCGTAGCCGGCCTGCTGTTGATCCTGGGTGACGACGATGTTGTTCAAGTGGTCGTCAACCGCCGCCTGCATCAGCGTCATGTCGCGATTGTAGTTGAGGCGGTTGAGATAGGGCTGCTTCTTGTCGAGACCCAGACGCTCGGCATCTTCCACCAGGTGAAGCATGAACGCGTAGTCCCGCAGAAAATCTTTGGAGGAGAGGATCGCTTTGGTGCGGACCTCAGGCGGCAAGGTCTTGATGAGACTGGTAAAATCGGCGGCGGTCACCGTCCTGCCGTTGATTTCCACCAGCGGCGTGGTGGGTGTGATTTCCGCCGTTTGCGCTGAGGCCTTGAGGTTGATATCATCGGCGCCCCGGCTGATCATTCCTCCGGCGGTAGTGGTCAAAGCTTTGAAGAACTCCTCATGGATGATCTTGACGGTGGCCTTCTGCTTTTCCGCCGCCATCCATTCGCCGGCGCGCTGCTCGGCCGTGACTGCGCGCGACTGCCGCGAGACCTCCGTGAGCGGCCGCACGTTGACGGCTATCACTTTGAAGAGATAAAGCCCGGAGGGCTGAGAAATCACCGGTGTGAGCTGGCCGGGTTTGGTGGTGAATATGGTCTTGCGAATCGGCTCCGGCAGCTTGCTTTCGGGCGTGATCTCGGCGAAATCGCCATCCTGGGCGGCTGATTCCTGGTCTGCCGAATACTGCTTGACAAGCTTGACGAAATCAACGCCTTGCCGGGCCTGCGCCAGGACGGTATCCATGGTCGCCTTGGTCCGGCTCTCGTGGCCAGGTTCGGTAGCGATAAAAATCAGTTTGGTCTTGGCAGAGCCGTACCTGTGCGGGTTGTCGCGATAGAGGGCTTCGAATTCCTTGGAATCCGGCGTCGCCTCAAGATTCTTTTCCTCAATGCGCGCCATCATGAGAACCTGGGCGCGAGTCCATTCCAGCCGGTCGATGTAAGGCGATTTCTTGCCGAGCCCTTTTGACTGCGCGAGGGCGCTCATTTTCTTTAGTAGGTAGGTCCAGGTCAGGAACTCGGTCGGATCCGATCCGGCGCTGTTCAACGCCAGTGCGGGAGCCCCGATCAGCAAGTCGGTGAGCTTGCGCACTGTGACTGTTTCACCGCTGACGTGCGCCAGCGGCTTTTCCGGTGACAGCGGCTTAACGCCGGGAGCACTCACGGGGGGCTGCTGCTGCCAGGCAGGCAGCAGCGCAACGAGGAAGAGGGCGTAAACAACAAGCTTCATGGGAAATGTTTGGGACGGGTCGTAAGGCGACGCCTTCAGTATACCCAATCGGTTTGACGCGTTTGGCCGCGGTTGGTCTCACCAGCCTTTGACAATATTGACGCCCGGCAACGCTTGTTTAAGGTCAGCCAGCCCGGCCTCAGTGACTTTGGTTTGCCAGACATAAAGTGACTTTAGGGCCGTAAGACCTTTGAGGTGGGCCAGCCCGGCGTCAGTGATCGGCGTGCCATAAAGGTTGAGGTACTCGAGCTTCTTTAAGTCCTTGAGGTGCGCCAGTCCCTTATCGGTGATCGCCGTGCCTTCCAAATGCAACTGGGTTAGGTCGGTAAGGCCGTGGAGGTGGGCCAGTCCGGAGTCGGTGATGCCGGTCTTGCCCAGATGGACCGAGTAGACCTTGGTGAGCTGGGCGACAGGAGCCAGGTGCTCATCCTTGATCGCGGCGCCCTGGAGGTAGAATGACACTTCTTGCCGGCCGTCATTCTGGGCCAGAGGATGGACGCTGCCACCGGCCTTTTCGATGGCGGCAATCGCCTTGGCCTCGGGTGTCATTGATGGGCCGCCCTTGGCTGCGGCGGGCGTGGTGGGTTTTGCCTTGGCGGGAGCTGCCGTTTTGGCTTGCAGGGAAATACCGAGAATCTGCATATCGAGAAGAATTATATCTGAACCAGACGGCTGGTTCTAAAATGGTCTGGTGCCCGCCGCAGTCACTGCCGTCGTTCTCCTGGGTGCGGCGCTTGCGGCACTACCGGGTCTGGACCCCGAAGCCGCGCGCGGGTTCGATCACTTTTTCAATCTCGAATTCGAGCCGGCGATCGTCACCTTCCGCGGAATGATTGCCGCACAACCGGAGTCCGCCCGGCTGCGCAATCATCTGGCGCAGGCGCTGCTCTATCGTGAGCTGCTTAAGGCCGGTGCGCTCGAAACGGAACTGGTGACCGGCGGCAACGCCTTTCTCCGCCGGGCCAAAATGAATCCGACCCAGCCTGATGAAGCGGAATTCGATCAGACGATCGCCGAGGCCATGCGTTTATCACAAGCGGCGCTGGCCAAGTCCCCGTTAGACGTGGTGGCGCTGTACACGCTGGGCGTTACATATGGGTTGCGTGGCAACTACAACTTTCTGGTTCGCAAGGCCTGGACCGACGCGCTGCGCGACGCCACGCAGAGCCGTAAACTGCACAACCGCGTCACCGAGATCGATTCCACGCTGGTGGACGCGCGCATGACCCAGGGCGTGCATGACTACATTGTCGGAAGTCTATCCTGGACCTGGCGTGCGCTGGGCTTTATGGTGGGCTTTCGCGGAGACCGTGAAGAAGGCATCCGCACGGTGGAGACCGTCTGGCGCGAGGGTAAGGTCAACCGTTCCGACGCCGCGATCCTGCTGGCTACGGTCTATCGACGCGAGCGACGTCCGGCTGACGCCGTGAGAATTCTGGAAGCGTTGATCAAGCTGTATCCGCGCAACTACCTGTTCTGGTTTGAACTGGCGCAGATGCATTCGGACCTGGGCAACAAGGAAAAAGCCCTCGCCGCGATTGCCGAAGTTGAGAAGTTGAAGCGGACGACGAGCACACCTGCCGTCGCCTCGTTGCCCATCGAGAAGGTCTACTTTTTCCGGGCCACCGTCCAATTCTGGTATCTCGATCTGGACGAGGCCGCCGCCAATTTTCGGCGCGTGACGGAGAAGGCTGCCGAGCTCGATCCCAATACTGGCGCGACGGCTTGGGTGCGGCTGGGACAGACCTACGATCTGCTGGGGCGGCGAGCCGAAGCATTGGGCGCGTATCGCCACGCGATTGCCTACGCGCCGGGATCGTATCGGGCCAGGGAGGCGGAGGGTTACCTGCGGTCTCGCTATCGAAGGAAGCAGGGATGAGCGAGAGAGCCTCGATCACGCTCAAAATCGCGGGCGAGCCCAAGCGCATCGAATTCGACATGCCCGCGGGCCCGGTGCAACCGGCCGAACTCCTGCCTGTTCTGCGACAGTTTTCCAATGTGATGGTGGAGGCAGCCGAAAGCCGCGCAGCTCGCAAAGGCGAGGTTGTCTCGTGCACCAGTGGATGCGGAGCTTGCTGCCGGCAGTTGGTGCCCATTCGAGAGATGGAGGCGCGGAGGCTGGCGGCATTTGTGCGTGCGCTGCCGGAGCCGCGTCGATCGGATATCATCAAGCGCTTTGCCGATGCTGCGGCGCGGCTTGCCTCAAGTGGTTTGCGGGGCCGGTTGGAAGGGCGCGCGGAACTTGACCGGGGAGGCCGCATGGCGCTGAAGCTCGACTATTTCGCGCTCGGCATCGCTTGCCCGTTTCTCGAAGCTGAGTCCTGCGGGATCTACGAAGAGCGGCCGATGATTTGCCGCGAGCACCTCGTGACTACACCCGCCGCATGCTGTGCTGACCCGCGCGCCGGCGGTATCCGCACGCTGGCGATCACGCGGGCCGACACCGCGGCCGCCAAGCTCGAGGCCCGGCCCGATGTGCCAGCGTGGATTCCGCTGATCGATCTGTTGGCGTGGGTGGATGCACACCCGCTTGACGAAGCGCCACGTGAGGACCCGCGCGATTTGCTGCAGCGGTTTGTGCGGGATCTGGTGGGAGGAGGCTGATATGCACCGGCTGGCGATTGTCTTATGGTGGTGGGCTGATTTCCTGATCGTGCCTGGCGAGCGCGTGGGGCCTGTCGATCAGAAAAGCACCGAGCGATCCTTGCTGGCGTTGCCAGGCGCGGGCGCGAAGGCGGCTCAGGTCTACATGGGCGAGGGGTTTGAGGAACCGGGTGTCGTGTTGTATCCGGACGATCCAGCGCGGCGGCTGGAAGTCGTTTGGCGCGGTAGTCCTCCAGCACCGGCCGTCGTATGGATCTGCCGGGGCAAGGTGCCGTGCCGGTGGCGCACGACGGCGGGTGTAAGCATGGGCACCACTCTGAAGGAATTGGAGCGTCTCAACGGGAAGCCGTTTGGAATGTTGGGCAGTGGTTTTGACGGTAGCGGATTGGTGTCCTCTTTTGGTGATGGCAAGCTTGCTTCCTACGACCACGGGCTGATACTTTATCTGCTTCTGCGCACCGACGGATTGACTCGCGAGGAAATAGCGCTGATTTCGGGCGACCGCGTGATCTCGTCCAGTCAACCGGTGCTGCAGAAGCTCAACCCGCGAGTTGGAGTGATGCGCCTGGATTTTCCAGAGCGGCCGTGATCATCCCCGCGGCTTGAGCCCGAGGCCCGCGCCGCCGGGCAGAATCAGCTTGCCGGCTTCGACTATCACGCCTGAGTACGGGTCGTTGTCAATGAACAGGTTGCCATCAAGGTCGGCATAGTCCACCAGCGGCGAAAGATGCGCCGCCGCCGTGATCGCCACCGACGACGAGATCATGCAGCCGAGCATGGTCTTCAATCCGAGCGCGCGCGCGATTTCGATCATGCGCAAGCCTTCAAGGATGCCGCCACATCTATCCAGCTTGATGTTGACGCCGTCGAAGTAGGGCGCCAGCTTCGGGATGTCTGAAGGGTGCAGCGAAGCTTCGTCGGCAATCACGGGGATGTGCACTTTGCTGCGCACGTACTTCATCTCTTCGAGCATATGGGCCGGCAATGGTTGCTCAACGAATTCAACACCCAGCTTTTCGAGCCAATTGATCTTCGCCACCGCTTCTTCCTTCGTCTTCCACCCTGCATTGGCGTCCACGCGCAAGGGCTTCTTAGTGACACTGCGGACAGCATCAATGGTGGCTTCGTCGGTCCGGAGTCCGACTTTGATCTTGAGGATCGGATAGGCCTCCGCTTCCTTTACCTTTTGCCGCGTCATCTCCGGCGTGTCGATGCCGATGGAAAACGTGGTAAGTGGCGTGTCGAGCGGGTCCAGGCCCAGCAGGCGCGCCACGGGAACGTCGAGTTGCTGGCCCACCCAATCGTGAATCGCAATGTCTATAGCGCTCTTGAGCGCCCATTGCCCCTTGAGGCGCTGGTGGACCTGGCCGATAATTTTGCGGTAGTGCGCCAAGTCGGCCTTCTCCGAAAGCAGCGCGCCGATCTCGCCAGCAAATTGCTTGGCCTGCGCCGCAGATTCCTGATCGCGCACGATGGGCGCGCCTTCGCCGATTCCCGAGTGTATGCCGCGCGTGAGCATGAAGTAGATGACGTCGCGGTAGGAACTGGACGACGTAGCGGTGGTCGAGGTATGGCGCATTTGCAGGCGCACGGTCTCAATGCGGAAGAGCGTGGGTGTGGCGGCCTGGGCTGGCGACGAGGGCAGGGCAGCGGCGGCGCCTGGGAGCACAGAAAAAAGGTCGCGGCGGCGCATCCTATCGCGGGTCGAACTCGATGCCTTCGTAGATGGTACGCAGGCTTATTTCTACGCCAACCGAGGCAAGGCGCAGCGTGGCGTCGATCCCCTGCAGGTCGCGAATCAGCCATGACCCATCCGGCTGCCGGACATGGTGTTCAATCAACGGCTCGTCCTGGTGGATCGTCACGTACTCCTCAAGCGAGGTCAAGTCGCGATACAACCTGAACTTGGTGCCGAGATTGTAGTCCATCGTGCTGGGTGAGAGAATCTCCACGAGCACGTTGGGGTTGGAAAGCGTATCCGGGTCGGTATCCCAGAACTTCGGCTGGCCGCACATGATGACGTAATCGGGATAGGTATAGAGTCCCTTGCGCGACGTGGCCACACGAGTGCCTTGTGAATGGATCTCGCAGCCTCGGGCTTTCAAGGCAGGCCGCACCCCGCCATGAAACTGCGTGCCAATCTGCTGGTGACGGAAGGTGGCCGACTCCATCTCGTAGACTTCGCCATCGTGAAACTCGTGGCGCGTCTCGGAGGTCTCCTCGAGTGCGAGATACTGCTCGAGGCTCATGCGCGCTAGAGGGGCGGTGGCCATGTTGACTCCTCGATTCTACCGCTTCAGCCACGCCGCCAGCGCTGCTCCGGCGAAGTACGGCGGAAAGTCCGGCCAGGAAAAAGTGGTTCCCAACGCGAGCCGCCCTGGCAGTGTAGCGCGCAAGGCCTCAAGCCACGCCGGATGCCACAGTTGCGCAAACTCCACCGCGCAGGTGATCGCCAGCGCAGCCGCGGCAGCCCAGAGCGGCGCCATCCGCGGGCGAGCCAGCCGCACCAGCATCGCCATCAGGTACACGTATAAGACGCCGCCCGCCGCGTCCCGCAGCCACTCGGGAAGCCATGGGTTGAAGCGCATCGCCAAGCCAAACGCCACCACCGACAGCAAGGCGAGCATTTTCTAATCCTAGAATGGGCCTGAAAGTGAGCGGGGATGCCGGAGTTCCTTTCTGACGCCTTTTGGGGTCTTTGTGTTTGGGAGGACGCATCATCATCGTCGGCGCGGTGGGCATTTCCACGGCGCTCGGAGGACTTTCATGGGCGCTTGCGCTCCTGCCGGAAGCCTAGAAACAATTTGCACTTGGCTTGTTGCATGCTTCGCGCCGACTCGGTGTCGCTGTGCTGGTTGGCGATACGGTCCAGTTTGTCGATGTTGAGTGGCGGTTTGAGAAAGGTCTGACTTCCGGCAAAGCTTGCGAGAGCGCGCGCAAGGTTTCCCAGGGCGTGGCGTAGCGCCGGTACACGAACTTTTCTTTGCCCTTCGCATCGGTGATGCGCTCGGGTTGGCCGCAGGGACGATGGAAGTTCAGATAGGGATTGAAGTCGCGTTGATAGAACGCGTGGATCGCTTCGGCCTGCGCCTGCGCGATGTAGCCATAGCCCATGTGTTTGCGAATCACGGCTCCGTTTTTGGATTCCACTAGGCCGTTGTCGTTGCTCTTGCGCGGGCGCGATTTGGTTTGCTCGATTAACAATCGCTTCAGCAGGTCGGACACCGGTTGGTTGATGAACTCCGAGCCGTTGTCGGAATGAAAGCCCCGGATGGGAAACGGGAACTGCGCCAGAATCGCCCGTAAAGCCGGCTCCAAATGCGATTGGGTGATAGCCGCGACCGCGCCCACTTCTTGCCACTGCGTCACTTCGTCGACCGCGTTAATGTGATACCCGCCCTTGATTCCATCCAGGTCGCCCTGATGCACCGTGACGATGCGCAGGTACCCCGGTCGACCCTGCGGATCGGGCTTGCGCCGTTCGCCAATGGCCACCTGCACGGCGCGTGTTTTGGTGTAGTTCAAGCGTCGCTCGCGATAGCGCGGCCGCCGCCGCAAGTTGTAAATGTGCGCCACCG
>JAYTKJ010000382.1:0-10413 GCA_043730365.1 Acidobacteriota bacterium | reverse complement strand
GAGCGCCAGTTGATGCTTCACCAACTGGACAAGAACTTCCTCCAACTGGTGCATGCCCGCACGGTGGCCGAAGAGGCTCGGGAAAAGGCCGAACTGCAGGCTACCGAATTAGCTCGGCTCAACGTGGAATTGCTGCTAGCGCGCGACCAGGCGCTCGAAGCCGCCAAGGCCAAGAGCTATTTTCTGGCCACGATGAGCCACGAGATCCGCACGCCGATGAACGGCATTCTGGGCATGACGCATCTGCTGATGGACACGCAACTCAATAGTGAGCAGCGTGACATGGCGCGCACCGTCCTCAATTCAGGCGAAGCGCTGCTGGGGATTATCAACGACATCCTGGATTTCTCACGGATTGAAGCAGGCCGGCTTGAACTGGAGCTGTCGGATTTCTCGCCCCGCCACCAGCTGGAAGAAGTGTGCGATCTGCTGGCCGAGACGGCGGCGCGCAAGGAGGTCGAGTTCATATGCTGGGTGGATCCGCGGATGCCGGCACGGATATCGGGAGACCAGGGACGGCTCCGGCAGGTGCTCTTCAATCTGATCGGGAACGCGGTGAAGTTTACCGAGTCGGGCGCGGTGTCGGCTCGAACCGCCTTCGAGCAAGACCCGGACGGCCGCATCCGTATGGTGTTCAGTGTGACCGACACCGGCGTGGGGATTCCGGCGGACATACAGGCCAAGCTCTTTCAGCCCTTTACGCAGGCCGACATGGCTACCACGCGCCGCTATGGCGGGAGCGGGCTGGGGCTGGCGATCTCGCGGAGTCTGATTGAGAGCATGGGCGGCCGGGTGGGTCTGGACAGCAAGCCGGGAGAAGGGTCGCGTTTCTGGTTCAGCGTGCCCCTGGACCGGGCGGCTCAGCCGGAACCGGCGCCCCTGCCGGGATTCGGGGGCCAGAGGGTGCTGGTTCTGGAAGGATACGAACCGGCCCGCGACATCATCTGCGAGATGCTGGCCGGTTGGAAGCTGCAGCCGGTGTTTGACCCGGCCCAAGCGGAGGGTTGCGGGCTGGCGCTGGCCGATCGCCAATTACTCTCGCAGGTTCCGCCCGGTATGCCGCTGGTGGTGATGGCGCGGCGCGGCGCTGCGGTCGATCGCGGCGGGGCGGTCCGCGCTGTACTCAACAAACCGCTGCGCCGGGATGCATTGCGGGTTGCGATCGAGCCGGTACTCGCGCCAGCGGCGCCTTCCAGCCGCTACTTGACGCAGGCGCCCATTTCGATCCCCACCGCCAATCGCGCGCGCATTCTCATTGCCGAAGACAATCTGGTGAATCAGAAGGTGGCGATGCGGCTGGTGCAAAAGCTGGGCTTTGCGGCCGACGTGGCCGGGAACGGCGTGGAGGCGCTGGCGGCGCTGGCCAAGTCCACCTATGACCTGATTCTGATGGACTGCCAGATGCCGGAGATGGACGGGCTGGAAACGACGCGCCGCATTCGCGAGGCAGGTGACCGTATCCCCATCATCGCCATGACCGCCAACGCCATGAAGGGTGACCGGGAGATGTGTCTGGATGCCGGCATGGATGACTATCTCACCAAGCCCATCGATTTGTCGTCGCTGTCCAGGGCGCTGACGCAATGGTCTAGCGCGCCGCGGCGGGGTGAGGCCAGGGCGATGGCGGCTGCCGGCGATTGAGTTAGTTACGGCGCGGTCTTGGCCATCAGGCGTTCGACCGTGTTGATGATCGTCTCCTCCACGGCCGGATGAAACTTGCCGGGCTGGCCATACGGGATCATCGCGCCGCCGCCTTCATAGCCGCCCTCCTTGAGAATGCGCACGGAGGGGATGTAGGCGAACACATCGTTTGAGTAACCGGCCACCCAAGTGTTAGTCCAACCGTACATACCTTTCAGCCGTAACGCGTAGTCCACCACTAACTCCCCACCCAGGATGATCATCTTGAGCGAGGAGCCGAACTGCCAGATTTGTACGGGGTACGGATACCGGTCCCACAGTTTGCCGTCCGGCGTCATCTTGGCCAGCAGATACTCGGCGTGACGGCGCAGAGCCGCGTCGGGTGACTGCGCGCGCTTCTGCAGCTCCTCGCGGGTGGGCACGTCGGCGAAGGCGAGGTCGACCGTTTGGAAAGCGGCGCGCAACGGACCGGCGACGGGCATCATCTTGCCGGTAAGTACCTGGCTGACGGCTTCGGCCATGATCTCGCCGTAGCCGCGCGCGAGCTCCACGGTGCGGCGGGGCAGCGGATTGGCGTCGGCGCCCGCCCCGGTGACGAACATCGCGGTTGCGCCAGGGTTGCGTTCCTCGATGGCCGATTGCGCAAAGCCCGGCCAATCGCCGCTCACCAGATTGTCGGAAAGCGAAGTGGCGTGGCAGGCGTAGCCGAAGACGATCGCGCGGAGCTTGCCCTCCGGCGCTCGCACCGCGAGCACGGGCACGTCCTGATCCACGGGGCCGGGGTACTGGCGCATGCGGGTGCGGCGGCGGTTGGTGGCAAAGCCGGCATTGCCCTGTTCAAAGGCGAGTGAGGCGGGCGCGAGATCCTTCAACGCGGCGCCGATCACGTCGTCCACCTGCGTGAGCAGTTGCGCGGTGTACCGCGTGACCACCTCCTCTTGCACGGCATCGAACGGGTAGGCCGGGCGCAAGAGTGAGCCGGTGACGGGGCCCGAATGCGTGTGCGATGAGTTGATGGCGAGCCGCTCGCGCGGGATGCCGTGATTGTGGAGAGCGTGGTCTGCGACGTGGCGGGCCATGTCGGCCGTGAAGCCGAGCAGGTCTGAGGTGATGAGCACCGATCTCGCGCCCGATTGGTCTTCAAGCGCCAGCGCCTTCACCCAGATTTTCTGGCGGACGCCTTCGGACGGCTTGGTGCGTGAACCGAACCCGGCCAGCCAGATGGGCTCGGTGGGCGTGATGTCGACACGCGCCACGCCGGCCTTCCATGGCTGCGCGTTGGCGGGCGTGGCCGCAGCCGCCGATAGTAACAACGACACGAGGGTTACCAGCCAGATCATGGTTCGAGTTTACCTCTGCTTGTTTTTTCACAGGAAGCGGCAGCCGCGGCGGCATGCCCTGATATCATTGGCGAATCATGACCCCGGAGCGCGACTCGGTCACCCTGCTACACCTTTCCGACACGCAGTTCGGCCGAAACCACCGGTTCGGCAACCTGCGAGCTACCACCGAGGACGGCAAGTTCGAGACCCTCCTCAAGCGGCTGGAGATCGATCTGGCGCTGCTCAAGAAGGATCACGGCGTAGTCCCGGAAGCGATCATGGTCACCGGAGACCTGGCCGAATGGGGATTGAAGCGGGAGTTTGACGATGTGCTGCTACTGCTCGACAAACTCTCTGGGTATCTTAACGTTCCTCGCCATCACATAGCCTTCGTCCCGGGTAATCACGACATCAATCGCGACACCTGCCTCTCCTATTTCGCCGAATGCAAGGGGGACGAAAAGGAGCCCGCGCCGCCCTACTGGCCGAAGTGGAAACACTATGCCTCGATGTTCAGCCAGTTCTACGCTGAAGTACCTGGCGCGAAGTTCGCCGAAGTGCAGCCGTGGACTCTGTGGGAGATGCCCGAGCTGCGCATGGTGGTGGCCGGGCTGAACTCCACGATGGCCGAGAGCCACCTTGATGGCACGCACTTCGGCCAAGTGGGTGAGGCACAACTGCGGTGGTTCCAGCAACAGTTAGAGCGCTACGCGCGCGAAGAATGGGCGGTGTTGGGCCTGGTCCATCACAACGTGGTGCGCGGCGCCACCGAGGACGATGAAAACCTGCGCGACGCGGACGATCTCAAGCGGATCCTGGGCGGCTCTCTGGATCTACTCCTGCATGGGCATACGCACAATGGAAGACTGGAACAACTCGGCCGTCTCGCCGTGCTGTCCACCGGCAGCGCGGCTTTGAAGGCCGAGCAACGGCCGGCGGAGGTTCCCAACCAATACCAGTGCCTGCGGATTTCGGCGGCGGGAATTGACCGCTGGACGCGCCAGTACGACCTGGGGCAAAAGCGGTGGATCGGCGACACGCGCTGCTCACCGAACGGCGACAAGTGGTTCATCCACGAAGCCGCGGAGATCAGCGCGTTCCGCCGCGAAACAGGCACGGCGAAGAAGCCGGCCCAGGCTCAACCGGTTCAGGACCCCGCCCGCTATCTCAAGGCCGTGCGCGAGGAAACCTCCCACTTCGACGTGCAAGGCCTCAAATTCGGCGACAATCGCGCCTACCGGTTTTCGATCGATGAGTTCTACATCCCGCTCACCACCTCAGCCAGTGCCGTCGAGAAGCGCGGGGCCGCCGCCACGTCATCCATCCCCCTGCAGGAAGCCCTGCGGGCGCATCGCAAACTGCTGGTGGTGGGCGACCCCGGCGCCGGCAAGAGCACCTTCCTGAAGCGCGTGGCGTTCCAGTTGTGCCAGGACTGGACGGAGGGCGCGCCGCTTCCCGTGCGGATCGAGGCGGCGGTGCTCTCCACCTACATCGCGCAGCAGCACGAGCAGAAACGCGGCCCCGCCGATCCCGCTTCTCCCGAGTGGATTCCCGTATTCCTGGGCGCGCAGTGCGAGGAGAAGAATCGCGACCTCGGTGCGGATTACTTCCGCGCCAGGCTCAAGGCGGGCGGCTGCCACGTGCTGATCGACGGGCTGGATGAGACGCCCGACGAGCCCTCGCGCCAGCGGCTGGTGAAGCTGATTCGCGAAGCAGCGGCGGCGTTCGATGGGTGCAAGTTCGTGGTCACGTCGCGGCCGGAAGGGAAGGCGCCGATCCCGGGCTTTGAAGAAGCGTTGATCGGCGATCTGGAGCCGGAGGCGATCCGCGCCTTCCTGGCCAAGCTGGCCAAGCAGTTGTACCCCGAGGATGAAACGCGAGAGCGGACGTTCCGGGCCGACCTCGAGGCCGCGGTGAACGGGCGGCGCGAGATCCGCAAGATGACGCGGAATCCGGTGATGCTGACGGCGCTGGCGGTGTTGCAGCACAACAACGTGAAGCTGCCGGAGAAGCGGGTGGACCTGTACGGGTCAATCCTGGACTGGTTGTCCAAGCAGCGCGCCAAGCCGGGCCGGCTGCCCGCCAGCGATTGTCTGCTGCGGCTGCGGGAACTGGCGCTGGAGATGCAGAACCACGAAGAGGGGCGCCAGAAGCAAGCGCCGCTCGCGTGGGCCGGAGAGAAGCTGGCCAAGCGGTTTGCGAGCCGCGAGGTGGCGGAGAGGTTCCTGCGGGCCGAGCAATCCGATAGCGGCATCGTGGTCAGCCGGGGCAGGGATATCGCCTACTGGCACCTGACGTTTCAGGAGTATCTGGCGGCGCTGGAGATTGGCGGGTGGGAAGACGCCGAACAATACAAGCTCTTGCTGGCGGGGGAGAACGCGAAGATCTACCGACCGGAGTGGAGGGAGACCGTGCTGCTTTATGGCGGGTTGCTGTACAACGTGGGTCCGCCGAAAGTGAACGCGCTCTTGCGGAACGTGCTGGACAGGATGGGTGGACAGCCGGCTTTGGCAAGCCGCGCAAAGTGCGTGGGGTTGATCGGGGCGCTGCTGCCGGATCTGGTGGGCTACAAGGTGGCGGACGAGCGGTATGAACAGTCTTTGCGGCTCGTGATGGATATCTTCGATGCGGAGAAGTCGAAGGGCGTGCCGTTCCAGGATCGGCTGGCGGCGGCGGAGGCGTTGGGGCAAGCGGGGGATCCGCGGCTGGCCAAACGCGAGTGGGTGCATATTCCTGCGTCGAAGAATTATTGGATCGGAGCGCAGAAGAAGGATCCAAAGGGCAGGAACTACGACCAGGAGGCGCATCACGATGAGACGCTGCGCCAAGTGAATCTGGAGCCGTTCAGGATCGGGAAGTACCCAGTCACAGTGGCGCAATATCTAACGTTCGTGGACGAAGGGACCGCGCTGGACCGGGAACCGGAAAATTGGGAGGAGCAGCAGGAGCATCCGAACTGGCCGGTGGTCAACGTGACGTGGCATCAGGCTACGACGTACTGCGAGTGGGCGGGCGGCAGGCTGCCTACCGAGGAAGAGTGGGAGCGGGCGGCACGTGGCCCCAACGGCACGAAGTATCCGTGGGGGAACGATGACATAGATCCTTCGCGGGCGAATTATGACGAGAGCAAAGTTGGTCATCCAACGCCGGTAGGATTGTATCCATCGGGAGTCAGCGCGGAGGGCGTCTGCGACATGGCCGGCAACGTGTGGGAGTGGACGTCGTCTGAGTATTCGAAGGGCAGTGGATCATACGTGTGGCGGGGCGGTTGCTTCTACCCTTTATCGAAGGAGCGCGCGTTCGTCGTATCGCGTCGACAATCAACCGGTCGTTCAGAGTTCAAACCTGGGGTTCCGGCTGGCCGGGGGAATCACTTGATTTTTTTCCCTTTTCACTTTTCTATTTCGACGGGTACCGCGAAACGGCGCGGGGGAGTCTGAGGGGGCAGCTTGCCCCCTCAGCGAAGATTTTTTTCGGGGCCCTGCCGCCGATGAATCCTGGTGGTACACTACGGAACGGAACGCGGCCGTAACGTGTGGCGGGGCGGTTGCTTCAACAATAATCGAAGGAACGCGCGTTCGTCGTATCGCAACAACAATCAACCGGACGAACAGAATTCAAACCTGGGGTTCCGGCTGGCCGGGGGATGTGGAACAGGTTTAATTGCCTGCTGCCAGAGTCCCGCCGAGGAATCGGCGGGAGCGTGCGAATCCACTTCCGGGCCGCGGTCCAGACGCGGGGGGCAGCCTCTTCGTCAAACAACAACAGGTCCTGGTCTTGGGCTCGGCTCGCGGCCAGGACCGCGCTATTTGAGGAGCGGGAACCCGCCGGCCGCCAGAAACGGAAACTCCTCAAAGATCTGTTCCCGCAGCCGCCAGGTATCGCCGTGCATCGCATGCCCGATCCAAGCCTGCACCGATCGATTCACCGTTTCCTTGTCGATGAGCCCGGCATGATAGTCCGCGTGAAGCTGGCGGAGGCGCCGGCGGAAACGGATCACATTCGGCCGCGCCAGCCGCATGTGGGTGGGGAACAGCCGGAAGCCGAGGAACGGGAAACCGTCGCGGCACCAATAGACGCGGCTCTTGCCCGGATGCAGCGTGAGGCGATAGCCATAGAGGAACTCGCGGATCTGGGCGTGCATTTCGTGGAGTTGCTCCTGGCTGTCGGCGAACAGGAGGAAATCATCCACATACCGCGCATAGGCGCCGGGCCGGAGATTGCGGACGATCATTTGGTCCATGGGATTCAAGAAGACGTTGGCGAAGAATTGCGAGGTCTGGTTGCCCAGCGGCAGCCCGCGGCGGCGCTCATGCGGAGTGAACAGCGTATCGCCGGGGAAGTATTGGATGGTTTCTTCCGGCGGGTTGGAACTGGCGACAATGAGCTTGATGAGGCCGAGCGTGTCCGGACAGTGGATCACGCGCGCCAGTAATTCCTCCAGGATCCGATGGTCAATGGAAGGAAAATACCTTCTGACATCCAGCTTCAAGACGCAGGCGTACCGCGCAGAAGCCCGCCGGGCGTGGGCGAGCGCCCGGTGAGTTCCCAAGCCCGCGCGGCAGGCGAATGACCAGAGAATAAAGCGGCGTTCGAAGATTGGTTCGACGACATTCGTGAGAGCGTGATGCACGACGCGATCCCGGAACGGCGCGGCCGAGATCAGGCGTGGTTTGGGGTCGAGGATGCGGAAGGTGCGGTAAGGGCCCGGGCGGTAGGTGTGGCCGGCGAGTTCGCGCTGCAGGCGGAACAACTCGGGTTCCAGGTTGGCCCGGAAAGCGGCGACATCGGGCCGCGCCCGCTTGCCTTCGGCAGCGCGTCCGGCGGCGTCGAAGAGATTGCGGGCCGAGGTCAGTTCGGTCCAAAGCGGGTTCATTGGGACTTCCTCCAGCCGCCGATCATGCGGCCAATTTCGTCGAGGTGGCCGGTGGCGTAGAGGTAGGGGTCGAATGACAGGAGCCGGAGGTCTTGCGCCAGGCGAAGGAGAATGCGCAGGGAATTGACGCGATCGCTGGCGGTTTCCAGGGCGCGCGACTTGTCGCGGCTGAAGGTGGCTTGCGTGAGGGCCGTGACGAGATCGAGGGATTGCGAATAAATGCGGTCCCCCAGGGTGAAGCGGTGACGGCGCGGCATAGCATCGGTCCTGGCGATCAGCCACAGGGCGAGCGCGTAGGCTTTGTCGAGAGCGACGGGTGCTGTTGGTGGCAAAGGCATAGCCCAGTCTGAAGCCTTGAAAGTAGCCCTCACATTTCATTCGATCCGTCCGATGAGTCCTGGTGGCGAGATATCTCGACTGGCCGAAATGAACCGATACCAGCAAGCGTTGTTGCCCATCCTCTTGGCGTTGGCCATGCTGCGTCCGTTGGGCGCCGCCCAAAACGGCAGCAGCGGAAACCTGGCGCAATTGAATCTTGAAGACCTGCTCAACGTGCGGGTGGTGTCCGGCTCACGCCACGAGCAACGGCAGATCGAGTCTCCACGGTCGATGTCGGTGGTGACCGGCGACGAGATCCGGCGGCGCAACTACCGGACGATTCCGGATGCCTTGAATAGTCTGGCCGGCGTGATGGTGCAGTACACCAACTATGGCGGCGGAGCGCCGATTATACGCGGGCTGATCGGCAATCGGATCCTGATTCTGATCGACGGAATCCGCATCAATAACGCGATTTACCGTCTGGGGCCGAATCAGTATCTGAACACGATCGACATCAACCGGGTGGAGAGGATTGAGGTGGTGCGCGGGCCGGGATCGGTGCTGTACGGGAGCGACGCGCTGGGTGGCTTGATCAATATCATCACCCGCAAAGCCCAGACCCAGGGCGGCTCACCGGAATTCCGTGCGGGGTTGCGGGCGCGGTTGTCCAGCGAGGACCGTGGCGTGAGCACGCGGGCGCAGATGGAGGGCGGGTTCCGGCGATGGTCAATGACGGGCGGAGTGAGTTTGAAGCGCTTCGGGGATTTGCGATCGGGCGGACCTGTGGCGCGGCAACTGAACACCGGCTATGACGAGGCGGCCGGCGACGCCAAGCTGACCTATTCGATCTCGGCTGACCGCGAGTTCACCGTCAGTGTCGAGCAGTTGCAGCAGGAAGACGTGCGCCGCACCGACGTGCTGGCGGCTGGTTCGGACCGGCGCTACGATTGGAGTCCTCAACTGCGGCAAATGCTCGTGGCCCAATACAAGCATGGCCGCGTGGGCCGCCTGATCGACGGCTGGCAGATGGCGTTTACCTCGCAGCGTCACCTGGAAGATGTGAACCGGATCACGGCCAGCCGGCCGAATACACTCCGGCTGAATGAGGACCGGGTGCGGACCGAGGGGTTGGTCTTCCAGGCTACATCTCATTGGGGTGAGCGGCATGTATTCACCTATGGTCTTGACAACTATCGAGACCGCGTGGGCAGCCACCGCGAGGATCTGAACTTGCTGCTGGGGACGCGGACTGTGGAGAAAAGCACCTATGCCGACGGTGGTCGTTTCAGATCCCTGGCTGAGTTTGTGCAGGACGAGATTCAGATTAATCCGGCCCTGATGCTGAACCTGCGGGCCCGGTACAGCCGGTTCCATGTGTCGGGTATGACCACGGATGCAGCCACTGGAACGGTCTCGGTTCACAACGATCCGGCGGCCATCACGGCCGGCGCTTATGTCTCGCGACGTCTTCGGCCCGGTTTGTTTCTGGTGGGCGGCGTAGGGCAGGGCTTCCGGGCTCCGAACCTCGACGACAGCACGATCGTAGGGTCGTTTTCAGGGGGCTTCGAGGTGCCGAATCCGGAGCTGCGGCCCGAACGCGCGATCAACTACGAAACGGGCGTCAAGTATCAGTCGAACCGGGTGAGCGGGACGGCGTCGGTTTTCATGAGCCGGTTCCGGGACCTGATTGACCGCGCGCCGGGCTTCTACCAGAAGCTTCCGTTTCTGGATCTCAACGGCAACGGCCGCAAAGACAAGGGCGAAGACGCTGTTTTCCAGCGGCTGAACGTGGGCCGGGCGAGGATTGCCGGCGTAGAGCTGGAGGGTAGTCTGCGGCTGAACCAGGCTTGGTCCGCGTGGGCGAACTCCAGTTGGATCCGCGGAGTGGACCTGAATCAGCACGCGCCTCTCACGCGCATCCCGCCAGCCAAGGGAGAGACGGGAGTGCGATGGCAAACCACCTCTCGCAAGATTTGGCTGGAACCGTGGATGTTCTATGCCTGGCGGCAAACACAACTTTCTACGGCGGACCTCGCGGACCGGCGCATTGCCCCTGGCGGAACTCCCGGTTTCGCGCTCGCCGGTCTGCGTGCCGGCGTCAGTCTGGGTGACATCGGGGTGCTGACGGTAAGCCACGGCAATGCCACCAACAAGGCCTACCGCCAGCACGGATCCGGAATCGATGGCCCGGGCCGGGGGCTCGTCGTGGGAATCGCCCGCATGTTCTAGGCTCCCTCGGCCGGGGCTCCCATA
>JAYTKJ010000381.1:0-3703 GCA_043730365.1 Acidobacteriota bacterium | reverse complement strand
ATCGGTGTAGTCGATGATGCGCGACATCGTGTCGGCGCCAATCACCATGACCCGCTTGTGGGTTCCCGCCATCACCAGATGGGCGGCGGTGGTGAGTCCATAGACGAATCCGGAGCAGGCAGCGACTAAATCAAAGCCCCAGGCTTTACGGGCGCCGATCTTGTGTTGCACCAGACAGGCGGTGGAGGGGAAAAGCATGTCCGGTGTCACCGTGCAGAGCAAGATGGCATCGATGCTGCTCGGGTCGATGCCCGAAGTGTTGAGTAGGTTACGGGCAGCCTCGGTGGCCAGATCCGAGGTGGCGACATCCGGAGCGGCGATGTGGCGCGTCTTGATGCCAGTCCGCTCGGTAATCCATTGATCGGTGGTCTCGATCGTCTTTTCCAGATCCTGATTGGTCAGCACCCCGGGCGGGGTGTAGGTACCGATAGCCGAGATTTTTGCGCCGCGCAAGCAGCCTCCCTCAATTGAAAGATGGCCAAACCTCCGCAGGCTGGAGGCCAAGGCCCGAATCCATTATGGTAAGTTCATTGGAGGGTGCAAGTCCAGAGCACGCTTCTGTTCGAATCGGTAGAACAAATCTACAGCCGCGTGTTTCGGCAGTTGCGCCCACGTACGGTGCTGCCCGACATTGTGATCCGCTACTGCCGGTTCGCCAACGTCAACAGCTTCATCCGCCTGGCCGAAGGACGGATGGAAGTACGGATCGCCGACGTATTGGAGGGCGCGCCCGCCCCGATTCAGGAAGCGCTGGCGTTCATCCTGATCGGCAAGCTGTTTCGCAAGCCCATACCCGACAGTTACGGGCATCGCTACCGGTTGTGGCTGAATCGGTCCGATGTGCGCCGGCAAGTCAGCCTCTTGCGACGGGTACGGGGCCGCAAGTTCCTCTCAGCACCGCAAGGACAATGTTATAACCTCGAACCGATGTTTGAAGAGCTGAATCAACGCTTCTTCGATGGTTTGATGGCCCGGCCGGCGTTGGGTTGGAGTCTGAGGCCGTCGCGCACCCTGCTTGGGCATTACGACCCGGCCCACCATGCGATTGTGCTCAGTAAAATTCTAGACCGGGACGCCGTGCCGCGGTTGGCCGTCGAGTACGTGCTCTACCACGAAATGCTGCACCTTCGGCATCCGACCGTGCACAAGGGGGTGCGCCGCTGCGTGCATACTCCGGTGTTCAAGGCAGCCGAAAAGCTGTTCCCAGGCTTGGTTGACGCGCGGGCGGCCTTGAAGCTGTTGGGCTAGGGGAACGTAAAATTGGGCTTCGCGTTGTGGATCGAAACTGACACGGCCTGGTGCGCCGGAACCCACGAGTATCGCCCGATGGGCGTCGCGGTGATCGCCGCCTCGTCGCTCTTTTCGGCGCGCGATTTCGATAGCCTCAGGCCTGGTCCCGGCGAGCGAGCCGACCAGCATTTCCGCGGCTTGTTTGCCTCGCTGCCCGACGTGAACTCCTATTTGCAGCGTCAGCGTCGGCTGGCGACCCCACCGTCGACCGTCAAACGGCGCCGATTGCAGAGACTGCTGGCCGTCGTTCACGAGCGTCGAGAATAAATATTTCAACTCGGTAGTAACCATACAATTCAATAGTTTAAAGGCAACACCTTAGACTTCACTTCACATGGAGGGAGCCGCGATTGACGAGGTGAGGGGCTATTGTGAAGCCGCACCATGCTGAACTACGAAGTTTTCTGGCTCCGCGAACAACAAGGCGGGGCGCTGGGCGGTGACTATGGCGGGCGAAGCGCCGCTTTGGTAGAACTGCCTATCAACGAGACGCTGGCGGGGAGGATTCACCGCCTGACGCCGACTGGGGATGTTGCCGCCCGTGTTCGGCTGCCCTTCCTCAGCCATCGGGACCGCAAGGAGTGGCCGACCCGGCAACTTGAACTGCCGGTCACCGCCGACGAAACAGGGCGCGTAACAGTGGGGGACGATGCCGAGCATCAGTTCGGCGCTCTGCTGGCTGGCCCGGCTTTGGGGAGGCGAGCAGCGGCCCCGATCATATTCCGCGACGCCAGACAATTTCCGGCGACGGACTGGGACACCGTGATTGTGCCCATGCTGGCGGCCCACCGGGTCAGGCTGGAGGAGCCCGATTGGCGACCCAGCGGCCGGATCCAAGTACAGTGGAACATTGAGTTGCCCGGCCGCTACGCCAGGGCGTGGGCCGACATACCGCATCGGCGCGAAGCGTCGTTCCTCGAGCAGTTCCGGAGTCTTTCGACGTCCGTGCAGCGTGCGCTGCGATTATGGCTGCCCTATCAATACTTCGCTTCGGTCCAACGTCTTGCCAAGCCGGCGTATGCGCACCCCTTCCTGGTGTACGCAACTCTCCCCTCCCACCCCAGCCGACGCAAAACACAACTCACGTTTCACGTCCTGGAGCCGCAGCGGGTCGTGCGGTCTCTGTTTCGGATGACGAAGCCGCTGGTTGAGCACTTGCGCCGGGCCCGCCTCCGCATGGCAGCGGCGGGGATGGACCCGGCACTGGCGACCGCCTACCATGCCGACGAAGCCCAAGAGATGGTGCGCACGATGCGTGGATTACCTCGCCTTTTCGGGGGGCTGCTGGCTCTGGAAGCGTTCATCGTTGAGGAATTCGTGAGCTTTGCGGCCACCGCGCATGACCTTCGGGGAGCTGATCGGCGAGCACGCGAACTGGTGGACCCGGGCATGGAACTCCTCCACAACATCCGCATCCGGTTGGCGCGGAGCCAGGGGGGGGAAGGCTTTGCGAATCTGACAAATCTGGTCCTGGCGACCGCCACGGCGGGGCTAAGCGGACGGGATTCGTCCGAAGGTGTGCTGCACGTGACCGTGGTTGTCACAGATCTCGAGAGAGGCAAGCGAGTTAAGGGCGAATCTCAATTTTCGTATGCGACTTTCTAGCGGGTGGCCGCACTAGTCAAGTATGCGAATCATGCTCAACAGCCTGCTGCTACTCTTACCTGCCTGCGCGTCGATTGGCGCAGCCCCGCCTCCGGCCAAAGCGGCCGCCCCCGCGGCGACAACGGCCAAACTGCCGGATGCCGTCCTCGAGAAGGCGATCCGGGACCGGTTTCAACGATCGAAGATCAGAGTGGAAGGCTTCACGGTGCACGTCGAGGGAGGCGTGGCGACGATCGAGGGCAAGACCAAGGTCATTCAGCGCAAAGGAACGGCTACCCGGCTGGCCAGACTGGCCGGAGCGCGCGGGGTGCGCAACCGGATCGTGGTGGACGAATCGGCTTTGGAGAGAGCGGCAGCGAACCTGGAGATGGGCCGGCGACGGGCTCAGGTGAAGAGGGGCGAAGTGCGAACACAGGCGACAACGAGGCCATAAACGTTGAAAGGCCCAGGATTGCTCCCGGGCCTTTTCGAATTAATTGGGCGACGTCCTACTCTCCCACCCACTTGCGCAAGCAGTACCATCGGGGCTGTGAGGCTTAACTACCGTGTTCGGTATGGGAACGGGTGTGACCCTCACGCTAGAATCACCCAAAGTGGTTGATCCGGTGGGCCGCCGAAGTAACTCAAGCGGCTGCGGATCCAAAATCTGGATTCGAATATTTTGACGGGCACTAGCAAGAAACAGAAAGTATAGATCAAATGTTGAGAATAAATTTTATGGTCAAGCCGAACGGGCTATTAGTAACGGTAAGCTCAACGTATTACTACGCTTACACATCCGTCCTATCAACGTGGTAGTCTTCCACGG
>JAYTKJ010000380.1:0-2589 GCA_043730365.1 Acidobacteriota bacterium | reverse complement strand
ACGTTGACGTAACCGACTCGAACCGCCGTGTACGGACCCGTACGCACGGTGGTGTGGCAGGGGTCGGCGGGTGACCGCCGCCCCTATGCCGATCAACGTTAGGTTTGCATCGGCGGGTGCGTTGTTGAAAGGTTTGTCGGCCAATCAGGGAAGCAGACGGATTTCACGCTAAGGCGCCAAGAACCGCCAAGCCGCAAAGAAGACACCGGGTGGAGTTTGAAGGCGCTCCGCCGGTTGGCATTGGCCAGAGGGGCGAGGAAGCCCAGAGGCGGCCGTCGCTGGAAACTGGCGAGGATTGCTCAATCGAAAAGTGGCACTGGTTGCTGGAGCACCAACCGGATGAGGACAGCGTCGACGCCTGGCTGCGGCCCAACAAGTTGATAAGTGACAGACCTCTTGGTGGCGGAGCTCCACCGGCCGTAATTTACCCGGGACACCCGCGCCTCGCCTTGGCCGATTCGGCCGCTTAGCCGGCACACGGACTCACCTGCCAGGAATTGACCAAACATATAGGAGATTGTGGCTTGATACATCAAGTGCAGCGGAGTGGGTGAATCGTTACCGAGCCAATCCAAACTGTAGCGGCCGAAGCCGACCCCCTGGGACCGTATCTGCGGCACAGCCGATAGGGGCGGTGCTGTGATCGATCCGGAGACCGAGCCGAATCGGTAGGTCAGCGGGGGGCATCCGGCCGGCGCTTCCAGTATTTGGCGGTGATCGATTGGGTAAGGGGAGCCCCACCGGCAACCGTTTGGCCCACGGATTTCCGCAGGAGGCCCCGGCAGTCTCGAACCGTAGACGCCGACAAAGGAGCGCCAGTCGTTCAGAACGCCGGAAAAGCGGCTGCCCCGGTACTCACGAGTGAAGCAATAGAGTGGCGCGGGCGTTGTGTCCAGGTCTTCGGCGGCCAGTGCGCTCAGTTCGGCGGCGGTGTAGTCCGCCGTCCAAGCTTCGCCGCGGATTGAGGGCGGTATCTGGTTTGAACCGGTCTGCCATTCGACCGAGAGCACGGCTATGCGCGCGCGTGAACCGGAGTCCAGTTTTTCCCACACCTCGTCCGGTAAAGGCAACTCGGGCGGGCAGCGTGCCGCGTCTGGCGTAACTGAAAGAGTATAGAGCCGGCTGTTGCTGCCCTGGCCTTCAAGATCTTCAACCGCGAAGGGAACGAGGCAGCCTGCGGCGGCGTTGAGGGGAAGGACAAAGTCAATCCGATCCACGCCCGGGAGTTCAGGATCGGATCCCAAGAATTCCGGATCGATTGAACCTCCGGCGAACAAGAGGCGGACGCCGCCGGTGCTCCGGCCGAGGCCGGTGCCGAAAAGCGTGACGTGGTCCCCGGGCCGCGCGGGCGCATCAAACCGATTGAGCCCAGGGTGCAACGCCAGGGCCGGTCCGAATGATTTGCCTTCGCGAGTGAACAACGCCAAGCGGCGCCCGACGATCTCGATTGTGATTGGACGGCTCTCCAGCGAGGATGAGGTTACGGCCAACTCAGCCGAGCCTAGAGCCAAATCGGGGGGAACCAGAGCAACAACCTGGCTTGCCGAAGCAAAGAGAATCTCGGCGGCAGTGACCGTCCCCGATGGGTACGAGCGAATCTGGACGGACGGCTGTTCGCCAAAATTGTCGCCCCAAATCGCGACGCGGGAACCAGGAGCGACGCCGAGCAAAGCGGGGGCGGAGCTAGCGCCATGGAGCACGGCGGTGATCACCGGCTGGCCAGCGGCTTGGGACGCAGCAAGGAATGCGAGAGGAAGCCAGCGCAAATTCATCCGGTAGCTAAGACCCTGCGACCAGGCGGTTCAACTACACACGGTGCCTCGGATTAATTTAAGCAGGTTTGCGGATGCCGCGGGCCATCAGCTGCAGATGGCCCCAAGCGGTTGCCCCTGACATTGCTTGTCATGTGGTGGCCACGCTATTGCGCCGAATCGCGAAGGGACTGGCGTTGACTTTTGGCTTGGCGATCTCAATGCGCAATACTCGGGGTATGCATAAAAGACGGTCTCGCGAGAAAAACTAAGATGACCGCTCTAATTCGGAGGCAACTCAAACGGGCCGACGAACTACATGCCCGGTCCATGGCGCTAGCCGATCAGGCGCTGAGCTTGGACTTTCAATGCCGGCAGCCGGAGGGCCGGCGGAAGCTGGAGGAAGCTTTCAAATTGGAGCGGGACGCCGCCGACCTCTTGCGGGGCGCCGATATCCCAGAGCTAAGCCGGGCCGTCTACCATCGCAGCGCTGCGTCGCTGGCGATTCAAGTTAGGGATTGGGACGAGGGCACGCGCCTGATCGAGCAGGGACTGTCAGGCAACCCTCCGAATTTGATTGCCGCCGAACTGAAGGAACTTCGGCAAGGGATCGCTGCGAAGCGCCGAGATCCTGCCGTCTTACGAGGTTGAAGGCGTGGCTGCGAGAGCTTTCGTCATCGGGACGCGGGGACGCATCGTCATTTTTGTCAGGCGGTGTAACGCAGCGGGTGCTGACTCGCAAAAACCGCTCCCTTATAGTTTCCAAGAAAGGGAAATGAGAAAGAAGGGATTTCCACAGTCGTCGCAAACCGCGGCTGTGGAAAACGCTCGCGGACCT
>JAYTKJ010000379.1:0-8896 GCA_043730365.1 Acidobacteriota bacterium | reverse complement strand
TTTGACTTGGTCAACCTGGGCAAGGATGACTTGGGCGGCATCGCAGGCGGACGCCGTGGGCCGATCAAGGACGTTTTCACCGGCTTCAATCTCTTCTCGATCGCGCTCGAGGTTCCGATCCGGGACGTGTTTCCGGACGGTATCCCCCACAACGGCGTGATGAATGCCAACTCCACCGACAGCTTGCTGCGGGTGTGGTCCAGCATCAGCCGGCAGCGCACGCAGACTCGCGATACGTCAAACATCATCACGGGCCAGCGGGGGTTTGGCGACTGGGTGCAAGTGGGCCGCAATGCCCTGCCCTTGTTCAATGCCGGGCTGGTTGGCGTGCAGCGTCAAACGACGTATCTGCACAGCAGCCCGCTCAAAGACGTGAGCAACTTCGGCGGCGATATCCTGTTCCCGGTGCTGGTCCGCGATGCCGATGCGCTTGGCATCTACAAGGCTCTCGGCGTTCCGGCGGCGACGGTGACTACACTCAAGGGACCTCGGGTTGACATCATCAACGCGATCAACCTGGGCCGGCCGATTCCGATTGCGGACGGTTCCACCGGCGACGTCATCACCCTTGATGCGGCGATCGATTCCAGCTTCCCGAACGGGCGGCGTCTCGGCGGCGGAAGCGCGCCCAACCGCCATCAGGTGAACGTCAATACCGTGTTGATCAGCCTGATCGTGGCGGGTAACCCGGCGGCTGGACTGGCGAAGGGCGTCGAGGTCAACGACAAGAACTTCCTGGACCGATTCCCGTTCCTGGCTCCGGCCCATCAGGGTTTGCTCCAGGGCCACGGCGGCACCAACGTTCCTACGGCGCCAAACATCCCACTTCCGTAAGTTCCTTGTTTGCAACGGCCCCCGCTACAAAGCGGGGGCCCTTTTTGTTGTCCGGCTTACGGTCAACAAATATTGATCTTGTCGAATCCAATTGAACCGCCCAAACCGTAGAGAGGATGGCGAACATTTTGATCGCACCTGGTCCAAGGCGATCGCGGCCAAGCCTCACAGGCCGCTAGCGCTGACGGGAACAGGAAACATGAAACGGAGAGTACTATGAATCGAACGTCCAAAGGATTGATGACCGCGGCATTGTTTGCCGCTGCCTCAACCTCGGTTTACGGGTCGAGCCATCGCGAAGCCTTGGCCGTCCTCAACGAGCCGTGCGCCGACAACACCGACACCTATGCCTGGGTGTCCAACAGTGCGCACGACAAGCTGTACCTGATCATGAATTTCAACCCGCTGCACGAGCCCGGTCAAGGTAACCAGGGTTTCCGGGCGTGCAACGGCTACCGTTATGAGTTCCACGTGGGGCAAGGCACCAGCCTCAAGGACAAGATGGTGCTGCGCGTCGAGTTCAAGAATACGCTGAAGCCTGAGGCGGCCCCGAGTGCGACCGACGGCCTGGGCGGCGGTAACGAACTGCTTTGGCAGCTCACCGGCGGCACCGAGACGATGACAGTCTCGCGCATCGTGTCCGCCGATGGTGACCGCCCGGAGCGGTCATCGGTGATCGGTCTCGATCTGCCGGTCTTGCCGAACAACCACGGCCCGCAGACCGACCGGTTGGTCTACGGCCTGGGCGCTTTCAAGGGCTATGATTCCGGCGACGCGTCAAGCCGCGAAGTGGGCCTCTACAACCAGGCCTTCGTAGACAAGTATATTCACCTGCTCGGCAACGGCGGGCGCATCATCGCCGGTCAGTTTGACGATCCCTATCAGCTTGATGAGAAGGGAATCTTCGATCTGGTCAACCTGGGCAAGGACGATCTGGGCGGCATCGCGGGCGCTCGCCGCGGACCGATCAAGGACGTCTTCACCGGCTTCAACGTCTTCTCGATCGCCATCGAAGTGCCGACCTCTGAACTCTTCCCGGACGGCATCCCGCACAACGGAACGCTCAACGGCGAGTCGACCGACAGCCTGCTCCGCATCTGGTCCAACATCAGCCGTCAACAGACGCAGACTGTTGACGTTGAAAACAACATCAGTGGTGTAAAAGGGTCTGGCGACTGGGTGCAGGTAGGCCGCAATGCCCTGCCGCTATTCAACGCCGGTCTGGTGGGTACACAACGTCAAAATACCTACCTACGCAGCAGCCCGATGAAGGATGTGACCAACTTTGGCGCCGATATCCTCTTCCCCGTGCTGGTGCGCGACGCCGAAGCGCTGGGCATCTACAAGGCTCTGGGCGTGCCCGACGCCTCCGTGGCAACGCTCAAGGGACCTCGCCTGGACATCATCAAGGCAGTCAACCTGGGACGGCCGATTCCGGTGGCCGACGGTTCGACGGGCGACGTGATTACGCTCGACGCATCCGTTGATTCCAGCTTCCCCAACGGACGGCGTCTCGGTGGCGGCACCGCGACCAACCGTCATCAGGTGAACGTGAACAGCGTGCTGATCAGCCTGATCGTAGCGGGCAACCCGGCGGCCGGACTGGCCAAAGGTGTCGAGGTCAACGACAAGGACTTCAACAGCCGGTTCCCGTTCCTGGCTCCCGCCCATCAGGGCTTGCTGCAGGGCCATGGTGGCACCAACGTTCCCACCGTGCCGGAAATTCCGCTACCGTAGTTGCATGAACCCGGAGGAACGGCTTCTGCCAACCGGTGGGGGCCGTTTCTCTTTCACAAAGTAGGACACTTTGACTGCACGCTTGTTCGGCTCGACATTGGCGCTGGCACCGTTGTTGCTCGCCCACGACATGTGGATTGAGCCGGGGACGTTCTCGCCGGAGGCTGGTCAGATCGTCAGCGTGAAACTCCGCGTCGGGCAGGACTTGCTGGGCGATCCGATCCCGCGGGATCCCGCCCTCATCAACCAATTTATCTTTGAAGATGCGTCCGGCCGCAAGCCGGTGATTGGCCGAACCGGCGCCGATCCGGCGGGCTTTCTCCGCGTGGCCGCCCCGGGCTTGCTGGTGGTTGGGTATCGGAGCAACCCGAGTTCGGTGGAGTTGGCGGCCGAGAAGTTCAATCAGTATTTGAAAGAAGAAGGGCTGGACGCGGTGATCGCGCAGCGAGCGAGCCGGAAGCAGACCGGGGCCGGCGTGCGTGAGCAGTTTGCCCGCTGCGCCAAGAGCATGGTGCTATCCGGCGCGCCCAACCAAGCGCAGACGGACCACACCCTGGGCTTCACGCTGGAGTTGGTGGCCGAGCGCAATCCGTATGCACTTGGCGCGGGCGAGGATCTGCCGATACGCCTCACGTATGAGAGCCGACCGTTGGCCGGTGCGCTGGTGGTGGCCATCAATCGCCTGAAGCCCTCCGAGAAGCTGACGGCGCGATCGGACAAGGACGGCCGCGTGCGATTGCGGCTGCGGCGCGGCGGGATGTGGATGATCAAGGCTGTGCATATGATTCCCGCGCCGGACGCGGCCAAGGCGGACTGGATGAGCTATTGGGCTTCGCTGACGTTTGAGAGGCCGGGCCAATGAACAGGATCATGGCGGCGCTGGTATTGACCGGCGTGGCGGCTCACGCGCATGAGATTGGCACGACGCGCGTGTCGGTGCTGTTTCACGAGGGCCGGACCTACGATATTGAGATCGTGGCCGACGCGACAGCCCTAGCCGAGAAGCTCGAAGCATCGCGAGGCGGTACTCTGCAGGCCGGAGCCAGCGCTACCAGCCTGCAGTCATTACTGACGGCCTCGGAGGAGACCTTTCGCCGGCGCGTGAAGGTTGTGTTTGACGGAGCCGAGGTTCGTCCCACCATCGCCTATGCGGTGGTTCCGCCGATCGACGCCACGTCCGCCGCGGCGGCCACCATTCGTCTGACGGGCGAGATTCCCGCCGGGGCGAGCAACTTCACGTGGACTTACTCGTGGACCTTTGCATCTTACGCGATGCTGGTGCGCAGCGGCGCCGCAGCGGCCAATCCCGCCACCGAATGGCTGGAAGGCGGCCAGACCAGCAAGCCGTTTGCCCTGGCGTCATCCGGTCTACCGGTGGGCCGACTTGAGACGATATGGCGGTATCTCACGCTCGGCTTCACGCACATCGTGCCGCTGGGGTTGGACCATATGCTGTTCGTGCTGGGCATCTACTTACTCAGCAGCCGCCTCCGCGCGGTCCTGTGGCAGGTGAGCGCTTTCACGATCGCCCACTCGATCACACTGGGCTTGAGCATGTACGGACTGGTCTCGGTGTCACCCAGGATTGTCGAGCCGTTGATCGCGATCTCGATTGCCTATGTGGCCGTCGAAAACATCTTTCTCTCGGAGCTGAAGCCCTGGCGGGTGGCGCTGGTTTTTGCCTTCGGCCTGCTGCACGGCCTGGGTTTTGCCGGAGCGCTGCAGGAGCTCGGATTGCCGCGGTCGGAATTCGTCACGGCGCTGCTGGCGTTCAATGTCGGCGTGGAGGCGGGTCAACTGGCCGTGATCGGCACAGCGTTCCTACTGGTGGGCTGGCATTGCGCCCACCGCACGTGGTACCGCAGCCGGGTGGTGGTTCCGGCGTCGGTGCTGATTGCCTGCGCGGCGATCTACTGGACGATCGAGCGATTGGCTTAATCAAGCGGGCGCAATCCCGGTGAGTTCAAGTAACAGCAGCGCGCCACAATCGGCGCAAACCAACGCATCGCCGCTAACGGTCAAATAGACCGCGGTCGATTGACAACGGGCGCATCCGGCGGTGGGGTCCGTGCAATCCGGCAGCGGATCCGGCGGCACGACACCGGAGAGCTTGCCGCCCTTGGCCGTGGTGACGGGCTCGAAGGCGCCGCCGCACCCGGCGCACACGTGGTTGAAGCAGCAATTGGGAGTGCAGCTATAGACAACGTCAGTTGAGCCGCACAGCGGGCAGGCGAAGTCCAGCTTCCTGGTATTCATGCCGGTGGCTAGTCGATACCGCGGGCCCGCCGCTTGATGATTTTCTCGGCGCTCAGGGTATGGAAGCCCGAAGCCCTCAGCTTGCGCAGGTAGGCAGCATCCACGCCGCGGGTTCGCATGGTAATCAATTCACGGGCCGTAAAGGTATAGCCCATCTCTTTGGCGTCCCGGATAAATTCCGGCGACACCTTCTGATTCCGCAGTTCCACCACTTCGCGGGAATCCAACTTGCCTAGGCCAGCCTGCGCCAGTGCGTACAGAAAAGCGGGCGAGATCCCTTGGTTCTTCATTTCGATCAGATCGCGCGGCACGGGCTTGAGTCCAAAACGGGCGAGGTCTCGCATGGTGCGCGAGTCAATCCCTTGATTCTGCATTTCGACGATCTGGCGGACGGATACATCCCCGTAGCCGGCGTTCTTCAGGGCGCGCAGGAAATCGGGCCTGACGCCCTTACTCTTTAGCTCGATGTAGTCTCGGGCGGTGAACCGGCCGAATCCGGCCGCCTGCGCGTCTCGCAGATACGCCGTGGTCAGTCCATGATCGTGAAGTTCAAGCAGCACCCGCGGGGAAGCGCCGATGCCGTCGACCCCAACGATGCGGGCGAATTCCAGCGAAACGTCACTTACGGCCAGCGAATACATGTCCTCGGGGCCTGGCGCCGAAAAGCCTAGCCCTTGCAGCTGGCTGGCATAACGCTGATCGGGTCCGAAGCGGTAGGAGCCACGGCCGCGGCCGCCAGAGAATTGACCGGTCAGTGCGAATGTGCCGGCGTCGCGCACGAATTCGAAAGTGTGTGGTCCGTTCAGGCTGGACAACTGTTGGGCGGTCAATCCGCGGAAGCTGGACCATGGCACGTCCGAATTCCACGTCATACGGCGCTTGTCCTCGGAATGATCGATGCTTAAGCGGGCGTGATCGGGCAAATGGGCACTGACGCCAATGGTCCAACCGTTGCGTTCCGGCTGGCTCTGCGCATGGAGGGTCAGAGAGCCCAGCACGGCGGCGGCAATCCATGTCGCTGTCGCCGCATTTCTCATAGGCACTCTGCGTTGAAGCTACCACGTTGAGAGTCTGCTGTAAAGGCAGATCGCTAGTCTATTCCGTGGGTCCTCAACTTGGCGATCTTCGCGGCGGTCATGTTCTGGAAGCCCGAATCCTTGAGCTTGCGCAAATAGGCCCCGTCGACGCCCTGATTGCGCAGCTCGATCATGTCGCGCCCGGAGAAACGATAGCCCAACGCTTTGGCTTCCAGAATGAATTCCGGCGTCACGTTCTGATTGCGCAGCTCAACCACCTCATGCGTATCGAGTTGGCCAAGACCCGCCTGAGCGAGCGTGTTGAGGAAACGAGGCGAGACGCCCTGATTCTTCATCTCCACCAGATCGCGCGGCGCGGGCTTGAGACCATGGCGGGCCAAGTCCTTCAGGTAACCGGCATCGACGCCATGGTTGCGCATTTCAACGATTTCCCGCACCGAAATGTCTCCATAACCTGCCTTGGTGAGGTGACGCAGGAAATCGGGCCCGACCCCGTGGTTATGCATCTCGACGTAGTCGCGAGCGGTCAAGTGTCCGAATCCGGCAGTCTGCGCATCGCGAAGGTAGGCGGCGGTGAGGCCGTGAGAGCGAAGTTCAAGTAGCTCATGGATCGAGGCGTTCAGACCGGCCGCGCTGACCAGCCGGGCAAATTCCAGCGGGACATCGCTGAAGGCCAGCGAGTAGACATCGCCGGAGCTGAGGGGCGGAAATCCCAACGCCTGAAGTTGACTGACGTAGCGTTGGTTGGGCTCAAAACGATAGGCGCCGTGGCCACGCCCGCCGGAGAAGCGCCCGGTGCAAACAAACGTGCCGGCGTCGCGGACGAACTCGAAGGTATGTGACCCGCTTAAGCGAGACAGTTGTTGCGGGGTTAGACCCTGGAAGCTGGTCCAAGGCAGATCTGAATTCCAAGTGGTGCGGCTGGTGTCGACGGAACGATCGATCCCGAAGCGCACTTGGTCCGCTGAGCGCGAGCGGCCGATGGTCCAACCGTTGCGCTGGGGCTGCTGTTGCGCAAGGATTTCGGCGGCCTCGTTGACGGCCAGGTAGCCCAGCGCCGCGGCCGCAATCAGAGTTGCTTCTATAGCGGGTTTCATAGCGATGCCTGCCTCCTATTTGTGATTCAGAATTCCCGAGGTTTTGAAGCGGATGATCTCCTCGACCGTCACCGCTCCGGATTTAGTCTGCGCCGCCCTGCGAACATCAGAGCCTTGCACTCCGTGGTTGCGCAATTCAATAAACTGCTTGGGCGAGAGCTTGCCCGTCACCGCCGATATCTCCGCCATGTACTGCGGAGCGACACCGTGGTTGTGCAGCTCGATGATCTCGTCGACATCGAGATGGCCGTAGCCGGCAGCCTGCAGGCCGGCCAGAAAACTTTGCCTGGGCCGCGGGGCAGGCGTCGACTGGCGGCGTTGGAACTTGATCACGTTAGGAAGCGCGGGCAAAGAACCGAAGGCGAGCACGGAGACAAAGAGCGCCGCCAACCCGAGGCGCCAGCGCGAGACCGCAGGCACAAAGCGGTGTCCCAGCCTAAGCAGTTCTTCGATCCGGTGGGAGAGCTGCGATTTCCCGCCGAGAATACCGGTGGCCAACGCGAGCAGACGATCGGTTTGCCGCAGCTCAGTTAGTTTGAGTAGGGTGGCCGCGTAAGCCCGGGCGTTGCCGGTGCGATGCACCACCCAATCGTCGCAAGCGAGTTCGCGCTGGCGGTCGATTTGACGGAGACAGAACCAGACCAGCGGATGAAACCAGACGAGCGCCTGCAGGAGCCGCCCGGCCAGATTCACCCAATCGTCCCGGCGCGCCAAGTGCGCGTATTCGTGAATCAGCACGCCATCCAGTTCACTGGCCGAGAGCCGTGCGGCGAGGTCCGCGGGTACAACGATGGCCGGGTGCAGGAATCCGACGGCGATGGGAGTGCTCAGGCGGCTTGAGACCATGACGCGCAGCGGGCGGCTGAATTCCGGCGTGTCGAACGGCATGAGCGAGGCCTGGCGTTTAAGGCGCCGGAGCGAACGATAACTTGCCGCCAGGCGAAGAAACATGAGCATGGTCCCGGCAGCCCAGAGGAACGCGGCCACAGGCACGGTGCTGCGCGAGTCCACATTGATCGGGCGATTTCGTACCGTCCCTGGCAGCTGCTGCCAACCTGCGTTCGCCGGCCGGCGATAAGGCTTGACGATGGGCGCCAGTCTGGTAAGCGCAGGTAGAGCGAGTACGGCGAGCAAAGTGACGCACCAGACTGCGTAGCGAGTGGCGGCGTTCAGGCCGGGCGCCCAGCGCAGCAACGCGTAGATCAACGCGACGATAGCGATGGCGGGCGGCAGCGTGTTGACGAGAGCTTCAAACAGGGCACTCATGATCGGCTCCTTTCTCCGGCGATCATCTTCTTAAGCTTGGCCATTTCGGCGTCGCTCAGTTCCTCGTTGTCGAGTAGATTCTGGACCAGCAGTTCGGGCTTGCCACTGAAGAAGCGAGCCAATAGCTGTGTCAACGCGCTGCGCCGAGCTGTCTCGCGAGCCACTACCGCTTCATAAATAAACGCGCGGCCCTCCTTGGAGTGGGTGAGGTAGCCCTTGTCTTCGAGGATACGGAGCGTCGTGAGAACGGTGGAGTAGGCCAGATCGGTTTCCGGCGACAGGGCCTCCACCACTTCAGCGACGGTGGAGGGGCCTTTGAGCCAGAGGACGTCCATCAGGCGGAGTTCAGCGGAGGTGAGGGAGATGGATCTGGGGCGTGCCACGGCTATCTATTAAGAAATTAGTTGAAAGCGGGGCCGATGTCAACTAGATAATTAATAGTTGGGACGGGCGCAGCATCCCGGCGCTCGCTGGGGAGCGAATATTCGGTTGTCAAAGAACGGGCGGCGCAGAGCGCGGGGCAAAATGGTTACGCGGCGTCGGGGAGCGGGTGCGGGCCAGGGGCGTCGCCGGGCGGAGTTGGGTTTGAACCGCGAACGGGTGTGACGGAGTGGGCGCGAGGATTTATTCCGTTTATTAGAAGCGGTTGCGGCGGGCTTGGTTCGGCGG
>JAYTKJ010000378.1:0-3580 GCA_043730365.1 Acidobacteriota bacterium | reverse complement strand
GCCGCGGCACCCACCAAGGGAACGGGCTTGGCCTAGCACCAGCAGATAGGACTGGTCCCGCGGTTGCCGGTCTGATTGGTTACCGGGTAGCCAATACCTTCGGCTGGGCGAGATAACCGGTGATACGGTCCTTGGCCACCGAATTCACCACCAGCTCACAAGGCTGGCGGTACTTGGCCATGTAAAACTGCAAGGGCTCGTTGACGCTCTTGTTCTGCTTCTCCACCGTCTTGTCGTCGGCGATGATCTGGATGGTGTACCGGTTCTTCTTGAGGTCCGAACTCTTGAGCAGGATCATGATGTCGGAGATCTTGACGGCCTGCTTGCCCTTGACGATGTTGAACTCAAAGTAGGAGCGTTCACCGAGTTGCTTGAGGGCGAGCAGTTCCTTGGAGTTTGTGGCCACGTAGCCGCTGGTGACGCCAAGATCGCCGGTCACCTTCTTCAAGCTGTCGATGGTCTTATCCAACTCGCTCTTGTTCTCGGAAATCTCTTTCTTGACGGCCGAGACCTCGGTGGTCACGGTTTCGCTCAGCTTCTGATTGGCGGCGAGCGTGGTCTGCTCCACCTTGCCGATCTCCTGCTTGACGGCTTGCGTCGCGCGTTCCTGCTCCGCCTTGAGCTTACGTTCGGTTTCGGCCACCTGCTTCATGGCGTCCTCGCGAACGGCGCCCACGGCAGAGGAGGCGCGCCGCTGGGCCGAATCAAGGTCGGCTTTCAGGGTGTCGACATAACGCTTGCTGGTCTGGTTCGAGATCTGGGCCGACTCGCGCAGATTGCTGATTTCGGTGAGCAACTGCTCGCGCGATTTCGATAGATCGGCCTTGTTCTCTTCCAGCTTCATGAACAGGTACACGTTGGCGGCGATCAGAGCCAACACGGCGCCGAAAAGGATCGGAATCTTCAGACCGGAAGAACCACTTTCGGGGGGGGGCAACGGGGCATTCGGGGAAAGGCTCACTTGAATAATCTCCTGTTCAGTTTGGACGAATTGAATAGTCCCGATTCGGGTCTAGTGTACCACTCACTGCCTATATAGATGGCTGACCGATTGCGCAGGTTCCATGTCATTCTCCCGGGGGTGCGGGCGTGAGCGAGGGCCGCGCAAAGGGCAAGTACTCTTGTTTGGGAATGCCCGGCTCAAAACAGCGGCGGCAGCGGGCTTCGTACATGCCGCCTGCGCCCACCACAATCAGGTCTGCGGATTCGACCAGGCGCTGCGTATGTTTGGCCGGATTGCCGCAACGCATGCAAATAGCCAGCATTTTGGTGATCGACTCGGCTACGGCCAGCAAGTCCGGCATCGGCGGAAAAGGGCGGCCCAGGTAGTCTGTGTCCAGCCCGGCGACAATCACCTGTTTGCCTGAGTCCGCCAGTTGCTGGGCGACATCCACCAGATCCGGACCGAAGAAATTCGATTCGTCGAACCCCACTACTTGGGTGCGCCAATCCATGTTCACCAGGGTGGCTCGCGCGTTCTCTACAACCGTAGCCCCAATCCTTGAGTCGGCGTGTGAAACGATCTCATCGGTTGAGTAACGATTGTCCAAAATCGGCTTGAACACCTGCACCCGTTTGCGGGCAATAATCGCCCGCCGCAACCGGCGGATCAGCTCCTCGCTTTTGCCGGAGAACATGGGGCCGCAGATGACCTCGATCCAGCCCGTATTGTTAACCAGGAAGTCCACGGCTACTTGTGTCCCGCCGACGCCATCTCGGCCGCGCGCATCACCCGGAGCAGGTTCTCGCCGTAAATCTTACGGATGCGGGCCTCGGAATGACCACGCTCAAGCAGAGCCCGCGTGAGGGCGGGGAACTGCGAGACGTCCGCCAGCCCCTGCGGCACACACGGCACGCCATCGAAATCGCTGCCGATCCCCACGGCATCCTCGCCACCGATCTTGATGGCGTGCTCAATCTGAGCCACTACGTCGGAGAGTTTGGCCGGGATTACGTCGCTCTCCTTCTTCTTGCCCTTCAACGCCGGGTTGGACCACGGGGAGGAATCGGCCGAGACCTGCGAGAGAAATTCGCAGCCGAAATTGATCTGCACCACGCCGCCCTTCTTGGCCAGCGCGGCGATCATCTCGTCTGTCATGTTGCGCTTGATGCTGGCAACCGCGCGGCAGGAGGAGTGCGACGCAAAGGGCGGCGGGCCTGCGATGGCCAGCACGTCCCAAAATGTTTTGTCCGAGACGTGCGAGATGTCCACCAGCATGCCGAGGCGGTTCATTTCAGCCACGATCTGCTTGCCCAGCGGCGAGAGCCCGTTGTTGGGCGCGCCGGCCTCACCCGACGAATCGGCCCAATGATTGTGGTTGGTGTGCGTGAGCGTCATGTACCGGACGCCTAGCGCGTAGAACTGGCGCAGGAGGCGCGGACTGTCTTCGATGGCATGTCCACCTTCAATCCCGATCAATGCGGCCATGCGGCCGGCCTTCCGCGCGGCTAGGATTTCGGCGGTCGTGGTGGCCAGCTGAAAATCGGCGGGATACCGAGTGGCAATGTCGTACCGGATGGTGTCGATCATCTCGATGGCGCGGTGCGCGGCCTGCCCCTTGGTGGCGTAGTCTTTGCTCACATAAGCGGCAAAGAAGACCGCGCCCATGCCGCCTCGTCTGAGCCGGGGAATATCGGTATGGCCTTTGGTGCGCGCGGCGCCGATGTCCAGACCCTTGACGGTGTCGCTAGTAACGTCGTTGTGCGTGTCAATCAACAGAGCCGAGGCGTGGACGCGGCGAACTTCCTCGTCGGTCACCGTGCGGGTTTGCGCAGACAAGCAGGCATAGAGCAGGGCCAGCGGGAGCGTGTAGCGATTCATAGCGAGAGAAGAGAACAGGATAGCAGGCTGGTCTTGCGACCGGGCTACGATTCCGGTCATAAGTCACTTACCCGCTGGCGGCATGGGCGACTGCCGCAAAGACGCGCTGTGCGGCGGACACGATGTCCTTCTTGCCTTGGGAGAACCAGACGCGGTAGGTCAGACTCAGCGTTGAAAGCGTCAACGCGGCCAGCGCGTGAGCGGTGAGTTGGTCCTGGCATCTTTGCGCGAACGCATCTGCCAGCCGGTCCTGCACTTCGGCGACACGGGACAACTGCGCTTCGCGCGCGGCTGGATACTTGGCGGCGATTGCCATGACCTTGCGCATACGGGAATCTGAAACGGTTTGTTGAGCAACTTCCAGAACCACGTGACGCAACAGCTTGGCGGGCGCCGTGGCGGGACACGATTCGATCGCTTTCGTTAGTGACGCGCCATAGCTGATGATCGGCTGCGCCATGAGGTCCCGCTTCGATTCGAAGTGCCGGAAAAACGTGCGGCGTGAAGTGCCGGCGGCAGCGACGATGTCGTCTATAGTTGTTTCCTCGAAGCCCTTCTCGCCGAAGATGTCGATCGCTGCGCCCCAAATCGCGTCACGGACAAACTCCTGCTTCCGGGCCTGTAGCGTCGCCTTGGAAGTCTCAATTTCTACAGGGTGTTCCAGGAAGGTCTTCGAGCGCATCTGCTGAAATATAGCATTGTTCGCCACTGCATAACAATTCGCTCCTTAATGGTTGACATGGCACTCAGTGGCGAATA
>JAYTKJ010000377.1:0-15077 GCA_043730365.1 Acidobacteriota bacterium | reverse complement strand
CACCGCCGCCGAAATGGAAGCGATCCCGCTGACTCCGCCCGGCGCTGGGCATAGCGTGCGGAAGAGGATTTTCGACGGCGAGAGCCTCCATGGTTGGCGTGGTAATCAGGAATGGTGGGCCGTCGCGGGCGGCGCTCTTCGCGGCAAATCCCACGAGAAGGTTCCCACCAGCTTCCTGTTCACCACCGAAAACTACTCCGATTTCCGGCTCACGCTGTCGTCAAAGATGGTCGAGTCCGACAACCACGCCGGAGTCGCATTTTGGGGCGAGATCACAGCCAAGGGCGAGAACAAGTGGTACACGCAGGGACCCTTGGTGGTCTTCCCGAATCCCAGCATGTGGGACTACATCGAAGCCAAGGGCCTCCGCGTGTTCAAGACCACTACAGAGAAGGTCACCGCCCAGCATGACTGGATTCTGGTGGAGATCCTGGCGCAGGGCAACCGCGTGCGCACGGCGCTCAATGGCGTTCAGGTGATGGAATGGCGCGAGGCGGATCCCGCGCGCATCAAGGACGGACCAATTGGCTTACAGCTCCACGGCTGGACCGGACCGCAGGAAGTTCTGTACAAGGACATTGTGGTCGAAACCTTCCCGAAAGAAGACCGGCTTCTCACTACTAGGAGGTGAACCTATGTTGCGGCAAATCCCGAAGCTCGCGCTCGCCGTTTTCGGACTGATCGCGCTCTCCGGGTGTCAAGGCGTCTACACGAAGATCCCGCTCGAAGGAACGCGGGACCCCAGGGTGCCGGGCGTCTGGCAGACGCAGGGCGAAACTGACACTTTCGAGGTTAAAATGGATGGTGAGGAATACGTGGCGCAGCCCCAGGGCGACGACGAAAAGCCTCTGAGATTCCGGATTGTGCGACTGGACGGGACGGGCGCGCTGTACGTCCAATCCGGCAGTAAGCCCTGTGAGGCGTTCCCCGGCGAGGCGGAGTGTTATGCGCTGGCGCGGCTGGTCTTCACTGGGACAGACGCGGCGCAGTTGTTTGACTTCGACACCGCCGCGATGTTCAGCGCCTCTCTGCAGGAGAATTTCGGCGTGGGGTATGAACTGCGCCGGAAGGTGGGCCCGTCTCTACCGCTGGGGCGGCCGTCCACGCTCTCCACCGAGTTTTTGTTAAGCGGAGATCTCGCCCAACTCCGCGCTTTCCTGGCCAAATTCGGAGCGCGGTTCACCGCCACCAAGTCTGTGAAGTATCGCCGCGTTATGCCGAAAGCCCCGTAATCCGGCCCTCGGCGTTGAAATCTAGCAGTAGCGCGGCCGGGTCCTTGCCCAGGCCGGGCATCAGGGAAATGCTACCGGAAAGCGCTGTAACGAAGCCAGCCCCGGCCCGGAGCGCCACGTCATTGACGGTCAGGGTGAAACCGGCCGGCGCGCCGATCAACTTGGCGTTGTCCGAGAAGGAGTACTGCGTCTTGGCCATGCAAACCGGGAGATGGCCGAAGCCTCCCTTTTGCAGCTTCTCCAGTTTGCTGGCGGCCGCGGTCTCAAAGGCCACCGATCCGGCGCGATAGATGCGCGTAGCTACGGTCCGAATCTTGTGGGCCAGCGGCAGTTCGGCGGCGTACAGTGGCCGGGCATCACCGCCGGGCAATGTAGCGGCCACTACCTTTTCGGCGAGATCGCGCCCGCCTTCGCCGCCGCGCATGTAGACGTCGCTCAATGCGCAAGACACGCCGAGGCGACTCTCGCAGTGGCGTTGGAGCCAATCGAGCAAGGCGGGATCGTCAGACGGGAAGCGGTTGACGGCCACGACGACGGGCACTCCGAAATTGCGCGTGTTCTCCACGTGCCGCTCCAGATTCATGACGCCACGCTCAAGCGATGCCTGCGTCACGACGGAGGGCTCGCCGCTTTGCGCGGCCACCGCACGGACGCTGGCCACCATGACGGCGACGGCGGGGCGAATGCCGGTGGCGGGCATCACGACGTCGAAAAACTTCTCCGCGCCCAGGTCCGCGGCAAAGCCGGTTTCGTTGACAACGTAGTCGGCCAGGCCGAGAGCCATCCGCAGCGAGGCCACGCTGGCAGTGCCGTGAGCGATGTTGGCGAATGGCCCAGTGTGGACGAAGGCTGGCGTGCCCTCGGTGGTCTGTGCCAGATTGGGGTGAAGCGCGTCGGCGAGCAAGGCCAGCAGTGCGCCGGTGACTTTGAGATCTTTCACGCGCACCACCCGCCGCCGCCGCCGCGCACCGACCCGATGACGATGTCTCCAATGCGCCGCCGCAGATCGGGCAGCGACTCGGACAGCCCCAGGATCGCCATCATCTCCGAGGCGGCCGTAATGACAAAGCCGGTTTGACGCGGGACGCCGTTGAGACGCCCGCCGAGGCCGGTAACGACGTCGCGCAGCGAGCGGTCATTCACGTCAATCGCCCGGGGCCAGTCGATCGTATGCGGATCGAGGCCAAGCTCGTTGCCCTGATAGAGGTGTGATTCAATTAGCGCGGCCAGCGTATTCTGCGCCGCCGCGACGGCGTGGAAGTCGCCGGTGAAATGGAAGTTGATCTTGTCCTCCGGGATCACCTGCGACAAGCCGCCTCCTGTGGCGCCGCCCTTCATGCCGAAGACCGGGCCCAGCGAGGGCTGGCGCAATGTGGCCACCACGCTTATGCCGATCCGGTCCAGCGCCTGAGCGAGGCCGATGGTGGTTACCGTCTTGCCTTCGCCGTGGGTGGTGGGCGTGACGGCCGTCACCAGAATCAGCTTGCCGCGCGGCGGGGCCACGGCTGGCCGCTCCATCGATTCCAGGCGCACTTTGGCGAAATAGGGGCCGTAGGCGTGGAGATACTCGCTGGGGATTTCAAGACGAGCGGCGATTTCTGAAATGGGCTTCATAAGAGGCCCTATCAGAATCGCACGAGCACCTCGTCAAGCCGCTTCTTGGGGATATCCGGAACCATGGCATGCGAAGCCGGATAGCCGACGGGAATCAACAGAAACGGGCGCTCGTTGACGCCCCGCTTGAGAATCCGCGCCAGAAAGCCCATTGGGCTTGGCGTGTGCGTCAACGTCGCCAGCCCGGCCATATGCAGTGCAGCCAGTAAAAAACCCGTGGCGATTCCCACGGACTCATTCACGAAGTAGTGTTTGATTTTCTCGTCCGGACGCTCGGGATCCAGCCCGTAGTCCAGCCGAAAAACCACGATCAGGCAGGGCGCGGTCTCGAGAAACGGCTTCTGCCACGTGGTGCCGAACGGTTCCAATACCGAAAGATATTCGGGCGGAAAGCGATGCTCGTAGTTTTGCTTTTCCTCGGCTTCGGCCGCGATCCGGATCTCACGTTTGACGGCGGGATCTGTTACGGCGACAAAGCGCCAAGGCTGCTGATTCGCGCCCGACGGAGCCAGCGCTGCTATGGCAATGGCCTCCTCGATCAAGGCAAACGCCACAGGTTCGTCAGAGAATTCACGTACGGTACGGCGTGAGGAAAGGCATTGGCGAAACCACGCGGCGCGCTCGCGCTGCTTTTCAGCCGAAAGTCTCTCAAACTGGAGAGGAAGCACGCCTTGATTGTAAGCGCGCCACGATGTTGCAGCTAGGCAATCATGCGGGCCGGGCGGCCGAGGCCGAGACCCGGGATGGTGGCGGGCGCAGCCGCCGGAGTGGTTTTCTCCTCCGGAGCCGAACCCGCACCCACACCGCGCGTGCTGAAGATTGACGCCGCTCGCGCCAAATTGCGAGCGTCGCTTCCCTCTTCAATCGTCAGCTCGTGCTCAACCCAATTGGACAGCGGAATATTGCGGAAGAAGAGGCGCTCCTGCAGCACCATCGACTTCTTCTTCAGGAAGAGGCTCTTGCTCTCCCGCATATAGTGACGCTCTTCCACACGGAAGTCTGCCAGGAAATCGTCGAAGCTGCGGCGGCGCGTCTCTTCCTCAGCGGCCTTGACACGCACGTCCACTTCCCGCTCCATCCCGAGCAATCTGGCCCGGGCTTCAATCAGAGCTTCACGTTCCCTGGAAATGGCCACTTCCAAGCGGGCCTGCATGATGTAGAACGACAGCAGGGCAGAGCCCGCAGCGGTAAACATCGGCAGCATCATCCATATCATTGCGTCCATATTTGGCTATCTCTCTAACAGGGTCTATCGGCAAGGGGTGGGGAATCTTTAGTAATGGACACAAAGTTTGTGTTCACAGATTCCAAGGGGAGTGCTATGCTTCCTTCGCCCCGTGTCGATGACCAGACTATCCGTCCCCGTTGTAGGCCGTGATCACCCTTGTTTAGGGTCAATCCTTACCGCCTTCGGGGGCGTATGATGGCTCCTCCACTGGGCCCGCTGACGGCTCTGTCCCTCCGGATTGGTAACCTCACCTTCGGTGGCGGCGACCCGGCTATGGCCGCCCTGCAACGCGAACTGGTGGAAGTGCGCAAGTGGCTGACGCAAGAGGACTTTACGCTGATATGGAGCCTCGCGCGCGTGACGCCAGGCACCAACGTCATTGCTTGTTTTGCCGGTGCGGGCTGGCGGCTCGCGGGCTGGGCCGGCGCGATCGTGGCGGTGCTCGCTTCGTGCCTGCCCGCTGCCCTCTTGTGTTACTGGCTGGCGGTGGCTGAGCGCCAATGGCAAGCCAATCCATGGCTGGCGGCGGCGTTGCGGGGGATCGCGGCCACGGTGGCGGGCCTGATGCTGGCCGGCGCGATCCTGTTGCTCAAACCGGCGTGGCGTGAAAACAGGCTGTTGCGAGCGCTGCCCTTCACGTTGGCGGCCGCTGCGGCATCCTACGCCGGCGGGCCACCGGTGGGTATTCTCGGGATGGCCGCGGTGGCGGGGTGGTGCTTCCCAAAACGATGAACCCATTCCTCCTCTATTTCCTGCTCTTGAAGGCGACACTCACCTCCTTCAGCGGCCTCTCCTCGCTGCCGGCCGTCCGTGACGATCTGGTGGTGCGGCGGCCGGTTTTGACGGATCGGCAACTGAACACCGCCGTCGCGATTGCGCGCGTCTCTCCGGGCCCTTTTGGTTTGTATCTCGTGCCCGTGGGCTACTATGCGGGTGGTTGGACCGGCGCGGTCGCCGGTTTTGGAGCGATGGTGACGCCCGCCTTCCTGATTCTGGCGATGCTGCGATACTTCGCCCGGCGCACGCTGGACCGGCGCGCGCTCTCGGCGATCCAGGCCGTAACGCACGCCTCGGCTGGCTTGGTTTTGGCATCGGTGATTCCAATCGCGCGCGATGCGTTGGCCACGCCTTGGCAAGTGGTGCTGGCGGCAGTGGTGACGGCGGCGATGGCGGGAACTCGTTGGGATACCGTCTGGGCCGTCGCGGCGGGCGCCATCTGCGGGCTCATCGCGGGCTGAACTGTTTTCGGTTATGATGATGAGACGACGGAGTACTGACTCGTGGAACACCGGCTTGGCGACGATATCGACGATTTTTGCATCAAGTGCAAGCGCCTCTCCAATCATCTGATCGTTTCGTTGATGAACACAGAGGCCGCCAAGGTCCGCTGCCGAAGCTGCTATAGTGAGCACGATTTTCGTCATGAGCAGGCTCCGCCAACGAAGAAGGAACTGAAGAAGCAGGCCCTTTTGGCGGCCGAAGCCCTGGCGGGTGAAGAGCCGCTCGAAACCCAAGGTTAATCAGCGCCGGTACCGGTGGATGGATCTCGATAGTACCGGGCTGAGGTTCGTCTCCGACTATTCAGACTGGATTCGATTTAATATAGAGATTAGGATCCGCGATACTAGCCATGTTCAAGAACTCAACACTATTGAAGACGAAACGCGTTGCGCTGGCGGCTTTGCTGCTTGCGGTCGCCACCCTGCTAGGGTGCCTTGGGGACAGCGATGCGGCGAAGAAGCGTCTACTGGAGACTGGCAACAAGTACTATGACACCGGCAAGTACAAAGAAGCCTCGATCATCTACAAGAAGGTCTTGCAGAAGGATCAGCGTTACGGCGAAGCCTACTACCGTCTTGGACTGGCCGAGCTGAAACAGGGCAGATACGGTGAGTCGGTCCGTTGGTTGCGGCGCGCCTCTGAGTTGCAGCCCGAGAACGACGACGCCCATGCCAAGCTGGGTGACCTCTATCTCACCATTTATCTGGCCGACCGCGCCAAGTACAAGCAGCTGCTGGTGGACTTTCAGGAATTGTCCGATCGCCTGTTGAAGCGCAACCCGAAACACTTTGAAGGCCTCCGCATGAAGGGTTACCTCGCCGTGGCCAACGAAAACTGGAAGGAGGCGATCGCCGCCTTCCAGCAGGCCGACGCGATCAAACCCAACCAGGGCCATATCCAACTGGCGCTGGCGCAGGCGATGGTGGCTGACCGGCAGCCGGAAGCGGCCGAGGCCCTGGTGCGTTCAGCCCTGGAGAAGAACAAGAACCTCGGTGCGATTTACGACTTTCTGTACGCCGCCGCAATAGCCCGTAAGGATATGGCCGGCGCCGAGCAGACGCTGCGCCTGAAGGTGGAGAACAATCCGGCATCGCCGACCTATCTGTTGGAATTGGCGGCACACTACTTCCGGGCCAAAGAAGAGGCGAAGCTGGGTGAAACACTGGCTCGCCTCACGTTAAACACCAAGCAGTTCCCGGACGCTTTCCGGCAAGTGGGCGATTTCTATTTCCGGGCTCAGAAGTTCGACCAGGCGATGGCCGCCTATGAGTCTGGTATTAAGGCCCAGCCCGAGCAGAAGGCGGCTCTCCAAAAGAAGCAAGTCGAATTGTTGTCACTGCAGAACAAACGGGCCGAAGCGGTGGCTTTGGCGCAAAGAGTGGTGGACGAGAATGCCGATGACGCCGAGGCCAAGGCGATTCGCGCTTCGCTGCGCTTGCGCACTGGCGAGCCCAAGGACCTGGACCAAGCCATTACCGAGTTCCGTTCGGTGCTCAACAAGATGCAGGATAACCCGGTCCTGCGTTTTAACCTTGGCGAGGCGCTGCTGGCCAAGGGAGACCTGGAAGCGGCGCGGAACGAATTCACCGAGGCCATTAAAATACGCCCGTCCTATGTGCCGCCCAAGCTGGCGCTGGGCCGAATTCACCTGAGCAAACAGGAATTTCCCCGGGCCCAGCAGCTGGCTGACGAGATTCTCCAGACGACGCCCGGTTTCCTGCCGGCTCGGCTGCTGCGCGCCTCGGCGTTGATGGGATTGCCGGACTACAAAACCGCCCGGACCGAGCTGAAAATGTTGCTTGACCGGGTTCCGGATATGGCCGACGCACGCTATCTGATGGCGATGCTCGATCGGATCGAACTGAAGTATCCTGAGGCCGAAGCCGGGTTCAAGTCGCTGCTCGACAAGAAAGACTCCCGGGGCCTCTTGGGCTTGGTCGAGGTTTTTCTGGCCACCAAGAGAGTTGACCAGGCGCGCCAATTGATTGAAGCCGAGCTCAAGGGAAATCCCAAGAATCCGCAGACCCTCAAGTTGGCACTGGCTAACATTGCCATGCGTTCGCAGAAGTTCGATCAAGCGATTGACCAGTACAAGCAACTCATTGAGCAAGACCCGAAATCGGCTAACCTGCAACTCACCCTCGGCGACGCACTGATGGTGAGCAACCGGTTTGAAGAAGCCACCCAGGCGTTTACCAAGGCCCAGGAACTGGCGCCCGGTCAAATCGGGCCGCTGATGCGTCTGGCGATGACATACGAGAAGAACGGCAAACGCCAGTCGACCGAGCCTATCTATAAGAAAATCCTGGCGATTGATCCTACCAATTTTGTGGCCTTGAATAATCTGGCCTACATGATGGTGATCGCCGACGGCGACATCGATCAGGCGCTGACCTACGCCCAGAAAGCCAAGCAGACTCAACCGAACTACCCGGATATCGACGACACACTGGGCTTGATCTATATCAAGAAGAACCAGCCGGACAACGCGATCCGCATCTTCCGCGATCTCCTTACCAAGAATCCGGGGCATGTCACGTGGCGCATCCATATGGCCGATGCGCTCTTCAACAAGGGCGACAAACTACAAGCTAAGAAAGAGCTGGATGAAGCGGCCAAGAACGGCCCGTCGGCCGACGAAAAATCGTTGATCGAAAAGTTGAAGTCCCGTATCGGCTAGGCCTTGGACCTCAAGCATCCTGCGATTCCCTACGTACTGCCGATGGCGGTATTCATGGTTTTTCTGGCCCTGGGAGACTTCCTGGGGCTAGGGGCGCTTGAGTATCCGGTCCGCGTCGTTGTGCTGGCCGCCGTCATCTGGTTTTTCGCGCGTCCGGCACTTGATCTCCGCATGCCTTATTGGACCTGGAGCGTGCTGCTGGGATTGGCCACGTTCGTGGTTTGGGTGGCTCCGGATGTCTTGTTTCCGGGCTACCGTTCCCACTGGCTGTTTGAAAACTTCCTGACCGGTAAAGTGGCCAGTTCAGTGGCCGAGCCGCTGCGATCGAACACGATGGTGCTGGTCTCGCGCGCCATCCGGGCTTCACTCATCGTCCCGATCGTCGAAGAGTTGTTCTTTCGCGGTTGGCTGATGCGGTGGTTGATCAAGAACGACTTTCTTTCGGTCAAGCTGGGCACTTATGCGACCGATGCGTTTTGGATCACGGCCGCCATGTTTTCCGTAGAGCACGGGCCGTATTGGGAGGTCGGGCTGCTGACCGGCATCGCCTGGAACTGGTGGATGGTCAAGACCAAGAGCCTCGGAGATTGCATCCTGGTCCACGCCGTCACCAATGCGGCGTTGAGCGCCTATACTGTTTTCGGCGGCCACTGGCAATACTGGTAGGCGCGCACCCGCTACAATAGTGATTCCCCAATGATTGAAGTTATCCGCCCCGGTGTTACGGCTACGCGCGCCAAAGTGGCGCTCTTTGATTTCGATGGCACGCTCTCTCTGATCCGTTCCGGATGGGTGGAAGTGATGGTCCCGATGATGGTGGAGATCCTGGCGGAGACCAAGTCAGGCGAATCGGAAGCGCAGCTCACCGAAGTGGTTACTGAGTTCGTGGGCCGGCTCACCGGTAAGCAGACCATGTATCAGATGATCGAACTGGCTGAGCACGTCACCAAACGCGGTAGCGCGCCGCGCGATCCAATGGAGTACAAGCGCCAGTATCTGGACCTGCTGTGGGACAAGATCAAAGGGCGGGTGGAGGACCTGGAATCGGGCCGCGTTTCGCCCGAACAGCATCTGGTGCCCGGCAGCATCGCCCTGCTGGAGGAATTGAAGGCGCGCGGCTTGAAGCTATATCTGGCTAGCGGAACGGACCATGCCTACGTGACCAACGAGGCGCGGCTCCTGGGCGTCGACCGCTATTTTGACGGCGGGGTGTTTGGCGCTCTCGATGACTATCGAACTTTCTCCAAAGCCATCCTGATCCAGCGCGTGATCAGTGGCGCCGAGGCGCGTGGGGATGAGTTCCTCGGCTTTGGCGACGGCTACGTCGAGATTGAAAACGTCCGCCAGGTGGGTGGCGTCACCGTGGGCGTGGCCACCGACGAGCCGGACTGCGCCAAGGTGGACCTGTGGAAGCGTAATCGTCTGGTGGAAGTGGGCGCCGACTATATCGTGCCGCACTTTGGCCAGCATTCTAAACTGCTCGGAATGTTGTTCCCTCCGCAGTAGTAGATACACCGTGGCCATCGCTTCCAAATACCAGATCTTCAATCGCGCGCGCCTGCTGGTGCAGCCGCTGGGCGAACGTGTGCATGATCTGCAGCGGGGACACTGGCTTGAGCTGGATCAGGCCACGCCCGAGTTTGCTCATCCGGATCTGGAGACGCTGGCCGGGCTGCTCGAGGCTGCGCGCGAACGCGGCGCCGCCCGTATTCTGATGATGGGCGCCCATGTGCTCCGCGCCGGCGTGAACCGCCAACTGATCGATCTGATCGAACGCGGGCTGATCGATCACTTGGCCACCAACGGAGCCGGCGCCATCCACGACTACGAACTGGCCCGTATCGGAGCCACCACCGAAAGCGTGGCCCGCTATATTCGAACTGGTGAGTTCGGGCTCTGGCATGAAACCGGCGAGCTCAACGACGTGGTGGCCGAGGCGGCGCGTGAGCAGCTTGGCTTCGGTGAGAATCTGGGCCGGCACATCGCGGCAAGCCAGTTTCCGCACCGCGACCTGAGCGTGTTTGCGGCGGCCTACCGGTGTTCGGTTCCCGCCACCGTCCACGTGGGCATCGGCTACGACATCCTGCATGAGCATCCCAATTGTGACGGAGCAGCTTTTGGCGAAGCCAGCTATCGCGACTTTCTGATTTTCGCCCGCACGGTGGAGCGTTTGGAGGGTGGCGTGCTGCTCAGTTTCGGGTCGGCAATAATGGGACCGGAAGTATACTTGAAAGCTCTCGCCATGGCCCGCAACGTCGCCCGGCAGGAATGGCGGCAAATCCGGGAATTCACCACCGCCGTGTTTGACGTAGTGCCGATTCGCGGCGACGTCCACCGCGAGCTGGAGAAAAGCGACCCCGGCTACTATTTCCGCCCGCACAAGACTATCCTGGTAAGAACGGTAGCCGACGGCGGCCGCAGCTACTATTTTTGCGGCGATCATCGCGCTACGCTGCCAGCGTTGCGCCGCGCACTGTTGGCTCGATTGCATACAACATGAAAACTTCGGAGATCCTTTCCCGCTTCCGCTCGCTGCGCACGCTTGTCGTTGGCGATATCTGTTTGGACCGATGGTGCACCTACGATCCGGACCTGGCCGAACCATCGCGCGAAACGGGCCTGCCGCGCGTGGCCGTTCTCTCCACTGAAACCACGGCCGGAGCTGGCGGCACGGTGGCCAACAACCTTTCGGCGCTGGGAGCCGGGCGGGTGGCCGTGCTGGGCGCGATCGGCAAGGATGGCTTCGGTTTTGAACTCAAGCAGGCGTTGTTGCGCAAGAGGATCGAATCGGCGCTCCTGGTCGAAACCGACCAGATGCCCACGTTCACCTACACCAAGCTGCTCAACCGGAAAACCGGCCTCGAAGATATGCCCCGAGTGGATTTCGTGTACACGCAGCCGCTGCCGGTGGAGATCGAATCCCAGATCGTGCAGCGCCTCAATACGCAGGCGGCCGGCTATGACGTGATCATTGTGGCGGACCAGTCCGAGACCCATGAGGGCGGTGTGGTCACGGCCCGGGTGCGCGAAGCAATCTCTGAGTTGGCGCGGCGGCACACCACCAAAACGTTCTGGGTGGATTCGCGGCTGCGTAGCGAGTTATTCCGCGACGTGATCGTGAAGCCGAATGAGCGCGAAGCCATCGAGGCCTGCCAGCGGGCTTTCGGACAAGTGGATTTCAATGCGCTGCGCGTGCGCATCGGCGTCAAGCCGCTCATTGTGACGCGCGGGGGCGAGGGCGCCGAGATCTGGGATGAGAATGGACGGTCGGCGATCCCGGCCCGCAATATCGAGACGCCGCTCGATATTTGCGGCGCCGGCGACAGCTTCACGGCCGGCGGCGCGCTCACTCATTCGGTGACGAATTCGGCCCGCGAAGCGGCGCGGGTGGGCAATCTTGTCGCGTCGGTCACCATCATGAAGAAGGGCACTGGCACCGCCAGGCCCGAGGAAGTCCTGGCGCTCGAAGCGCGCCAATAAGTCGCGGGTGCCCGGCATGCATACGCTCGGAATCGACATCGGAGGCACCAAGTTCTCGATGTGTGTTTTTGATGGCGATCGCATCGTTCGCCGTCACTCGGCCTCTACCGATCGCGAAGGCGGCAAGGAATGGATGCTCGGTCAGATACAAGAGATTGGGCGCGCGTGGCAGCGCGAGTTTTTGCTCGCCCGCATCGGCATAGGCTTCGGTGGCCCCGTACTCTTTGACCGGCAGCAAGTGGCGCTCTCTACGCACGTGGGCGGGTGGAGCGAGACTATGCTCACCAAACACATCCATCGGCTCTTCGGCGTGCCCACCGTGATGGATAACGACGCTAACGTGGGGGCGCTGGGCGAGGGTCGTCACGGCGCCGGCGTTGGCTGCGATCCGCTCTTCTACATGACTCTTTCCACCGGCATCGGCGGCGGCATTCTCATCGATGGCCGGATCTATCGCGGCGCCGATTCCTACGCCGGCGAGTTGGGACACATTCAGATTGACCCGGCCGGTCCGCCGTGCCTGTGCGGCTATCATGGCTGCTTTGAGCGGATGTGCTGCGGATTGTGGCTGGAGCGCGACTACGGCCGCACCGCCCAGGACCTGCTGGCTGACCCGGCCTTCGTCGCCGAGTACGTCGTCAAACTCGCGCGCGGCCTCAAGGCGGTGATCATGCTCCTCAATCCAGCTCGTATCGTCATCGGCGGCGGCATCGCCAAGGCGGGCGATAAGCTTTTTGTTCCCCTACGCGCCGAATTGGGACGTCAAATGACGGCCTGGTCCCGGGCGCGGGTGGATGTGCAGCCGGCGGCCCTGGGGGACGATAGTGTTTTGTATGGGGCCCTGGAACTGGCCAAGACTCTTTGACTGACTTGACCGAAGAACCGAGATTACTATTCCATATGACGTTTCCTGAACTCTACAAGAAAAGCCTCCTTGAGACGATCGACAAGATTGACCTGGCCAAAGTGGACCAGGCCATCTCCTGGTTCCGCGACGCTCGCGATGCCGGGCGCACGATCTTCACGTGCGGGAATGGTGGCAGCGCCTCCACGGCCTCGCACTTTGTCTGCGACATCGTCAAGGGCGCCAGTTACAAGCGCGACAAGCGATTCCGGATTATGGCGCTCACGGACTCGCTGCCGACAATCACGGCCTATTCCAACGACGTGGGCTACGACATCGTGTTTGCTGAACAGCTGCGGAACTTCGCTCAACCGGGTGATCTGGTGGTGGCAATCAGCGGCTCCGGCAACTCGCCCAATGTGGTGAAGGCGGTCGAGTACGCCAACTCGATCGATTGCAAGACGTTGGCGATGACCGGGAGTGACGGCGGACGGTTGGGCGCGCTGGCGCAACTCAACATTCAGGTGAACGTGCCGCACATGGGCCGCATCGAAGACGCGCATATGATCGTCTGCCACATGATCGGCTACTACTTCATGGACAATGAGCGATAGCCGCCATGCTGCCCTCCAGGAAGTCGTTGAATCTGGCCGCGATCAAGACGATGGTTGCGGCCGCTGAGGCGGAAGCCGTCAAGCGCAAGGTGGAAGTAACGATCTGCATTGTCGACGAAAGCGGCAACATGCTGTTTCTCCAGAAAGCGGACGCCGTTGGTCTCAATACCATCCAATTCGCACAGAAGTGCAAAGGCCGCGTAGGCGCGGCGCCAAACCGCGAGGAACCGCGCTAGCGATGCCGCGCCGGAGCGAGTCCGTCTTGCGCGTGGTCCTCTGAAGAAGGCGCGTCACTCGGCGATCTGCCACAGCCCGTCAAGGCGGCGGCCGATCAGCTCAAGTCCGGCGATTTGGCGGTGCTGATCCATCCCGATGCGTTTCCCGATCAAGGCGGGCTGCCGATCAAGGTGGACAATCAGACCATCGGGGGGAATTGGCGTGAGCGGCGCCCCTTCGGCGGTGGATGAGGCTATCGGGCAGGTGGTAATCGAAGCGTTACTTACGGTTAACTAGCGGAACAGCGGCCGAACTATTTCTTGCCCTGCTGTTCCTTGGCCAACTTGATGCGCGCCCCTTCCAGCTTCTTCTGGATCTTGGCGGTCTCCTGCGGGTCCTGCTCCGAAGGTGGCGATATCTGGTGCAACTTCAGCGAAGATTCCCATTGAGTGATGGCTGCCTTCAGGTTGCCCTGCTTGGCGTACACGTCGCCCAGATGATCGTGAATGGTAGCGTCCTTGGGCGTGCGTTCGTGCGCGCGCTTCAGGTTCTCCTCGGCTTCGGCCAGCTTGCCTTGCCGGTAGTAAGCCCATCCCAGCGAATCTAGATAAGCGCCATTCTGCGGGTCCTGATCGAGCGCCTTCTTGATCATCTCGACGGCCTCGTTGAGCCGCACGCTGCGATCGGCCAGCATGTAACCCAGATAGTTGAGCCCCGACGTGGAATTCGGATTAATGGCCAGCAGCTTGCGGAACTCCGCCTCGGCCAGCTCAAATTTCTTGGTCTTCTCCAGCATCGCCCCACGCATGAAGTGGATCATTTCCTTCTCGTCCGGGGTACCCGAGAGCGCTTCGGCGGCATCGATCGCCTTGGCCATCTCGCCGTAGTTCTTCGCCTTCTCGTGTACCTGCACGATCTGCATATAGGTATCGCGATCGTTCTTGCCGTCCAGCAGCTTCTTCAGCTCGGTGGTGGCTTGATCGTACTTTCCCATGTCGGCCAGCAGATTGGCGCGCGTCACGCGCACCGGCCGGTCTTCGGGCCATTTCTTCGCGGCCGCGTCGGCTTCCTCGGTGGCCTTGCCAAACTCGCGGGCCAGCCGCCACGTGTCGATGACTTGCGCCGAGGCCTGGGCGGCCAACGCCGGATCGAGTCCGCCCAACTCCTGGAACGCCGCGACGGCTTCCTTGGGCTGCTCATTGATGCGATACAGAAATCCGATACGCTCTAGGAGCGCGGCGCGGCTCTGCTTTTCCGAAGCCGAATAAGACTTGCGGGCCGTGGCGTCCACTACCGTCTTCAGCGCGGCCACGGCCTCAGCCATCTTGCCCTCGGCTTGAAAAATCCCCACTTCGTTGTAGGTGATCTCCAGGTTGTTCGGCTCCAGCTTGCGGGCCTTGTCGCTCCATTCGCGCGCCTTGTCGAACTTGCGCTGTTGCCGGTGGATTTGCGAGATGCGCAGCAACGACTGGACGTCTTTGGGATCTTCTGCCACCAGGCCTTCGTACTCTTTCAGAGCCTCGTCAAACTTCTCGGCCAGCAGCAGATTTTGCGCCAGGGCGCGCCGGATATCGTCATTGCCCTTGGCCAGTTCCAGCGCCTTCTTCAACGTCTCGGCCGCCAGCGCGAAATCCTTCATCTGCTCGTAGGCGCCGGCCAGCCCCATCAGCGTCCGCAGATTGGGATTCTTCTCAGCTACCTTGCTCAGCAGGTCCGCCGCTGCCTTACCATCGCCCCGATCGGAATAGACCATTGCCAGGCCGGTCAACGCTTCGTCGTTGTCTGCCTCGAGCTCCAGCACCTTCTTGAAGGAGCGCTCGGAGTCCACCGAATTCTGCGCCACCTTATAGAGGCGGCCCAGATTGAGCCACGCATCGAGATCGGTTGG
>JAYTKJ010000376.1:0-6396 GCA_043730365.1 Acidobacteriota bacterium | reverse complement strand
GAACAATCCGCCTCCCCCGCAGCCAGCCACTTTGCCTGAAGTGATCCGCCGTGAGCAACCCAGGCTGGATGCCGCTGCGCCGCCTCCGCCGCCCACCCCCGCCAGCGTCACGTTGAAGGCCGGCATGGTTGTTAATGTACGACTCGCCGAACGCATTTCCACCGAAACGCATAAGAGCGGAGACACATTTTCAGCCACGCTTTCGCAGCCTCTGGTAGTCGACGGCTTCGTCGTCGCAGACCGCAATTCACGCGTGCAGGGCCGCATCGTGCAAGCCGAGCGCGCGGGCAAAGTGCAAGGCACCGCGGCGTTGTCGCTTGAGTTGACTCACATTACTACCAGCGACGGGCAGAAGGTTGCGGTGCAAACCTCGCCTTTCCTTAAGCAAGGTGAAGCGTCCAAACGCGACGACGCCAAAAAGGTTGCCATCGGTTCCGTCGTCGGCGCGGCTATCGGCGCCATCGCGGGCGGCGGAAAAGGCGCGGCGGTGGGAGCGGGGGCCGGCGCAGGCGCTGGCGCTGGTGCAGTCGTGCTAACACGCGGCAAGGACGCTGAGCTCAACGTCGAGTCACAGGTCACTTTCCGCTTGGCCAACGCTGTCACTCTTACCGAAAAGCTCTAACCTGGTGCGCGCGCTTAGCTTGCCTTGGTGACAGCACAACGTATCTCTTTAAGCAACTCCACCTGTTGATTCTGCAGCGCGACCAATTCCCGCCATTGAGCATCTCTTAGCTCATCCACCTTGCCATGAAGCGCCATGATCTCCATCTCCGCCTTCATGTTCACCTCGTAGTCGTGCCGCGCTTCGATCCGGTCACGGGCCGCCTGCCGGTTCTGGCTCATCATGATGACTGGCGCCTGGAGTGATGCCACACAGGACAGCACCAGGTTCAGCAAGATGAAGGGGAAAGGATCAAACCGCGCGCCGCCGGCGACGTTCATGGCCATCCAGACGCCCATTCCTCCCAGGAAGAGAAAGATGAACCGCCAACTGCCGCCGAAGCTGGCCACGCGATCGGCCACCCGCTCACCCAGCGTTCGCTGCTCGTGGAACTCCTTGCTGACGTCGCGCGCCACAATTTGCCGCTTTAGCAAGGACGCCACAACGCGGCGTTCGTGGTCGCTCAAGGACTGGATTTGCGAAATTAGGGCAGAAGGATCCATGCACCAATTCTAGTGGTTGACGCTCGTCTATGAAACGAGTTCCGCCCCGAAGTCACAATACCGGTAAGCGATCTTTGTGGCGACCGAATCGCCGCGCAAAGCCGGCTGACCGGTCACCCATAGTTGCTGGCTATGCCCGAATACGATCTTCGTGAGGTGAATTGTGCTCAAGACAGTGAACGTCTTCAGGCAGCTTTTTTACTTGGCGCTCCTATCAACCTACCCGGTTGTCGTTGGAGGCCAGGAACGGGTGGGGACGAGTTGCGCCGATTGCCCTAATTACAGCGGCGCGTTCTCGATTGAGAACAAAACTGGCGTGACCATCCGATACCAATTCAGGTGGGGCGACAAGCACCCTTGGAAGTCTATGTCCCTGAACAGCGGGGTAATTGAGACGCATAGCTATCCGCTTGGTGAGAATCGGAACGGCCGAGCTCCAACGCCGTACGTCCGGTTTGACTGGATCGCCGGAGACGGCCGATCCACACCAAAGGAGTACCGCATGGAGTTCCATGCGATCGGATACGCCGGATATAGCCCGAGAACAAACACCACTACGCCCAAAAGATATTTCTTTAAGTATGCCGGTGATGGCAAAACTCTGGATCTGCTGGCCCGTCCTTGACAACCTCACTCGACGCGGGTTGCGTTCTTGGCCCCCAACACGCCGCGCATTCCGGCGGCGATCACTCGTTGGGCCCGAAGCCCATCGCGATGCGTCGCTGGAAATGGCGCTCCGGCCTTGCAGCAATCGACGAAAGCCGCCAGTTCCCTTTGATAGGCGGAACCGAACCGCTCGACGAACTCCGGGCCCGGCTCAGCGGGCGCAACCTCTACAAACGAACGACGGGCGATCGGTTCCTTGGTCCCTCGCTTGCCGTACGCCTCCACCACCGTCTCCAGCGGCTGTTGCTCAAACCGGCCTACGTGGATCTGGCCTTCCGACCCGAAAATAATCGACTCCACGCGGTAGCCCGACACGTGGTTGCGGCTCACTTGTACTTGCGCCACCAGCTCATCGTCGAACCACATGTAGAGCAGCGCATCGTCGAAATCCTCCTGACAGGTGGTGAGCTTGTGGCTGTGAATCCTGGCTCCGATGGCCATCGCCGAGTGCGGCATGCGGTCTGTCAACCAGAGAATCTCATCGACGTTGTGTACGGACATGTCCGGCAGAATGCCGCCGCTGTTGTAGCCGTTGGGCGCGGGATTGGAATCCTCCAGCGACGAGTAGATCTTGAACACGCGCCCAATCGCGCCCTCGGCCATGAGGCTCTTGGCGTACTGTAATCCCGGATCGAAGCGGCGCTGGAACGCCAGCATCACCGCTTGCGGATGATCCCGGTCCAATTCGGCTGCGAAAGCCGCGTCCCCCTCCAGTGTGCCGGTCAGCGGCTTCTCAAGCAGTACTCGATGGCCGGCCTTCACAAGCGTGGTGGTGTGAGCTCGATGGCAATCCGTCGGAGTCACCACAAAAGTGGCTTGGCAGACCTTGGCCTGCGCCAATTCTTCCACGGTGGCAAACACTGGAGCGCCACATCCGTACTGCTCCGCGAAGCGGCGGGCGCGGCCCACGTCGCTGTCAACCAACGCCGCCACCTGGCACGCACCGGAGCGCTGTAACTCCATCGCGTTGCGGGCGTGTACCCAACCCATCCGGCCGAGACCGGCTACGGCAAGCTTTAGTGGTTCAGACATAGTAAATAAGTTAGTCGATCAAAGCGGCGTTGGCCATTCGCATGAAAGCGTACTTGGCGTCCGTGGCGCCTGCTCCGCCCTGCACGAGATAGACGCCCACTGCCTGACGCGCCCTGTCCACCCAGCCATGAGTGCCGAAAGCGCCGCCATGCCCGTAGGTGCCAATCGAAAGAAAATTGAGCGTGCCGGCGTTCTCCTTCACCACTTCCCAGGCCAGCCCGAAGCCGGTGCCGTTCATATGGCCGGACTTGAGATCGCCGGTGTGCAGCGCCGTCATGGTCTCGATGGCGGCTTTGGACATCATGCGCTTGCCTTGGTGCACGCCGTTGTTTCTCGTCATCTCATAGAACGCCAGCAGGTCCGTCGCCGTCGAATAGGCGCCGAATTCCGGTGCGGGGTATTTCGCCCCGGGTCGATAAGTCAGTGCGTCACCACCGAGAATCGTGCCGTCGGCGTGTGCCAGTTTGCCATCTTTCATCGCATGCACGGCGGCGATACGCGGCTTCTTGTCATCCGGCGGAAAGAGGAAGGTATCTTTCATACCCAGCGGCGTCCAGAGCCGGTCCGCCATGAATTTCTCAAACGGCTGATCGGCGGCGACTTCCACAATCCGTCCCAGAGTAGCGATGCCGGGATTCGAGTAGCGCCATTCCGAGCCTGGCTCAAACTCCAGCGGCGACTGCGAGTAAATCAGCACGGCGTCGGCCAGCGATCTATCCATGCGTTGATAGAGCCCGTCAAGCCCCGGCGGCGGGTTGGAGATCATGCCGGACGTGTGGGTCATCAAGTCCCGCACCGAGATGGGGCGCGCCGGTTTCTTCACCCGTCGTGAGCCATCCGCCAGACGTTCAGAAATCACCATCTGGCCCCGAAACTCGGGGAGATACTTCTCCACCGGGTCGCTGAGCGCCACCTTGCCCTCTTCGGCCAGCATCATGATCGCCGTGGCCACCATCGGCTTGGTCATCGACATGATCTGGAAGATCGTGTCCTTCGCCATCGGCTTGCCGGACTCGGCATCCTGATATCCGGCCGCCTCGAAATGCACGATCTGGCCTTTGTGAGCGAACAGGGTAACGGTGCCGGCCACCTGACCCTGATCGGCAAATGCCTTCATGCGCGGAGCGATCCGCGCGGTGCGGCTGGCATCGACGCCCGGGGTCGTGGCCGCTTTCTGCGCGACCACCCATCCGTTGGCGCCGAGCAACAACAGCGGGAGAAACAAGCATCGTTTCATCGTAAAAATATCCTCACTTGTTCGATCGCGGCATTCGCCATCTCGACTGGCGCGCCGGGTCCACCCATCCAAACGTGCCGAAGGCTTCGGCGTTTCCGTAGGCCTGCATGGACTTCAGATCCAGTCACCTGAGTGAATCGCCAGCATCTGGACCACGAGCGGAGCCGGAAGTATCGGGACTTGCATGACCCTCCATGATACGCTGTTGCTGTTCAATGAGGAATCCTTTGGTGACAAGAAGAACAGCCCTGGCGCTGAGCGCCGCTGCCTTGCCCGCGCCCGCGCAGGGACAGCGGCCTGCCAGCCACTGGAGTATCACTGCCGATATGGTGTCAGCCCACGACGTCACGGTGGACGACCTGCTTAAGCGCCAGAACACAGACAAGGCGAGTCCCTGGGTGGGAGGCGTCGCCGACCCCTATGGTCTCTACAACGGAGGCACGGTCTGCGGTTTCGTGCTGTACCTGGTTACTTGCCTGACTTACCCCCCTTCGCGCCATTACGCCAGTGGCTTGGCGAAAGACCGCTTGAAGCTGGCGCTTGATTATCTGGGGCGTAAGTTGACGCCCGATGGCAATCTCGACCTTCTCATAACCAATTTCAATTCGCCGCCGGATTCCGCCTTCGCGATGTACTCGCTCTGCACCGCCGTCAATCTGGCGCGGCAGATGAAGAAGCCAGACCTGGAGCGGATGGTTGCTCCCATTCTCCATCGCATGGCCAAGGGAGTCGCCCGCGGCGGCGTCCATACGCCGAATCACCGCTGGGTGATGTGCGCGGCATTGGCACAAGCGCATGCGCTATTCCCTACCCCTGCCTGGCTCCAACGCCTGGATGACTGGTTGGCCGAAGGCATCGATATCGATGCTGACGGACAATACTCCGAGCGCAGCACGGCAGTTTACAACGCCGTTGTAGACCGGGCTCTGACGGTAACGGCGATGAAGCTCGGGCGCCCCCAACTGTTGGAGCCGGTGCGCCGCAATCTCGAGGCCATGCTCTATCTCCTTCACCCTGGCTACGAGTTAGTGACGGAGATTTCCAAGCGCCAGGATCAGTACACCCGCGGCACTGTCGGAAGCTTCTGGCTGCCGCTTCGAGCGCTCGCGCTCAAGGACGACAACGGCGTCTACGAAACACTGGCACGCCTGACCGGCCCCAGTGTCTGGGAATTAATGGAGTATCCGGAACTGGCCTCGCCGGGCCCCGAACCCAAGCCGGTGCCCACCAACTATGAAAAGCAACTGCCGGCCATCGGCATCGCCCGCGCCCGCCGCGGCCTCACCAGCGCCACCATGATGCTGGGCGGCACGAGCCGGCTCTTCTCGGTCCGCCGCGGCAAAGCTATCGTGAACGCCGTGCGCCTGGCCAGCGCGTTCTTCGGAATAGGCCAATTTGTCCCCACGCGCGCCGAGCGCACAGCCGATGGATACGTGTGGACGCAGTCCATCGACGCCGGTTACTATCAGCCTTTCGGCGATGGCACGAAACAACCAGTGGGTGTTGATGAGTGGTATCGTCTGCGGGAAAAGCGTCAGCGCACTGAGGTCTGCAAGATGGACTATCGCGCCGAACTTACAGAGAATCTTGACGGGTTCACGCTGCGTCTGTCTGCCACTGGTACCCAAGACGTCCCGGTGGCGATTGAGATCAGTCTCGCCGGCGATGGGGAACTAACTGGCTGCGAACCCGCGGCAGACGTGACCAATGGTTTTCTGTTGGCGTCAGGCAAGGAGGCAGTATGGCGATCCGGAGTAGATCAGATTCACTTCGGGCCGGGCCGCATGGATCATAAATACACTCAGATCCGCGGCGCTGAACCGAAACTGGCTGGACGCAGCATCTATGTCACCGGCTTTGCGCCCTTCGACCACACTATCAAGTTTCGCTTACTCTAGATCTTCGGCCTGGCCGGGAGTGCCGATCAAATCGCGGTGGCTGCCGTCAGCGGCTTCTGGCGAATCTCCATGCAACCTCGACCGGTGGGCAAGATTTTGCCCGGGTTCAAGCGGCAATCAGGGTCAAATAAGCTCTTGAACCCCTGGATCATGTCCAGCGTGACCGGCGGAAATTGATGGCCCATCAACTCCGTCTTTTCCATGCCGACGCCATGCTCACCGGTGATCGATCCGCCTACCTTGATGCAGAACTCCAGGATCTCGTCGCCGGCCTTCTGCGCTTTTTCCAAGTCGCCCGGCTTGTACTGATTGAACAGAATGATCGGATGGAGGTTGCCGTCGCCGGCATGAAAGATATTGCTGATCACCAGCCCATACTTGGCCGCCACCTGGCGAATA
>JAYTKJ010000375.1:0-11786 GCA_043730365.1 Acidobacteriota bacterium | reverse complement strand
CCAGACGTTGCCAAGGCGTGGCCCCAGGTGTAGCTGATCAGCGATTGGAGACCGGCGCTATAGCGCTTTTCGTACTTGGCCGTGAGCCCGGCGTAGTTGCCGTAGCCGAACGTGGCCGTGCCGTTGATGCCGAACAGGCCCGGAACCGGCCGGCGCGGGTCGCACGGATTGTTCGCGATGGGGCTGTTGGGGCAGGCGTTGGGATCGTAGAAGTGCAACTGGCGGGCCTGGCGGTTGCCGACATAGGCCAGTTCGAGGGCCTGCTGGCCGGCGAACTCGCGTTGGAGCGACAGGTTCCACTTGTGCACCAAGGGATTACGGAAGTTGTTTACCAACTGGCGGAAGCTGATGTTGGCCGGCAGGCCCGAGAAGATATTGGCCGGGAAGCCAGCCGTCACACCTCCACCGGCAGCGGGGAAGAACGGGTTGGCGTCAAACGCGGTGAGCGCACCGGTCTTGTTCACCTGAACCGTCTGGTTGAACGGCACTTGTTCGCCGCGGTTCGGATTGCCGCCCTGGTTTTCTTCGCCACCGTAGAAGATGCCGTAGCCGGCGCGCACCACGGTCTTGTTGTTCATCGAGTAGGCAAAGCCGATGCGCGGCGCGATGTTGGTCTTATCCCACGGGATCAGGTATTTGCTCACCTGGCCACGGCTGACCTTCAGCATCGAGAACGACGTGCCAAAGTTGGGAGGCAGCGGGGCGTCCTGATCCTTCCCCTTGGGGATGACCAGGGTGAGGTTCTGGAAGTCAAGGTTCGACTGGCGGCCAAACCTTTCGCCGATGGGCGAGAACAGTTCGTAGCGCAAGCCGTAGTTGATGGTCAGCTTGGAGGTGATCTTCCAGTCGTCCTGTGCGTAGAAGGCCCAGGCTTGCTTCTCCGAGGAGATGAAGTTGGTGGTGGACATCTGGCCGCCGGTCACGCGGCCCAGCAGCCACGACGCATAACCGTCGCCGGTCAGGTTGTCGGCGCCCGTGGACGACGGCAGCGACGTCTCGCGGCGGTTGAAGTTCCAGTTGCCGTGCGGCGAGGGGAACTGGAAGAAGGGGAACTTGATCGGACGGAACTCGCCGCCGAACTTGAAGTTGTGGCCGTTCTTGACGATCGAGACGTTCTGGATGAAGTCCCAAACGTTGTTGTATTCCTTCGAAGGTAGCCAGTCAGAGGCGCCGAAGCCGCTGTAGCGGTCAATGGAGGTGGAAGGCAGACCGCCGTTAAGCGGACCGGTGGGATTGTAGCCGCCGATACCGAACGCCTTGAACTGATCCACTTCCGGGTTAGCCTGCGTGCGAGACGTTACTAGGCGGGTGAAGGCGGCGCGCGTCTCAGTAACGATGGCCGGGCTCCAAACCCGCGTGTAGCTCAGCATGGCATTACGGGCCAGCGTGACGGCAGCGTTGGAGGCGAAGTAGGTGGCGTCGAGCGCGCCGGGCAGCGGAGCGCCGTTGAGCTGATCCAGGTTAGACCAGCTCACCGAACCGAAGATGCTGTCCTTGTCGCTGATGCGGTGGTCCATGCGCAGATCGCCCTGGTGAATGGACTGTTGCCCGGAAGTCGTAACGAAGTAGTTATCCTGCTGGAAGCCGCGGCCGCCGTTGATGAGGCGCGTTGGGTTGGGGAATAGCTCCATGATCTTCTTGGCGGCCGGATCGAATCGCGTGGACGGAATGATGTTGCCCGCGAAGGGCATGCGCGTGGCCGTGGCGCCGGTACCCACCTGGGTGCGCGGATCGTAGATCATTCCTTCACCTGGGCCGGCGCCGGGGGCATTTAACAGATGGCTGAAATCGCCGCTCTTCATTCCAGACGTGGGAACGGTGAAGAAGGCTGACGTGCCAAGGCCGGGCACCGTGCCGCCGGTGGAGCGCACGATCGTGCCCTGGTAGTTGGCAAACCAGAACGTGCGGTTCTTGATGAGCGGACCACCCACGGCTGCACCGTATTGGTTCTGCTTGAAGGGCCCACGGCCGGCGCCGGCAAAGTTACGCTCCCAGCGGTTCGCGTTCAATTTGTCGTTCTGCAGGTATTCGAACAGCGAGCCGTGGATCTGGTTGGTGCCGGACTTGAGGGTCACGTTCACCACGCCACCGGCGCCGCGTCCATACTCAGCGTTGTAGCCGTTGGTCATCACGCGCATTTCGCCGATCGCTTCGACCGAAGGGCCGACCACGAACGCTGTCTGATTGAGGAAGTCAATGACGTTGACGTTGTTGTCGACGCCGTTGAGCAGGAAGTTGTTCTGGCCGTTGGAACGTACGCCGTTGGCTGAGAAGCCGCCACCCACCGCGTCACGCGCGCCGGGTTCATTTGGCACGACGCCGGGCGACAGGCGGGCGAGGAAGGTGAAGGTGCGCTGGCCGCCAAGCGGAAGTTGGGAGACCTGCTTTGAGTCAATACTGGCGCCAACGATGGTGGACTCACTCTGCAGGAGCGGAGCCTGCGTGGAAACTTCCACCGTGGTGCTCACTTCGCCGACTTCCAAGGCGATGTCGGCTGCGGAACGGTCACCCGCAGTCAACAGCAAGTTGCGGCGGATGCCCTTCTTGAACCCAGGAGCCGACACCTCTATACGATAGGTACCGGGCTTGAGTGCCACGCGCGTGTACTCGCCCCCGCCACCGGCCGTTATTTCGTACACTAGGCCCGTGGCATCTTCGGTTATGACGACTTTGGCTCCGGGAACGGCAGCGCCTTGCGCATCCGTTACGGTACCGACTAGAGTGGCTAGATCTCGCTGAGCTAACAAGCTCGAAGCAAGAGTGAAAAACAAGACAAGCGCAGTTCTGGCTACTTGGCGCATTAGAACCCCTATGGCAGAATCTCGACGGTTGATCGTAACATGCGGCAAACGGTTGCGCAACCGTAAATTCATCATTTTGCACTATGTTTTACTCGCTTTTTTGACCGCTTCCAATACCCATAGCCCCTTCGTTTTTCTGGATTATACGCAAACGTATGGTTTCGATGGTGTTACTACTTTTGGGGGTGTTGATCGCAAAAACTATATCCTGGAAACCACAGGAACTGGTGTATCGATTTTCGACCTTGACAATGACGGTGATGATGACGTTTTGGTTGTCAACGGAGCCCGCCTGGAAGGACTTCGCACGGTTGGAGCGCAGCGGCATCATCTGTATAGGAACGACGGGAAAGGCGAGTTCACCGAAATCGGCGCGGCCGCCGGCCTCACTGCCACGGGCTGGGGTCAAGGGGTCTGCGCGGGCGATTATGACAATGACGGCTTTACCGATCTGCTGATAACCCACTACGGATCGAACCGTCTCCTTCGCAACACCGGCGCGGCAGCGTTTGAAGACGTAACGGCTCGCGTCAAGCTCCCGACAACCGGCACGCGCTTCGGTTCCGGCTGCGCTCTCGTCGACTATGATCGCGACGGCCGTCTCGACCTCTTCATTGCCAACTACGTCGACCTCGATCTGGCCAAGACCCCGCCCGCCGGCAAAGATCCAACCTGCGTATGGAAGGAGATTCCGGTCATGTGCGGCCCACGCGGGCTACCGCAAGCACGCAACGTTCTCTATCACCAGAACCCCGCTGGCACGTTCACCGACGTCTCTGCCGCCGCCGGGATTTTGAAGCCGGGAGGGCGATACAGCCTCGGCGTGGCGGTCGCCGATTTTGACAACGACGGTTGGCCCGACATCTACGTCGCCTGCGACATGACGCCCAGTCTGCTCTTCCAGAACCGCAAGAACGGCACCTTTGAAGAACGCGGCGTCGAAGCCGGCGTCGCCTACAACTTCGATGGCCGCCTCCAAGCCGGCATGGGAGTCGCTGTGGCCGACTTTGATGGTGACGGCCGCCTTGACCTTGCCAAGACCAATTTCTCCGGCGACCTGACGTCGCTATTTCACAACGACGATGGCCGCTTCTTCACCGACGTCTCACGCCAAGGCGGCCTGGGCGCTCGCCAGTTGCTCGGCTGGGGCATCGCCTTTGCCGATTTTGACGACGATGGTTGGCCCGATCTAATCACCGCCAACGGCCACGTCTATCCGGAGGTGGACCGCGCGCCGATCGGCGAACGCTACCGGCAGGACACGCTGGTCTATCGCAACCTCGGCGGCGGCAAATTCGCCGACGTTACGCGCGAGTCCGGCCCGGCCCTCGCCACGCCGCGGCCCGCGCGGGGCCTGGCGACCGGGGACCTCAATGGCGACGGGCGGCCCGAAGTGGTGATCGTCAACATGAACGAGAAGCCTTCGGTGCTGCATAACACCGGTGCCGGTGGCAGCTTCATCAACCTGCGCCTCTCGGGAACCAAGTCCAACCGCAGCGCCATCGGAGCGCAAGTGATCGTCACGGCGGGTGGCCGCCGCATGGTCCAGGAAGTAACCAGCGGTGGCAGCTTCTACTCGCAGAATTCCTTCGCGCTGCACTACGGACTCGGCGCGGCAGCCAAGGCTGATCTGGTTGAGGTCCGCTGGCCCAACGGTCAGCGCCAGCAATGGAAGGATCTTGCCGCCGGGAAAACCCATCGCCTCATGGAAGGCGCTCCACAATCGTCACGACCCGATTGATCGCTGGCCGTTCCACTTGCTGCACAATGCCGGACGGCCAGCCAATCTCCACGCGCTCAATCGCCACCGCTGCCCCCAATCCAAAATGCAGGCGCAAGTCGCTCTGCGAGAGATAGCTCCCGCCGCTCCGCACCTCACCGGTCTGCCGGTGTCCGCCAGCCGTAATCGTCACACGCGCTCCAATCGCACTCCGATTGGACCGCCGGCCTTCCAGCTTCAGCGTGATCCAGTTGCCCGGCGGACGCGCTCGTTGCCGCATCAATGACGGCGCTTCGTTCTGGTTGTTGACCAGCACCTCCACCGTGCCATCGTTGTCATAGTCGCCGAACGCCGCGCCTCGCGCCGAGTGCCGTTCCAGAATCGCCGGCCCAGCCGATTCGGAAACATCCGCGAACCTTCCCTCGCCGGAATTCCGGTACAGGATCGCGCGGTCTTTGTAACGAATGTCGGTGGAGAGCTTGTCCACCTCCGGGAACACGTGGCCGTTCACCAGCAGTAGATCTTTCCAACCGTCGTTGTCGAAATCGAAAAACCCACAGCCCCAGCCCACAAACCGGGTGTTGTGCGCCATGCCGGCGGCGAGCGTCGCGTCGTCGAACTCGCCCTTACCCCGGTTCCGATACAACGTCTCGCGCTCATCGGAAAAGTTTGTGCGGAAGATATCCGGCCAGCCGTCGCCGTCAAAATCGGCCGCGTCCGCGCCCATTCCCGAGAGGGCCTTACCGTTGTCGTCCAAGGCCGCGCCACGCAACAGCGCCTCGTCACGAAAGGTCCCGTCACCGCGATTGATGTACAGAATCGACGGTGTCTGATCGCAAGCGACGTAGATGTCGGTAAGCCCGTCGCCGTTGAAGTCGCTGGTCAGCACCCCGAGTCCGTAGTTCTGATCGGGCGCGGCAATGCCAGAGGCCACCGAAACATCGGTGAACGTGCCGTCACCGTTGTTGCGGTAGAGAAGATTGCGGTCAAACGGCAAACCGCGCGGTCCACATGCCACCGGCACACTCCGGTAGAAGCAGTACGGATTGTCGCCGGGCTTAGGCGTGGTGGCAAAGTCAAACTGGAGATAGTTGGCGACGAAGAGATCAAGATCGCCGTCATTGTCATAGTCGAGAAACGCGCAGCCGGTATTCCAGCGCACGCGGTCTTGCTTCAGCCCCGCCTTGGCCGCCACATCCTCAAAGCGTTTGCCGCCCATATTCCGATAGAGTGCGTTCTGCCCCCAATACGTCACCACCAGATCGGTGAAGCCGTCGTTATCGTAGTCGCCCGCGCATACTCCTTGGCCCCAGCCGTCACGTGGTCCGAGCGCGGCGGCCACAAACTTTCCGCCGCCGGCGTTGCGATACAGCCGGCTCGGAGCGCCTGGGCCCGACACCACCACCGCATCCTGCAATCCGTCGTTGTCGTAGTCAACCCACGCCACGCCACTGCCGGTGGTTTCAACCAGCCACTTCTTGGTCGACACGCCACCGTTGGGAACAACGTGAGTGAAGCCAGCCTGGCGAGCCGCGTTGAAAAAATCCGCCGCCGCCAGCGCCACCAGCAGCAGCGGCTTCACTGCTGTTTCGGCGGCGCCGTTTCGCCCAGCTTCTTCAGGAAATTCGTAAACTCACCCTCCGGCGGTTTGCGCAGCTTCTCGATCACCGCGGCTTCACGAGCCGCGTCATCACTGCGCGCAGCGTTCCGATACGCCAACATCAAAGCGTAATGGGCGCCCTCGTTGGCCGGCTGCAGCTTCACGGTCTTCTCCAGCAGCGCGATCGCCTCGGCAAACTGCTTACGCCCGGACCGGATCTTCGCTACCGCCATCATCGCTTCGGGAAAATCGTCTGGCCGCAACGTCAGGGCGCGCTCGAACCGGGTGGCGGCCGCCTCGGCCTTGCCCTGGGTCTGCAGAATCTGCGCTATCTGATACTCGGCCACCGCATCGTTTGGATTCAGCGTCAACTCAGCCTCGAACTCTCTGCGCGCCAACTCCAAATTCTCCGCCGCGTGTGACTGCAACAGCAGCGCGCGTCCAAACCGGTAGTGCAGATTGAGTGCCGCCGGATTCTTCGCGATCGCCTTGCGATACTCCGCCGCCGCTTCGGTATGCTGCCCTTGGGTCTCCAGCACTTCAGCCGAAATCTGATTCACGCGGAACGACGCGGGCGCCTTCTCAAATAGTTGGAACATCACGTCGTTCCACAGCCGCATATGTAGCCGCGCCGCCTGATACAGCACGTCGGCGTCATCCGGAAAAACAGCCTTCAATCGATTGGCCGTCGCCAGTGCTTCTTCGTTCCTGCCGCTCCCAGCCAGGCATTGCACGAGACCCAACCCAGCTAACCGCCGGAGATCTTTGTCGCTCTCCTCGCCGAACGCCGCGCTCAAAACCGGCGACGCGACCTCACATCCACCAATCGCCGCTCGCGATAAAGCCAGGAACACGCGCTGGTGCGAACCCGCCGGCGCAGCCGACAGAATCTTTACCGCTTCGGCATACCGGCCCCCGTGAAAAGCAGCAACCCCGCGCTCTACGCCATCCTGTGCCCACAACGCGACGGCCGCCACCAGCCCGAAACTAATGGCCCGCATCGTCCATAACCAAGTCCAGATTCCCGTAGCGATGGCGCACTTTCCCCTCGAACAATCGGAAGCTCAACATCGGCGGCGCACCGGGAGCAATCGCCGGCCGCGCGGCCACTCGTCCCGAAGGCGGCTCAGCGATCTCCAGCACCCGCCCAGACCGCGCCACCTCGCGCGTCAGCGTCTCCAATTGCTGGCTCGCCATCCACAGCGCAATCGCGCAAAAGGTCATGGTCAATACTCCGTAATCTCGCCGCCGGCAATCTTGCGCTTAGTCTTCCCGCCCAGATCGAGCGGAGTATCGTAGCCGGCCAGAATGTCGCCCGTGGCCGTATAGTATGGACCGATGTCGCACGCCATACTCCCCTTGCCTTCCTCGACGAATGTAATAGCAGTGATCAGCTTGGCCGACTTGTAGCCATACTTCGACGGCGCGATCAGCCGCAGCGGCGCCCCGTGACGATCCGGCAGCGGCTTGCCCGCCATATCCAGCACCATCATCACGCGCGGCGAAAGCATTTCCTGGATCGAGAAGTACTCATACCATTTATCGGCGCAATCAATCCGCACCGCCTTGGCTTTCTTCGAAGGCTTGGCCGCCTCCAGCAAATGCCCGAACCGGAACCCGCCCCACTCGGCCCTGCCAGACCAGCACTGCACGCACTTCATCCGCGAATTCTGTTTCTCCTGCGGCAGCTTGCGGAAATCCGCCACCGCCAGCGCCAGCGGTTTCTCCACCAGCCCCCCGATCTTGCAGCGATACGCCACCTGATCGATTGGCGCCACGGGGTTGAACCACATCAGCCGGAATCCAAATTCGTCAGGCTGATCGCTCGGCAAGAGCAGTTTGGATTTGGTCTGAGCCGCAGCCGCCGTAACTGATGCAAGAAAGCTTCGCCGGATCATCCACTACTGATTCTAGCCCCAGCGCTGCTAAGATAAGGTCGAGATGCTTCGTCTGACCAAGCGGGCTTTCGTCAAACTGAGCGGCCTCGCCATCGCCAACCGCATTCTGCCGAGCCGCCTCCTCGCCTATCCCCCGCAACCTAAAGCGGACCATCGCCCCAAAGTCATCATCGTCACCTTCGGCGGCGGCGTTCGTTATGCCGAGACCTTTTCCCCCGACGGACTCCGCAACATTCCGCACTTGGCCGCCCTGCAACCGCAAGGCAAATTCTTCAAAAGCTGCTCCAACGCGGGCGTCCTCTCGCACTACAATTCCACGGCCAGCATCCTCACGGGCAACTGGCAGCGGGTAGACGATTTCGGCCTCGAACGCCCCGCCTCGCCCACCATCTTTGAGTACTACCGCAAGGAGCTCAAGACTCCCGCCACCGACGCCTGGGCCATCTGCACCAACAAGAGCTTCTCGATGATGGGCTCCAGTTCTCATTGCGACTTCGGGTTGCCCCACGGCGCCAACCTCGTACTGCCCAAGCAACTGCTGCTCGAGGCCGTGGACCAGGTGGCCAAGAAGCGCGGCGGCGAGGGCGTGGCGGACCGTGAGAAGGTGCTCCGTCAACTCGAAGAGCTGGTCAGTTCCAGCTACGAAGGCCTCGGTTGGACGATTTTCAAAGCCGGCCGTGAACTCGATTCCTCCGTGCGCGATACATTGACCCGCAGTCTGGTGGAATACATCAACGGTCCCGAAGCTCCCAGTTCCGGCGACGAACTCACGTACTTCATGACCCGCGAAGTGATGCGCGAGTTTTCACCCCGCGTCATTCTCGTCAATTTCTGGGATATGGACGTGGCGCATTGGGGTTCATACTCGCTCTATCTGCAGGCCATCACGCGCACGGACCGGCTCACCGGCATGTTGTGGGAAGAAATCGAAGCGAACCCCAACTATCGTGGCAAGACCACGATGCTGGTGCTACCCGAACTCGGCCGCGACGGCGACATGAACGCCTCCAACGGCTTCCTCAATCACCGCAGTGGTGACGCATCCTGCCGTCAGATGTGGATGCTGGCCCTCGGCCGCGGCATCTCACGCGGAGAAGTCGAGCGGCCCATTTCGCACATTGACATCGCCGCCACTGCCGCCGCGATGCTCGGAGTCAAGACCGGCGCCATGGAAGGCCGCCCGCTCAAAGAATTACTCACTTGACCGCTTGCAGCGCCTTCGCCAACGCGACTATGCCGATGGCGTCCGTGGCTTCGTCAAGCCGAAATCGCTCGGTGCCCGGGTACACGATGAAGCGCTTGACGGGATCGAGATCGTCACACGCTGAATGAAATCCACGCTCCGTTTTCGGGGCGGAACTGCGCTTGACTTCAATGGCCCACAGCTTTCCGCCAGGCAGTGTCAGAATCAGATCGATCTCCGTCCCATTGGAAGTCCGGTAGTAGTGCGCCTCGGTTCCTTCAGGAGCCGCGGAGATTAGCGTTTCGATGATGAAGCTTTCCCACGTTTGCCCCACCACCGGATGGCCAAGCAACGCCTCCTTGTCGCGAATCCCCAGCAGCGCATGAGCGATGCCGCTGTCGCGCACATACACCTTGGGCGATTTCACGAGCCGCTTGCCTGCGTTGCGATGCCAGGGCGATAGCCGCCGCACCAGCAACAGATCAACCAGCAGATCGAGGTAGCCGGCGACGGTCTTGCCATCGACCCCCAGGCCCCGCGCCAGATTGGCCGCGTTCAGCATCTGAGCTTGGTTGTGCGCGAGCATCGTCCAGAAGCGCCGCAGCGTCTCCGCCGGTATCCGGGAACCGAACTGCGGCACGTCACGCTCGAGGTAGGTCCGGATGAAGTCGCGCCGCCATTCCAGACTCAGCTCGTCGGTCTCCGCCAGGAAGCTGCGCGGGAAGCCACCTCGCACCCACAGCGTTTCAATCGCTAGCGGATCGACCTCCAACGCGTCGAACGGCCCCAGTTCCAAGTAGGAAATACGGCCCGCCAGACTTTCGCCGGATTGCTGGAGCAGGTCCATCGCGGCCGATCCCAGCAGCAGGAATCGCCCGTTGGCCTTGCCCTGCCGCCGCCCCTTGTCGATGATGCCCCGCAGCCTCTGGAACAGTTCCGGAACCCGATGTACTTCATCAAGTATCACCAACTCGTTTTGATGATCGGCGAAGTAGAGGGTGGGGTTCGAGAGCTTGGCCCGATCATCGTCGTCTTCCAGATCGAGATAGACCGAAGGCCGTTGCTCACCAATATCCAAGGCGAGCGTGGTCTTGCCCACTTGGCGTGGCCCGAGCAGCACGACGGCCGGGGAATGGCGCAGCAGATAGGTCAGGCGGGCGACAAGGTTCCGGGCATGCATCTATGTATTCAAGGACCCTACCTCCATATTTACATACTTTGAGGTAAAGTCTTATGGCGGAGAGAGAGGGATTCGAACCCTCGATAGAATTTCTCCTATACACGCTTTCCAAGCGTGCGCCTTCAACCACTCGGCCATCTCTCCGGGTCCTGGAACTTGCAGCGCGGTTGCGCTCTTGTCAGTATAGCGTGCCTTTACTGGCTGGCGCGCCAGATGGCATCGCGGATCCGCAAATAGCTTTCCGGATTTGCGCGATCCGCCGGTTGTGCACACCAGCTTTTTGTATCCGCCGCCGCCCCTAGTTTACGCGCCAGCAGCATATCCTGGCCCGCGTTGCGCATGATCTTGCCCATGATACTGAGCGCCTCCCCCGCCGGAGCGCGCGATTCGGCGGGCACTCCGCACAACGTCTGATCGAGCAGCGCAAAAGCACTCGCCGCGGCGTGGCCCGGCCGGCGGGCGCTCACCGTTGGCGCAGCCTGCGCGGGCACCGTCCCAGCCAATACCCGTAACTCCAACGGCGTAATCACGAAGTCCTGCCCCATGTTGAGTTGCGCCTCCAGGCGTATCCGGCTTACGGGGGTCGGCCCTGGAGTCCACACGTCCAGCCAATAGATGCTCACGCCCTTGTCGTTGAACTTACCGGACTCGGTCAACTTCACCAGCTCCAGACGGTCCGCGCCAGTCACCCGATGCAGCACCGGCCGCAGCACGTGATCCGGGTTCGACGCGATGTAGAGCATGAAGCTGGCGCCGGGCGGGCCCGTCACAACCAGGTGGAAAGACGTGTAGCCGTTGCGAATCAGCGCCGGCGAGATAATCTCGCGCGGCGCCCCAATTGCGTCGGCGGCCAGAATATCTCCGTCCGCTCCCATGCGACGGAACTCGGTGAGAAATCGCGCCGACATGGTTTGCGCCGCCAATTCCGCCGCCGACACCGCCAGCAGCGCCAAACAGCGTGTCATACGAATCAAGCCAAGTCGAATTTATCCGGATGCAGCAGCGGATCGCTCTTCACGATCACCACGCGCCCCAGAATTTCTTCCAGTTCCTTCAGGTAGGTGTCGGCCACGGCCTTCATTTCCTTGGCCACCTCGGGATTGACGCGCAACATCACGTCCTTGCCTTCCAGGCCTGGCCGGATCTTGTGGGCCTCGGTGAGAATCTCGCTCATCACCGTCTGCACGCTCTTCACATAGCCGGCTCCCTCGCAAGTGGGGCAGGGCGAGCACAGCGCTCGCTCCAGGCTTTGCTTCACCCGCCGCCGGGTGATCGCCACCAGGCCAAAATCGTTGAACTGGAGGATCTTGTAAGGCGCTCGGTCGGACGCCATCGCCTCTTCAAGCGCCTGCATCACCTTCTGGCGATTCTTGCGCTCTTCCATGTCGATGAAATCCACCACGA
>JAYTKJ010000374.1:0-6889 GCA_043730365.1 Acidobacteriota bacterium | reverse complement strand
CCTTTATCTTAGCGATTCCCACCACCCGTCAATCGGCAATCCCGAAGCGATAGCCGCAGGCCAAAAGTTGTTTATGGGTTCCTGCGGGGGCTGCCATGGCGCGGATGGCGGGGGCGGGGCTCGCGGGCCGAACCTTGTCCGGCGTTCTATGTGGCACCCACTGGGTGATGACGCGATCTTTCAGGTGATTCGCAAAGGCGTCCCCGGCACCGACATGCCGCCGACCAAGTTGACCGATGACCAGACCTGGAATCTGGTTGCCTTCATCCATGCGTTGACGGGTCCGGCCAGTACGAATGCTGTGCCCGGCGATCCCGATAGCGGGAAGGCCATCTATTGGGGAGCGCAGGCGGGCTGCTCTCAATGCCACGCGATTCGCGGGCAGGGCGGGCGTATGGGTCCGGACCTCAGCAACATCGGGGGCAGCCACCCGCTCGCCGTCATTCGCGAGGCCATCGTCGAACCGGCGAAGGATCTGTCCTTTCTCGGCAATGAAGCGGCAACGGTGGTGTTGAAGAATGGGCAGACGCTGAAGGGCGTAGCGAAGAACCGCAGCAACTATTCCCTACAGCTTGTGGACATGAAAGGCATTCTCCATTTGATTGATATGAGCGACGTGAAGGAGTTGACGCTCTCTGCGTCCACGCCCATGCCCACCGATTTCGCGACCCGGTTGTCGAGGGACGAACTGCGCGATCTACTGGCTTATCTGGCGAGCCAGAATACAAGAGCTGAAGCACGCAAGGGGAGCAAGCAGGGTAGCAAGCAATGATACGTCATACCGTCCTCAGTCTCGTCATCGCGGCCGGAGCATTGGGCCAGGTGCGGCAGGAAGATATTGTGAAAGGCGCGGGTGATGAGTGGCTCACTTACGCAGGCACGTACGCCGGCTGGCGTTACAGCCCGCTGAAACAAATCACCGCCGAGAACGCCAAGAACATTGTGCCCAAGTGGGTCTACCGTGTTCCGGGCGCACGCAGTCTGCAAAGTTCTCCGATCGTCTACCAAGGGGTGCTGTACGTCACTAGCACCAATTCTGTCTCGGCCATCGATGCCCGGAGCGGCCGGCGTGTGTGGCAATACTCGGATCCCCGCGCGGAGAAGGCGGGCGTCAATCGCGGCGCAGCGATCTGGGGTGACAAGGTTTACTTCACGACCAGCGATAACTATCTGGTTGCCTTGGACCGCCACAGCGGCGGGCTGATCTTCAATAAGAAGTTCGCCGACGTGGAGAAAGGCACCACCTCCACTTCTGCCCCATTGATTGCCAGGGGTAGCGTGATTGTCGGCAGTGCGGGCGGCGATAGCGGGATGCGCGGCTTCGTGATGGCTCTCTCCGCTGACACCGGCGAGGTGTTGTGGAAGACCTACACCGTTCCCGCGAAAGGCGAGAAAGGATCGGAGACGTGGGGCGATCTTATCGAATATGGCGGCGGCGCGGCGTGGCTCTCCGGAACCTATGACCCTGAACTGAACACGCTGTATTGGACCACGGGCAATCCCTGGCCGGACTACAACGGCGCCGTACGGAACGGCGACAACCTCTTCACCTGCTCATTGCTCGCGCTGGATCTGGCGAGCGGCAAGATGAAATGGTATTTCCAGTTCACACCCCATGATACCCACGACTGGGATGCGCAAAGCTGGCCTGTACTTATTGATACCGAAATAGGCGGCCGGCGACGCCAGGCGGTGCTACACGCCAATCGAAATGGCTTCTTCTATGCGCTCGATCGCGTGACCGGTGAATTCCTTCGCGCGACGCCATTGATCGACAAGGTCACGTGGGCAAAGGGGATTGACGATAAAGGGCGGCCGATCAAGCTGCCGGACAGCGAGCCCACTCCCAACGGTAACTGGGTCTGTCCCAGCGTGAAGGGCGCGACGAACTGGATGGGGCAATCCTATAATCCCGTGGCGGGGTTGCTCTACGTGCTGACGCTGGAGCAGTGCGGCATGTACTACCGCTCAGCGCAGCAACCCCAGCCGATGAAGAACTTCTCCGGCGGCGGCGCCACGGAAGAGGGCGGCCAAGTGTTCCTTCGCGCTCTCGATCCCAAGACTGGGAAGCGCGTCTGGGAGTACCCCATGACTGGTGCGGGTCGCATGTGGACGGGCGTCGTATCGACGGCGGGCGGCATCATTTTCAGCGGTGATGACGATGGCCATGTCGTTGCCCTGGACACCAAGAACGGTAAGAACCTCTGGCACTTCAATGTCGGCGAGATGCTGACGGCTTCACCGATTACGTATGCTGTCGATGGCAAGCAGTATATAGCGATTGCCTCGGCATCGGCAGTGTTTTCGTTCGGCCTCTTCGAGCCGGTGAGCGGCGTCGATCCGCCCGTGATTCGCATGAAATAAGGCGGTCCCTTGGCTCTCTCCATATCCGGACGCCAGGAACGGCAGCCCAGCTGTCACAACTAAACCGAAATAGCGGAGGAAGAGGGATTCGTTTGTCCGCAGACTTTTGATTCCGCGTAAGTTGTTGATTTCTAGATTTGCAAGATGTGCAAAAAATGCGCGAAAACGCAGCTTTTGGCAGCTTTTGCATCCAAACTCGCTACAGCAATTTAGTTGGGGCTGAAGAGCTTCGCAACGGCGAAAGTGGTGATCGGCGGGATCGAACTGGCGGAGAAGATCAAGGAGGGGCAGTTCAAGATGGGCAAGTTGGGCGGGCCCACGGCGACGATGCCAGAGATCTGGCAAGCCACCCTGGCTGCCTAGTCGGATTACTCCCAATCGAGGTGGCAACATCCTTATTCAAGGCCGCCGCAGCTTCAATTGCACCAGAGCCTTCCCAATGTCTGAGCCCGTCAGTCCCCTGTGTCCAACGCTCGTGACGGCGAATCTCTCCAACGGCCGACGCGAGGATCTCACCGATCAGGTGTCAGTTCGATGTCGAAATCTGCGGTGGAACCTACGTGAACGACGTTGCCATCGTACCGGCGGCGTTGTCAGGCGATGCCGAGTTCCTTCGGCGAGTTTGTGTCGACCTCACTGGCACCCTTCCTCCACCTGCCCGGGTGCGCGAGTTTCCTGGCGGACCGCTCGCCGAACAAGCGCGATGAACTCATCGAAGCACTGCTGGCCTCGCCAGAGTTTGTCGATTACTGGGCCTTCCGTTTCGGCGACCTGTTCCGCGCGACCTTTGTTACTTCCAACAACACCGCCGCGCTGAAGGCCTACGAAGAGTGGATTACGACGAGCCTGATTGCCAACAAGCCGTTCGACAAAATGGCCATCGAGCGCATCGCAGCGCAAGGCCGCAGCGCCCCGGCCCGCAACTTCTATTACGTGTCCGAGAAGGTGGCTCCGGAAGTGCTGATGCCGGAGTTGATCCGCGTCTTCATGGGACGCCGCATCGATTGCGCGCAGTGCCACAATCATCCGTTTGAGACCTGGAGTCAGAATCAATTTTGGGGGCTGACTGCCTTCTTTGGCGGCGTCACCGAACTGGGGGATTCGCGGCTCATCGTCGATACGCTGGGCGATAGACATCCCGACAAGAGCCGCGATATGTCGGTGATCCATCCGCGCACCAAAGAAAAGGTGACGCCGGCGTACCTCGATGGCAAGCCGCTGCCGACCGCCGAGTGGGGAGACCCGCGGATGAAGCTTGCGCAATGGATCGTGGCGCATCCCTACTTTGCCGAAGCGACGGCCAACCGGATCTAGGGCTACTTCTTTGGCCGGGGCATTGTTGACCCTGTCGACGACTTCCGCTCCACCAATCCTCCTTCACACCCGGAACTCCTGGAAGCGCTGGCGAAGGATCTGCGCGATCACAAGTACGACTTGAGGCATCTGATGCGCTCGATCGTACAGTCGCGCACTTATAAGTTGTCGGCGGCGCCCAACGAGACTAACAGAGAGGACCGCATCAATTACTCTCGTTCGCAGCCGCGGCTGCTCGAAGCTGCGGTGCTGCTGGACGCGATCTCGGCGGCTACCGGAGTTCCGGAAAAGTTTGACTACCACGCGATGACCGGCGGCGGCGCACCAGCGCCCGGTGCACGTGCGATGCAGATGCTTCCCGACCTCTGTACGTCGCAATTCATGGACGCCTACGGACGGTCCATGCGCAAGACTCCCGGGCCAGGCGCACCGCAGCCGAACTTGAGTCAGGCGCTGCATATGCTGGCCGGCTCCACCTATACGTCCAAGCTGGCCAAGGAAGGCGGCCGGATCTCCCAATTGATCCAGCGCGGCGCTGGCGGCGACGAGGTGCTCGAAGAACTTTATCTGGCCTCGCTGTCCCGACTTCCAACGGATCGCCAGCGGGCCGCGTTGTTGCCGGCGCTATACCCGGTGCCGGCGGCATGAAGACATTGGAGAATCTGATGTGGGCCCTGATCAGTTCACGCGAGTTTGCCAACAACCACTGATCTAGAATGCCGATGCCACTCACCAACTCTTTCCGCCCCCCTTCTGCCGGACTAACACGCGGTACGTTCCTGCGGGCCGGCACCCTCAGCTTTCTGGGCGTAACGCAGCTTGACTTGCTGCGCGCGCAAGCGCTGGCGGCGCCGACAGCCCAGGCGAAGGCGTGCATCCTGCTTTGGCTTGAGGGCGGCATCAGCCAGCTTGACTCGTGGGATGTGAAAGCGAACGGCGGCTTCAAGCCCATTTCCACTAATGTTTCCGGCGTTCAGATCAGCGAAATCTTCCCATCCACGGCGCGGCATATGGACAAGCTCTCCATCATCCGCTCGATGCGGACGCAAGAGCGCAACCACCCGCAGGGCACCATCGAAACACTGTGCGGCCATCGCCCGAATCCCGCGCTTAAGTTCCCTAGCGTCGGCTCGATCGTGTCCAAAGAAATGGGTTCACGCGAGAACATGCCGTTCTTTGTCGTGGTGCCGATGCCGGCCGAAGGCGACTTCTTCAATTACGAAGAGGCGTATCGCGGAGGGTTCCTCGGACCCGCTTATGACTCGATGATTCTGCCAGACCCGAGCGCGAAAGATTTCGTGGTGCCGGACCTGAGCCTGCCCAAGTCCATCACTCCGGAGATCATCGAGGATCGACGCGCGTTGCTCCGAATCGTGGACGAGCACTACCGCCGCCAGGAGACTTCGGCTGAGCTGGTCAAGATGGACACATTCCAGGCGCAGGCGCTCCGCATGCTGTTATCGCCGAAGGTGAAAGAGGCGTTCGACCCTTCGCGCGAATCGGATAAGACACGAGACCGCTACGGGCGCACGCGTGTCGGGCAAAGCGTGCTGATGGCCCGCCGGTTGGTCGAGGCCGGTTGCCGTTTTGTTACGGCGGCGGGATACAAGCACGGCGAATGGGATACACACGGCGACAACGAGAAGCGTCTACGGGAGACATTGGCGCCTCGGCTGGATCAGAGCTTGTCGGCACTGATGGAGGATCTGGCGCAGCGCGGCATGCTGGAATCGACGGTGGTGCTGGTGACCGGCGAGTTTGGCCGCACGCCGGTGATCAATCCGAATCGCGGCCGCGATCATTGGCCGGATTGCTGGTCATTGCTGGTGGGTGGCGGCGGTGTTCGCGGCGGGCAGGTCATCGGTTCGAGTGACGATCGCGGCGCCTATGTGGCGGACCGTCCAGTCTCCACCGGCGACCTCTACGCTACGATTTTCAAGGCACTCGGGATCGATTGGACCAAGACCTACATGTCCCCCATCGGACGCCCCATCTACCTGGCCAACGGTTTTGACGATAAGATGGGCCAACCAATTAAGGAGCTTCTATGAGCACACTACGCGGAATCATGCCGGCGATCGTCACACCGATTGACGAGCACGGCAGTTTGAACACGGCCAGCTATGAGCGGTTACTCGTCCGTCTGTACGAAGCGGGTTGCCACGGGATGTATATCTGTGGCCAGACCGGCGAGGGACTGCAACTCTCCCCGGCTGTGCGCGAACGTACCGCCGAAGTTGCCATCGCCAATACGCCAGTGGGCCGCACAGCGATTGTGCACGTAGTCGCCGCGAATACCGCTGATGCGGTCCGGCTGGCGCGCCATGCCGCTAAAGCGGGGGCTCATGCCGTGAGCAGTTTGCCGCCGGGCTCGGCCTACACGTTGCGCGAGGTCCGCAGTTACTATGAGGCCATCGCCGCCGCCGCGGGCGTGCCGGTGCTCGTCTACTACTTCCCTGACTTTTCGGCGTCCATCAAGACCGTGGAAGACGTCTTTGATCTCTGCTCAATTCCCGGCGTCGTCGGTCTCAAATTCACCGACTTCGATCTCTATCGCCTGTCGCTGATCCAGCGAGCCGGCCACACCATCTTCAATGGCCGCGACGAGGTTTGCGCCGCCGGCATTCTGATGGGCGCGCACGGCGGGATCGGCAGCTTTTACAATCTGGTGCCGGAACTGTTCCTGGCGATCTACGCTCACGCGCAGGTGGGCCGGTGGGCGGAAGCCCGTGCGGCCCAGGACCGCGTCAACGATCTCATTCGCATCGTCCTCTCGTTCCCGGCGCTGGCGGCGATCAAGCGCATGCTCACGTGGTCCGGTATCGATTGCGGCGTGCCGGTGGAGCCGCGTCGCGCGATGAGCAGCGATGAGGGAGCAGCGCTCCGACGGGCTCTTGAAAAAGCCGGCTTTGCGCCGGATGGGTTTCTCGCGCAACATCTCGTTGGCAGCAGCCGTTAGGAGGCAAGCGTGATTACTCGACGAACTCTTACCCTAAGCGGCGCGGCGGCCTTGGCGGCGAGCGGCGCGATCCATGGCAAGCCTATCCGCGCCGCCGTGTACGGTGTCGGCCACGCACATGCGATGGGCAAAGTGGAAGCGCTACGGCGGCTGCCGGAGTTTGAACTGGTGGGCGTCTGCGAGCCAGACCCGGCGATTCCGCGAACGCACAAGGCCCTGACGGGCGTACGCTGGATCTCGGAAAAGGAATTG
>JAYTKJ010000373.1:0-2500 GCA_043730365.1 Acidobacteriota bacterium | reverse complement strand
AGGTCCTGCCCGATCGAGAAGTTCCACTGCGAGTTATACGGAGTAGTCATCGTGTTGGGAACCGGCGATCCGACGCCCTGTCCCAGCGCGGCGTTCAATCCGTTCGTCGACCCTTCCGGCTGCAGGACTCCGTTCGGGAACGGGTTCCGCAACAAATCGGTCGGCGTCACACCATCAATCGTCGGAACCCACGGCGTCGTTGCCCGGAACGGAGCCGTCCCGTAGTTGTTTGCGCCATACGTCGCCATCGTGTAGAAGATCCCGCCGCCAGCCCGGATCACCGTGCCAGGCCGCATTTGATAAGCGAGTCCGATACGCGGGGCAATCTTGCCCCACTCAATCCCCTTGAGCGTCCGTCCGAGGCCGCCCTTGTTGGCGAACGTCCAGCCGCCCCGCAGGTTGAGGCCCGTGCGCTGGCTCAGCGGGTTCACCGCGCTCGGATCAAACACAGCGTAGCGATTATGCCGCTCGGTCAGCCCGGTCTCGAAATCCCAACGCAAACCCAGATTCAGCGTTAGTTTCCGGTTCACTTTCCAGTCGTCCTGGAGATAGAACCCGAAGCTCTTGCTCTCCAGTGCCGGACGAATGCCGTGCACTTCGCTCCCACCGGCGCCCGTTCCCAACAGGAAGGAGGCAAACCCCACGCCACCGTTGGCCGAAACCACGCGCGGATCGGGCCCCTGAGTCATCGCCCGGTTGAACGAGAAGTTCAAGCTCCACGGCGCCTGCATGTGGTTGATCAGGTTCTCGCGCACCTCGCTGCCCACTTTGAGGCTATGGCTGCCCAGCACTTTGGAGAGCGTCCCCACGAACGTGTGCGACTGGTTGGCCGACCGGAAATTCCAATGGTGCAGCAAACCGGGCATCGTCATCTCTTCTACGCTGAACTCTGGAAACACGAGCAAGTCCGCCCCCGTCTCGACGGATCCGGGCAGACCCAGCGACGTTGGCTTGAATCCCTTGTGCCAACTACCGCGGTCCAGAATCGACCGCGCGAAACCATATCGCAAGCTCAGGAGCGTCGTCGGACTCAGCGTGTAGCTGTAGTCCAACGCCACGTTCTGCATTCGCTCGTAGTTGGAGTAACAACCGCCGTCCGGGCAACCCGGGCCAGCCCACAGCTCCGGCTGCGAATTCTCGTTCTGGAAAATCGAGTAGCGGAAGAAGATGCGCTGGTTCTCATTGAAGTTGTGGTCGAATTTCCCAGTCGCGCGGTTCACAGTCGTGGGCGCTTTGCCCTGGAAGAAGAAGTTATTCTGTCCGGTGTTCGTCTGGCCCAACAGGTTGGGGCGCGGGCCGTAAAACTTCAATACATTCGCTGAAACCGGGTCGATCCGGTTGGACGGAATACGATTGCCGGGGAACACCGTGCGTTGGAACTGGCCCGGGCGCGCCGGATCCGCCGTCGTCGAGAAAGGATCATAAACGTTCCGCAACTGCCCCCCCGCCGTCAACGTCTTCGAAAAGTCGCCGGCCATCTGCTCGTCCGACGGCAACGTAAAGAATCTGGTCGAGGCCGAACGTTGCCGGCGCCCCTCATAAACTCCGAACCAAAACGACTTGTTCCGCCCATCATAGACTTTCGGAATCACAATGGGTCCACCAGCGCTGGCGCCAAACTCGTTGCGCTGGAACGTGGCCAGCTTCGCCCCGCTGGCATTCGCAAACCAGTTATTGGCGTCCAATTTGCTGTTCCTCACAAACTCAAACAGGCTGCCGTGCAGGGTGTTGGTCCCGGACTTGGTGGCGATCGTCAGCACACCGCCGCCCGAACGCCCGTACTCCGCGCTGTAAGAGTTCGTTTGAATCCGGAATTCCTCGACGCCTTCCACCGAAGGCACCGCGCTATTGGCGTTCATGTTCGCGGTGTTGGAATTCATCGTCACCGGCACGCCGTCCATGAGAATCGCATTAGACGAGTCGCGCCCGCCGTTCACTGTGAAGATGCCGATCGAATGGAACCCTTCGTTCGCACTGCCGGCTGCCGGCCGCTGAGGGAAGACACCGGCCGTGGCCCACGCCAGCGAGTAGACGTTGCGCCCGTTCAAAGGCAGGTCAATGATCCGCTTATTCTCCACCACGCCGCTGAGCGTCGCCGTGGTGGTATCCACCAACTGCGCGCCGCCTGTCACCGTCACGCTCTCCGAGACCGCGCCCACTTGCAGCGCGATACTGACCTCCGCCTTCTGCTGGGTTGCGATCGGCACCAGTTCAACCATATAGGCCCGGAAGCCCGCCTTTTCCGCGCGGAGCTTGTAGCGGCCCGGCGGCAGCGGGGACACCAGATAAAAACCGCTCTCGTTGGACGTGGAGCGCAGCGTAACGTTGCGATCAAGATCGGTGACCACCACACTGGCGTCGGCAATCGCCGCACCCGAGGGATCGGTAACCAGGCCTGAAATCTGACCTGCCACTGTCTGCGCGTCCAATTCTGAGGAGAGCAGGCACAACAAAATCGGCACTGCAAAGTGCAACTTGGACTTAACGATTTTCATAAAGA
>JAYTKJ010000372.1:0-3254 GCA_043730365.1 Acidobacteriota bacterium | reverse complement strand
CGGTCTCGTAGATGGCCGTCTTGCGGTTGGGTTCTCCCTCCAGGAACCGATAGACAGCGCGATCAGGGGCCGAGCAGAGCTTCATTTTTCCAAACGGCATCTTGGCTCCTTCGACGGCGGATTCCTTGCGCGTCAGCCGGTCCAGCTTCCACAAGCTGAACGCAAATGCTCCGTACTCCATCTGCCCCGGATCTGAGCGCCGGGAGCCGAACGCGATGGTTTGTCCGTCCGCGGTGATGGCGGGCATCACGTCTTCGGCGGTGTCGGTGGTGAGCCGTTCCGCTGCTCCCTTCAAGACGCCGCGGTTCGGGTCAATCGGCAAGGCCCAGATGTCGGAGTTGGCGGAGGCCAGTGAAAAGGCGATACGCCCGCCTCCGGCCGACGGATGGATGCCGGAGGAGACCAAGCGAGGGGGACCGGCGGCTTTGTATGACGAGGTCAACGGCAGATGCCACACCGAGTTGCCTTCAGCCGAATCACCTACAAACAGTAATCCGCCCGCATGCCATTGCAGTGAACTGGCGGCGAGTGTGGAGGAGTGGGCTGAGACACGGAGCGGCTTCATCGCGTCGAAGGCACCAGTCTTAATCGCTTCTGCTTTCCAGATATTCGCTACCCAGAAGTCATGCTCCAGGGCTGGATCGTTGCTCCGCCGCGTTCCGCAAAACGCCACTTGACCGTAGGCCGGCAGCCAGGCAATATTGTGGACGTCCTCAAAATCACGCAGCAACTGATCGGGGACATCAGCCACGGCCTTGGACGCCGCTCCACAAGCATAAGCGCGGCCGTGTCCTGTGAGCGGGTCCGGCACCGAGTAAATGATGTGCTCTCCGTCGGGTGAAAAGCGCGGGCCTCTTCCCGATGGCCCAATCAGGCGCGGGATCCCGCCCGCCGCCGGCATGGAAAATATCCCGCCCACATCGCGGGTGGATCGAAAGGCCAGCATCTTGCCGTTGGGCGACAAGGTCGGTTCGGTGTCGTCGGCGTCAGCCTCGGTCAGCCGGACGGCGTCTCCACCAGCCACCGGCTGTTTCCACAGATTCAGCCGCCGGCCGTCGCCGCGATCGGACGAGAAGATCACATCCTTGCCGTCCGGAGAAAGGCTGGGGTAGGCGTGCAACCCGGTGATCTGCGTTAATCGTCGAGCGCTCATGATACGCACTTCGGCGCGAGGTTTACGCAGTAGCCATCCTACAAGACCAGCCACCATGGCCAGCGCGAACACCAACCCAATCCTGGCGACGGTGCGGCCTCGCGGCAGGGCTAACCACTTGGGCCGCGATCGTAAAATCGCGACAGGAACGCTGCCGCTGCCGGCCAGGCGAGACCACACGTCGGCGGCGGACGTTGGCCGGTCCTTAGGCTCGCGCTCGAGGCACCGCAAAATAACGTCGTTCCAGGTGACGCTGATCTCCGAGGAGTGATGGCTCGGCGGCGTCGGCTTCTCGACGATTCGCTGCACGGCGTTCTCCACCGGTTGACCGCCGGGAAACGCTTTGCGGCCGGTGAGCATTTCATACATCACCAGGCCCAGCGAATAGAGATCGGAGGATGGTGTAATGGCGCGGCCCAGCAATTGCTCCGGCGCCATGTAGTCGGGCGTGCCCATCACGTGGCCGGTGCGGCTCAGACTGACTTTCATCGACGAATCGACCAGCGCGCGAGCGAGGCCGAAATCGCTAATCACGGCACGAGGCGGGCCGACGGACGAAGCCACCACCATGACGTTGCCCGGCTTGAAGTCGCGATGCACGATGCCTTTTTCGTGCAGCGCTCCCAGCCCATCGAGCATCTGCTTGACCAGCGGCAGGGCCGCCTCCATGGTCAGCGCTCCGTGGCGGCGCAGGTAGTCCGTCAGGGTCTCGCCATCCAGGAATTCCATGGTCAGGAAGACGCGTTCTTTGTCCCCGCGGCGATCGTGCCCCAGGTCGAACATGCGGCAGATGTTGGGATGCGTTACCTGGCGGGCGAGCTGAACTTCGCGGCGGAAGCGCCCCAGGAACTCGTGGTCTTCAAGCAGGTTCGGGCGAATCGTCTTGAGCGCTACCCGGCCGCCCAATTCCTGGTCGTCTGCTTCATATACTTCACCCATTCCACCTTGGCCCACGAAGCGGCGGATGCAGAAGCGGCCTTGGAGGACATCGCCGCTTCGCAGGCTCTGGCTGGACCTGCGCAAGTCGATTTCGACGGTCTCGGTCTCTTGCAGTTCGGCGAGACGATGCTCTACATCGGTGCGCAGTGCGGGGTCGCCCGCGCAAACCATATCAAGGTAGGCGGGGCGCTCGGCGCGCGGCAGTTCGGCGGTGTCGCGAAAGATCGATTCGACCCGTTCAGTGCGGTTAGGTTGCATTGCTACGAACGGCTACTCCTCGCAGCTGCTTCCAGTGAGCGTGAAGTAGTTAACAAAACCTCCGTCTCCCTTTGAACAGTTTACACTGTGGCGGCGCGCCGAACTACTCAATTTCTCCCCGGCGCTGCGCAATCTCACCCAACTCGACCAATTGCTTCATCAGCCGGAAGTGGCGGCCCGCCGTGTTTTCAGGGCCCTTGAGCGAAGCCCCCGAGCGGCCCCCCGTTTGCAACAGTGTCGGCGAGGTGAAGTCGATGCGCCAGCAACTTATCCTGGGCTTGGCAGTCTCCATGGGCGTGTGTCGCGGAGCTGACATGCCGGAGCAGGCCAAGCGCGGTTCTACTTTGTTTTTCCAATCCACCAAAGGGTTGCCGTGCGCCACCTGCCATCAACTCGAAGGCAAAGGCACGCCGGCGGGGCCCGATCTCAAGAACATCGCGGTGGTGAGCCCACACGCCATGGCCATCGCAGTACTGGCCACGCGGACAGCTTACGTTGTGGAGTTGGAAACCACGGCCGGCCGGAAGTTCCCTGCTATGCAACACGGGGAGACGCCGGAGGGTGTGCTGTACTACGACTTGTCGGCGGGAGCGCCCAAGCCGGTTACCCTGAAAAAAGCCGAAATCAAGTCCAGCCGGGACAACGCCAAGTGGAAGCATCCGCCGGAATCCACGGGCTACACGCAGGAGGAGTTGGCCGACGTGATTGCTTACATTAAGTTCGTGACCCGCGGCGTCACCGATGCGGTGAATCCTGCGGACATGAAACGCTGAGCACCGCTCCACAGCCGCTGAGTTTTTTGAGGTGGTGCGCCCGGCATGATTCGAACATGCGACCCTCTGGTTCGTAGCCAGATACTCTATCCAGCTGAGCTACGGGCGCACAAGGCGGGGTACTCAGACAG
>JAYTKJ010000371.1:0-1684 GCA_043730365.1 Acidobacteriota bacterium | reverse complement strand
GGCGTAATTCGATTGGCGTCGGCGGCGACAACACCGTAGCCATGCGTGTAGATCACGTGGCGATTGGGCCAGCGGTTGCGGGCTTCGCCCAGTTGTTGAATATCGAGTTCACGGGGGGAAAGGAGCACCTGGCGGAGCTTGCCGCCGATGCGGTAGCGGTCGATGTCGGTGTCCACATAGGTGTAAGGCCGGAGTGGCTGAATCTGGGTAATGGTGTCGTGGAAAGCCTGCCAGTCCCAGAGGCGAACGTTTTCGAGCGAGGCTTGATTAGCCGCAATATCGAACTTTCCGGTGGGAGATGCTTTAACACGCAGTTCCTTGAGGCTGGCGCCGAGACCATAGGCGGCCCTGGTGGCGCGCATGTGATGTTGGATATATGGCTGCTGGAGCGTTATTTCATTCGGTCGAACGTGGACCGAGTTGACGATGCCGGGAACGACGGCGCGAATGGGGAGGAAGAGCAAAATCGCCAACGCCAGTCGTCCCCGTCCGGAAGCGAGCAGGGCGGCGCCGATGACGATGAGAATGGCCCAGGCGGCGGTGAGGGGGATAGTTAGGTTGACGGCGACGTAGTCGGCTCCGGTGAGGAACGGGTGACTGTCGTAGAGGGAGCTGTATCGGCCGAACCACTCGCGGACGGCCAGGGCGAGGAGCGCCGCGGCGCCCAGCAGGCGGGCGCCGAGAAGGTCGCCACCGGTCATGTCCTGCCAATCGATCATGATCTGCCCGCCGGTAAAGCGGCTACGCAGGGTCCACAGCCGGCTCACAAGCCAATAGCCGATGGCGCAGACGGCGAGGAGCACGAAGAGGTAAGTCGCGAAGCTTTTGTAAACGGGCAGTTCGAAGAAATAGAACTCGATGGAGTTGCCAAAGACGGGATCGCGCCAATCGGAGGAATCTGTTATTCCGCGGCTGCCAAGCCAGGTGGCGATGTCCCAGGAGGAGAATTGCACGGCGGCAAGGACCCAAGCCAGAGGCAACAGGACAACCGAGGAGATCCGGGCATACCAGGGAAACCGGGAGAGACTGGCTCCGCCCGCTTTCATGGCGCGGGCGTGAACGATCCAGAGGACGATGTAGCCGAACACGGTGGCGTAAAGCAAAGGAGCGGTGTGGAGATAAACCTGTTTCCACCAGGTGTCTAACTGGCCGACCTCATTCCACCACTGGTAATCAAGAATCGACGAGGCCACGGATTTCGCCACAATCAGGAAAAGAAACAGGCCCAGGATAATGCTTCCGCATCCAAAACGTCCGCGGCTAACCGGCGGTGGCGCCCCTGGTCCGTCGGCCTCAATATCGATTAATCGTCCGGGCATACTGATCTCCTCCATCAACGAAGGCGGGATTCGGAAGGAACCGCGCCGATTCCATATAATAGTATCCGCTTCGAAGAATTCCCGATGCCTGTTTCACTGGATCGCTCCGGCGGCGAGGGGAATGCGGCGCGGCCGGTCACCGCCGGCGCAGGGATCGCGGCACGCCCGAACGCCGCTGGAGCGGGGCATGCCGTGCGCCCGGTCGCCGCCGGAGCGCGGAACGCGGCGCACCCGATCGCCGCCATCACGGCAGAGTCCGTTGAGCGTTAGAACACAAACCGCAGGCCCATCTGCATGATGCGGGGACCGGAGGTGGTGTCGATCTGGCCGGGGCGGACAGTGCCGATATTGGCGCGGGGATCGCC